>DATDCH010000802.1:0-23709 GCA_036524455.1 Kofleriaceae bacterium | reverse complement strand
GAGGTCGGCGGCGAGCGGCGCCCAATCACCGTCGAGCTCCGGGTTCATGCCGTCGAACAGAACGACCACGCCGTCCCGCACGCTCACGGTCGGTTGGTAATAGCCGGGGATGTCGAGGCCGTGCCATCGCGTCTCGTGTTTACCGAGCGTGCGCTTCGGCCACTCGTTCGCTTCGAACTTCACACCGAACATCGCGTTGGGCGAGCAGCCCGCGGGCAGCCCGCGCCAGCCGACGAAGCGACGCGCCTCGATCGCTTGCTTTGCTTCCTCACACGTCTTGGGTGTCATCGCTCTGCCTCCTGTGCCTGCATCGATCACGGTCTGGGCTGCGTGCGCATCGGCGGGTACGTGCCCGTCCGCAGCTGCGCTCGCCTGGGGTTGCGGTGACGGCTCGGGCCGCCGCGGCGGCGAGTCGTTCGGCGAGCACGCCGCCAGTCCGACTACCAGCAGGGCTTTCATGATGCGCCCATTTTAGCGACGTCGCCCTCGAAGTACGCTTCCTGCGCGTTGCGCACGCCGACGATAGAAACGACCTGCTCGGCCTGCGCGTGCGAGCGATAGACGCCGACGCCAGTGGAACCGTCTGCGTTCGCCGGCGGAGATCTGTCCTTGTCGTAGAAGGTACCCTCGACCTGCTCTTGGAGCTTGGCGCTGATCGAGAGCTGGCTGCGCACGTTGAGCGTGAAGAAATCGCAGAAGCCTTCGATCAGCGTGTGGTAGCGCGCACCGCCGAGCTCGTTCGCCCAGTCGGTGTACTTCTGATGCTTGAGCGTATGGATGTATTCGTGGACGCCGATGTGGAATAGCTGCCAGAGCTGCTCGCGGTTCTTGTCGTCGGTGTCTGACTTGTAGCGCTGCAGGAACATCTTCGGGCCGCGCGCTGCGCCCGGCCAGTCCATGAAGACCTCGAGGAGGATTTGGACTTTGGGCTCGGTGTCGACAAGCGACGCGACGATCGGATCGAGAATCGCCCTCTCGCCGTCGGCGTCGACGTCGGCGTGGTGGACCTTATTGATGTCGGCGCACTGCGAATTGATCATGTAGCGGACGAGGTTCTCCGCCTTCTCCTTCTTCTCGTCGACCTCGAGGGTCGCGTTGGCGGCTTTCTGGTCCTGATAAAAGTCGTTGAGCGTGGCCTTCTTGTTGCTGAACGCGGGCATCTGCTTGTAGGAACCGTAGACTTTGTCGGTCGCGACTTTTGCGGCCTGGCACGGGCCCTCTAGATCGGCCCAGCTGTGAAAGTTCTCTTTCGGCTTGTCGCGCTTGGCCGCGTTGGCCTGCGCAGCCCCGTGGTACTTCGCGATCTTCTCCGCGAGCCGCGTCTCGATCTTCGGGCCGTACTTCTCGCCGGCGACCTCCTCGGAGAATTTGTCGCCGGGCTTGCGCGGCACCATCGCCTCGATCGCTTCGTCCTTCTCGTAATCCTCGAGCTTATGGACGCCGACGCTCGACCGCTGCGACAGCGCGACGTACGGCTTGCGGCTCTCGAACTTCGTACGCAAACCGCCGAGCGTGGCGGCGTCGAATTCGCCCGTCTCGCCGAGGCCGGCGGCGGCTTGGTACTTCTTGAGCGCTGCCTCGGTAATCGCGCGGAAGTCACCGTCGACCTGGCTGCCCTTGAGGTAACCGAGATCCATCAGAGCGACTTGGAGCTTCGTCACTGCGCGACCCGTATCGCCGTTCTTGATCACGCGCGTGCCCGCCGCGATCTCTTCGAGCACTGCATCGTTGTCGAAGCGTTGATCGCGGCGCCGCTCGGCGTCGTCCTTGGCGTCGAGGTCGGTGACGTCGCGGACGTGCTCGTGGCCATTTGCTCCGTGCGCGTGGTCGTGCGCGCCGAACGCGCGATCGGAAGCCGATGGTCCCGCGCTGCCGAAGTCGGACCCGACAGGTGGAATCGCTCCCTTCGAGGTGAAATCGCCGCTCGCGCGCGCGTCGTCCGCATGATCGCCATGCGCCTCGGTGTCGGCTGTGGCGTGCCGCTGATCGGTTTCACGTTCGTGCGCCATGAGGCTTCTCTTTTAATGATCTACGTCCCCTACACATGAGAACTTCCTCAGGTAATTGCGCTCTTACCCCGAAGGGTACCACCGCCTCGTGCATGCAACGTTCCTCGAGCGTGCGCTCGCGATCAAGAACGCGCAGGAGTGGCTCGCCGCGCTCGACAAGATCGAGCCGCTCAATCCATACAATCGTTTTACGTTCGTTTTACGTAACGGTTAGAGCCATTTCGAACCCTCTGCGTATGGTCGAAGACGGAGGGTTCAATGCTGGTACGTCTATCGATCCTGACTCTGTTCGCATGCGCTGCATCGCCAAGCGTCGCCGTCAGCGCGCCGTCGTCGCGCGATCTCGACATCACGTTCGACGTCGAAGTCGGCGAGCCACTGATGATGGCGGGGAAAGAGCAAACCGCGTACATCAAGATCACGCTCGGTGGGTTCGCGCTACCTGCAGCGAGTCGTACACCAGTGAACCTCGCGATCGTTCTCGATCGCTCGGGGTCGATGAGCGGCGACAAGATCGAAAAGGCGAAAGCCGCGGCGATGATGGTCGTCGATCGGATGCAGCCCGACGACATTCTCTCGGTGATCGCGTTCGACGATCGCGTTAACGTGCTGCAGCCGGCGGAGCGCGTGAGCTCGCGCGATGCGATTCGCGAGCGCATCTCGGCATTGCAGCCGGGCGGTTCGACCGCGCTGTTCGCAGGCCTCACGTTCGGCCTCGAAGAGATCGGCAAGAACCGCGACCCGAAACGCGTCAATCGCATCATCTTGCTCTCCGATGGGCAGGCGAACGTCGGGCCGTCGTCGCCAAACGAGCTCGGCCAGCTTGGCGAAGTTGCCGGTCGGCAGGGGATCGCGATCACGACGGTCGGCCTCGGGCTCGGCTACAACGAAGACCTGATGACCCAGATCGCGATGCGGTCGGATGGCAACCACTCGTTCGCCGAGACCGGTAACGACCTGGCGCGCATTTTCAACGGCGAGCTTGGGGACGTGCTGTCGGTCGTCGCGCAAGACGTGGAGGTCGAGATCGAGTTCGACACCGGCATCGTGCCTGTGCGCGCGCTTGGCCGCGAAGCGACGATCAATGGACGCAAAGCGACGTTGTCGCTGAGCCAGCTCTACGCGAAGCAGCAGAAGTACGTGCTGTTCGAGGTGAAGGTCCCGCCCGGCAACGCGGGCAAAAAGCGCGCGCTCGCCGACGTCGCGGTCAACTACTCGGATCTGATCAACAAGTCGAAGGGCTCGAAGAAGAGCTCGATCGGTGTCGAGTTCGCGTCGGCGAAGCTCGCGGTCGCGAAGAAGCAAAACAAGCAGGTGTTGGAGGCGGCAGTCGAAGCGATCGCCGCCGACCAGAGCCGACAGGCCGTATCCCTGCGCGACCAGGGCAAGGTCAAGGAGGCGAAGGAGGTGTTGGTCGATAACGCGCGCTACCTGCAGGAGAACGCGGCCCGGCTCAAATCACAACGGCTGCAAGGCTACAGCAAGCAAAACGAGGTCGACGCGACGAACCTCGACGACACCCGTTGGAATCAGACCCGCAAGGGCATGAAGGCCATGGATCACCAGATCACCAACCAGCAGTCCTATCGCTAGATCCTCTAGGCCGCTGGAGCGTTGTAAAACGTTGGTGCGCGCATTCTGGCTCCTCGTCACCGTGCCGCTCATCGTCGCTGGCTACTTGGCCGTGCGAATGTCGAGCGAGCGGGCGGAGCTGCGCCGCCACGAGGTGCAGGGTTTGCTCGACGGACGCCTCGCCGACGTGCGCGTGCGTGCGAGCCAAGCGTTTGCGGCGATCGAGCGCGAGCTCGATAGCGCCCTCGCCGACGCACCAAGCTCGCCCGACGAGCTGCGCGCGCTCGGCCGCAAGCTGGCCATCGCGCGCCAGTTGTTTCGCCTCGACGCGCAGGGCCGGCTGACGTTTCCCACAAGCGCGGAAGCCGGCCGTGGCGAGCACGAGTTCCTCGAGCGCACAGCGTCGATCTGGACCGGCCGCGCGATTCTGGCACCCGAGGTCGGAATCGATGCCACCAGCGAGCATGCGAGCCCGCGCGCCGGTTCTGGGGCGAGCGACGCGCCTGGATCGCGGCGCGTGCACAGCGCTGCCGGCGTCGGCGACAGCCTCGTCGATCTCGCGGCGCAAAGGCCGCACGGCTGGCTCTCGTGGTACTGGGCTGAAGGCGTGCACGTGCTGTTCTGGCGGCGCACACCAGACCGCGGCGTGATCGGCGTCGAGCTCCAGCGCATCGGTGTGCTCGCGCGCATTGTCGGCGCCCTGCCGACGTCGTCGCTCGCCGAAGGTCGCATGGACCTCGTCGATTCGCGCGGCCAGATCGTGCACCAATGGGGCCCTCTCCAGAGTGCATCGCAGCTAGCCGATGCAAGCATTGCATTGGACGCGCCGCTCGACGCCTGGCAGCTGCGCTACTTCATCTCGCCGGAGCAGCGCGCCGCGCTCGCCGATGACGTCGAGCTCGCACCGCTGTTCGGCATTGGCGCAGTTGCGCTCGCGCTGATCGGTCTCGCCGTGTACGTCTATCGTGAATACACGCGCCGATTGCGCGATGCGGCTGCGCGCGTCGGCTTCGTCACGCGCGTGTCGCATGAGCTTCGCACACCGCTTACCAACATCCGGCTCTACGCGGAGCTGATGGAAGACGCCGCGCTCGACGATGACGAGCAAACGCAACGCGCGCGCGTGATCGTCGCCGAGAGCGAGCGGCTCGGGCGGCTCATCGACAACGTGCTCGCGTTTGCACGTCATCAAAAGGGCACACTCGCGCCAACCACGCAACGCGTCGATGTCGATGCAGTCGTTCGCGGTGCCGTCGCGAAGTTCGGCCCAGCACTCGACGCGCGATCGATCGTGGTCAAGCTTGACCTCGCGGGTTCGCCCGCGCGCGCGAACGCCGACGCGATCGATCAAATCGTGGGCAATCTGATGTCGAACGTCGAGCGCTACGCGGCGACCGGCGGTGAGGTCACGGTCGAGACGCGTGCGGCAAACGGTCACGTCGTCGTTAGCGTCGCGGATCGCGGTCCGGGCGTGGCCGCAGGCGATCGCGAGACGATCTTCGAGCCGTTCAAACGTAGTGACGAAGCGCTGACGGCGACCACCGGCACCGGCATCGGCCTGGCGATCGCGCGCGAGCTCGCACGCGCATCCGGGGGCGAGCTCGCACTCGCCGACAGCGACTGCGGTGCGCGATTCCAGCTGACTCTTCCCGCCTACGGAGGTGACTCATGAACGTGCTGATCGCCGAAGACGACGCCGCGATGCGCGCCGGGCTGACCGAGATCCTCGAGGGAGAAGGCTACCCCGTGCGCGCTGCTGCCGACGGCGCCGCGGCGCTCGCGCTGTGGCGCGGAGAGCGCGCCGACTTCGTGCTGCTCGACATCATGATGCCCGAACGCTCCGGCTACGACGTGTGTCGCGAGATCCGGCGCGACGATCGCGACGTGCCGATCGTGTTCCTCAGCGCGAAGAACGAAGAAATCGACAAGGTGCTCGGCCTCGAGCTCGGCGCCGACGACTTCATGATGAAGCCATTCGGCATGCGCGAGCTAATCGCCCGCGTGCGCGCGATCAGCCGACGCTGCTACCAGCGCAGCGCGCCGCCGCCGAGCGCGACGTTCGTGATCGCCGGTATCACCGTCACCCCGGGCGAGCTGCGCGCGACGTTGTCCGGTGGCACGGTCGTCGAGCTATCGCTGCGCGAGGTCAGCCTGCTCTCGGCGTTCGCGTCGCATCCAAACATCGTGCTCGATCGCGACATGCTGTTTCGCACTTGCTGGGGCGGCTGCAAGTATCCGAACAGCCGCACGCTTGACCAGCACATCGCGAAGCTGCGCAAGAAGATCGAAACCGACAGCAAGGCGCCCGCCATCATCCGGACGGTTCGTGGTGTCGGCTACCGCTACGAGGGCGTCAGGATGCTGGGGTGACGACCGAAGTGCAGTCCAGAAGGGCTCGCGTTGTCCCATGTCGCGGTCGCAGTTGTGTCGCAGTCGCACGCATCGCGTGAGCTTCCCGGCGCGCGGGTCTTGCTCTGATTGTCGATGGCGTAGGCTAGCGCCCGTGAACCTGCGCAACACGTACTCGCGATCCCTCGAAGCGTTCGTCCCGCTCGATCCGCGTCACGTCACGATGTACACGTGCGGGCCCACGGTCTACTCGTTCGCGCACATCGGCAACTTCCGCAGCTTCCTGTTCGCCGATGTGCTGCGCCGCGTACTCGAGCGGCGCGGCTACGCCGTGCGGCAGGTGATGAACATCACCGACGTCGGCCACATGACCGAGGACCACCTCGCGGACGCGACTGGCGAAGACAAGCTCGCGAAGGCAGCACGCGAGCTCGGTACAGATCCGTTCGCGGTCGCCGCGCACTTCGAGAGTGAGTTCGTGCGCGACGCGACATCGCTACGGCTCCGGATCTATCAGGAGCCCGACGCGAGCGATCGCGCGCTGCACCCGCGGGCGACCGAGTACATCCCCGAGATGCTCGCGATGGTGAAGCGGCTCGTCGAGCGCGGCTTTGCGTACGTCGACGCGAGCGGTCAGGTCTACTTCGAGATCGCGAAGTTCCCGGGTTACGGCGCGCTCTCGGGCAAGCCGATCGATCAGCTCGAGGCCGGCGCGCGGGTCGCGGTGCGCGAGGAGAAGCGCGATCCGCGCGACTTCGCGCTGTGGAAGGTGGACCCGAAGCACCTGATGCAGTGGGACTCTAGCGACGTGGATCCGCGGTTCGGTCGAGGCTTTCCCGGCTGGCACATCGAGTGCTCTGCGATGTCGAAGGCACTCCTCGGCGACACGATCGACATCCACACCGGAGGCGACGACAACATCTTTCCGCACCACGAGTGCGAGCTCGCGCAATCGTGCTGTGCCGACGACATCACGACGCCCGCACCCGATGGCGGTCCACCGCGCGTGACGTTTGCGCGTTACTGGATCCACGGACGCCACTTGCTGGTCGATGGCAAAAAGATGAGCAAGCGCGACGGGACATTCTTTACCGCGCGCGATCTGCTCGCTCCGTCCGGCGACGTCGCGACCAAGCTCGCGGCGCAAGGGTTCGCGAGCGGCGTCCCGGCCGCGGTGCTGCGGCTCGCGCTGATCTCGAGCCACCACGGTCACCAGCTCAACTTCACGTTCGATCTCCTCGCGCAAGCGAGCACGACCGTTGCGCGCCTGCAGTCACTGTACGATCGGCTGCGCGAGGACGCAGCTGACGGTCCCGTCGCGATCGCCGGTCTCCTCGCGGAGCATCTCGCGCGGTTCGACGCAGCGCTCGACGACGACCTCGATATGCCAAACGCGCTCGCCGCGGTGATCGCGCTCGTCAAGGCGCTCAATCTCGAGCAGCTCGGGCCGGGCGACGCGCGCGCGGCACTCGTCGCGATCGATGGAATCGACCGCGTGCTCGACGTGATCGATCGCAGCCCGCGCTCGGGCAAGGTCACGCAAACGCGGATGGCCGAGCTCGTCGACGGTGATACCGACGCGCTGCTCGCGGGCGAGCTCGATCCCGTTGCGATCGAGCGTCTGATCGGGCTCCGCCATGCGGCGAAAGCCCGCAAGGACTTCGCGACCGCGGATCGGATTCGCACCGGGCTGCGCGAGCGCGGCATCTTGCTCGACGACGGCGACGACGGCGTGCGCTGGAAGCGGAGCTAGCTGAGGCTGCGCGTCGACGAGAACCGGAACATCAACATGACCGGGAGTGTGCTCGAGCTCGGGCGCGAGCTCTACGCACCGACGAGGCGGGAGCGTTGACGCCTTTAACTCCTATCTCCTAAGATGAGTTGATGAGCTCGCAAACGAAACAGCGGTGGCTGCGTCTTATGGGTGCAGCGGGGATCTTTGTGATTGGTGGTTTCGCATTCGGCGGCGTCCACATCAGTTGTGGTTCCGTGCCGGACGCATGTGCGGCGGATTGTCCGGCGGGTCCGCCCGGCCCCGCAGGACCCGAGGGCCCCGCAGGCCCACAAGGTCCCGCCGGGACAGGGGGCGGCGATACACCGGCCGGATCGATCATCGCGTTCGCCGGCATGACGCCACCGACCGGTTGGATGCTGTGCGACGGCATGGCGGTCAGCCGCACGACGCATGCGTCGCTGTTCGCCGTGATTGGGACGCTGCACGGTGGCGGTGACGGTACGACGACGTTCAACCTGCCTGATTACCGCGGGCGGTTCCTACGCGGCCAAGATCAGGGCGCGGGGCGCGACCCGGATGCTGCATCGCGAGGTGCCGCGGCGACTGGTGGAGCGGTCGGTGACAGCGTCGGTTCGGTGCAAGCCCCCGCGCTCGCTGGTCACGCGCATGCGGTCACCGACCCGGGGCACAACCACGGCGGCTCTTCGGGTAGCCCAAACAACTGGGCTGGTAGGGACATCTGGACGGACGGTTCTGTCAGTGGGATCAACGCATTTGTCACTTCCGCCGCTGCGTTCAACGTGGCTGTGAATCCACTGCACCTTCATACGCATTCAATCCCGAGCGGCACGACCGGGATCGCGATCCAGAACACCGGTGGCGCCGAGACACGCCCGACGAATGCAGCCGTGCGCTGGATCATCAAGACCTAACTGCAACGCAACGGTCAGCGGCGATAGCCGATACCGGCGAGGAACGACATCGTCGTCAGCGACGAGATCGAATCCTCGAAGCCCGACGGCGGAGGGCTGTACGTGAACGCGAACGGCGTCACCGTGACGATCAGGTTGGGCGTGATCGCGTAATCCGCAGAAACCGCCACGCGAGCCATGAACGTCGAGAGCGGGCCCGTTGCCGGTGTTCCCATCATCGTAAACGGGTTGCCAGCCGTGCCGAGGCCGGCGAAGACCAAGACCCCCGCCCCGACGTCGCCGCGCACCGATAGCTTCGGGATCACGACGTAGCTCGGGCTCGCGTTCGCGAGCACGCCGATCAGTGTGCCGCTGCCCTGTTCGTTCGACGATGTCCTGTAAGGCACCGGGGTGAACGAGAAGGCGGCACCGAGATCGAGCGCCAGCTTGGGACCGAGTGCGAGTGGATAGCCGCCGAGGATCGTGCCGGCGAATTGAAACTTCGTGTCGAGAGATCCGGCGGAGAGCTTCGCGACGCCGGCGATCGCGCGCAGGGATACCAGCACCGGCAGCTCGCTGCCAGGCGGGACCTCTTGCTCCTCTTCTTCTTCGCCGGTATCTTCCTCGCCGTCCTCGGTCTGCGCCGTGATGGTCGTCGATGTACCCTGGTCCTTCGGCTTCGTGGGCGTGGTGCTTGTCGTCGAGCCGGACCCGTTGTCGAGGGAGTCGGGCGGCTTGTTAGCAATCTCGCGCTTCAGGCAGTCGTCGAGCTCGGTGATTCGTTTCTCGACTTCCGCCTTGAGCTCGGGCTTGATCGGTTTCTTGGGATCGTTCTCCGCGAGCGCGAGGTAGCGCTTGTAGAAGAACAGCGACTGCTTGCAGTCGCCGGCCTGCCGGTACGTCTGCGCGATGTTGAACAGGAATGCCGGCTTCGGTGACGCTTCGTACGCTTGGGTGAATAGCTCGATCGCCTTTGGGAACTGCCCCAGGTTATAGGCGCGCTCACCTTGCTCGTAGAGACTCTTCGCCGATGCCTCGTCGGCATGCGCGACGACGGCCGGGCAGACACCCAGTGCAACCACCAGCAGTGTGCGAATCATGACGCTCAATTATCGAACGGATTGAGAGTATTGTCGCCGACCGGGCGCGCGCGATCGCTCTTTTCCTGCTTGTCGGTCTTGGGCCGCGTTGTCGTGGCGCGTTGCTTTTTCTCGAGCGAGATCGAGAGGCGACCCTCGGACTTGAGGGTCATCGTGCGGGCCTGGTCAGCATAGCCCGCGAGCTTCACGGTGATGCTCGCGTCGACGTCGCTGCGATCGACCTCGAACGCGCACGGTGCCTTGCAGCGCTCGGTCGTCTCGTCGCGAAAATAGACCGAGGCGCCGGGGGGTTTCGTTTCGAAGTGGAGCGTGATCCTCGCCGGCTGTGCTGGTGCTGGTGCTGGTGCTGGTGCTGGTGCCGGTGCCGGTGCCGGAGCGGGCGCTGGCGGCGGATCCGGCGTCAGTGCCGGCGCAGCCGCAAGCGCAGGCGCAGGTTCCGCAGCCGGCGTTTGCTCGACGGCAGCCTCGCCGGTGTCGCGCATCGCGAGCAATCCAACGCCACCCGCGATCGCGGCCACGCCGACGACCCCGCCGAAGATGATCAGCGGGCCGTGCTTCTTCCGAGGACGCTGCGTGGACGGATACGTCGGTGGCGTCACCTGCGCGGTCGGAACGTTGACCTCGCCGACGCTGTGGGAGAGCGTCGTCGAGGAATGGCCCGGCGGCGTGACCACGCGCGTCGCAGCGTTCGCGGACGCAGGACTGGGCGGCAGGAAACCGCCGAGACCGCCGCGCGCGTCGACGTAGCGCTGCGGATCGCCGATGGCATCCGCGAGCTCGCGCATCGTGTTGAATCGATCGGCGGGATTCTTCTGCATCGCCTTCATCACGATCTGCTCGAGATGAGGCGGCACCCCCGGGCGCACGGAAGACATCGGCGCGGGCTGAGCGGTCATCTGCTTGACGAGAATCTCGCCGAAGCCGGAGCCCTCGAACGGTACGCGACCGGTGAGCATCTCGTAGATGACGATGCCGAGCGCGTAGATATCGGTGCGATGATCGATCGCGCCTTTGCCATCGCATTGCTCGGGAGACATGTACGTCGGCGTTCCGATCACCATGCCCGTGCGGGTGCGCGTCGATACCGGCTGGTTGCCCGTCAGCTTCGCGATGCCGAAGTCGAGCAGCTTGACCAGCTCTTGCCGACCGCGCATCACGATCATGATGTTGTCGGGCTTGAGATCGCGATGGACGATGCCTCGTTCGTGCGACGCGACGAGCGCGTCGGCGACCTGAACGACGATGCTCGAGGTCCGTGCCGGATCCATCGCGCCCGCCTCGATCAGCTGCGTCAGCGTCCTGCCCTGGATCATCTCCATGACCAGGTAGACGACAGGTCCGCGCGAGCCTTGGACGGTGCCGAAATCGAGGATGTCGACGATGTTCGGATGGCCGATGTCGTTGACCGCCTTCGCCTCGTTGAAGAAGCGCGCGACGACATCCGGGTTCTCGGCCAGCTCGGGATGCAGGACCTTGAGGGCGACCCGCTTACCAATTTGAGGGTGCTCGGCGAGGTACACCTGCCCCATCCCGCCCTCGCCAAGGACCTGCGTGATCACGTAGTTGCCGATTCGCTCACCGATCATGGACGCCCACAGACTTCAACGGATAGTGCTGTGCGAATCCGCGAACGGTCAACGTAAAACCTGCGTAGCAAGCCGCACAAGAATTTCAGGGTGGTTCTCGGAGGTTGGACACGCACCACCATCGTCGACGAGAAACAACAAATTGCCGCAGCCGTGGACATTTTTCGTTGACCCCCACGTGCCTCGCGATCAAAGGTCCGCGACCTCATGGTTGCAGCGAACGAAGTGTCACGTCGGTGGGGAAGCTTGGCGCTCGCGATGACCGCTGTCATCGCAGTCTCGTGTGGCCCGCAGCCCCAAACTCAATACGCGGCGTCGTCACCTGTATGTACGAGCGTCGAGCACGCGCAACGCGCCGGTTACAACGACGGAGTCGCCGGCCAGCCATCGCAGTTCAATTGGTTCATGTCGAGCTGCCCTCCTCATAGCCGCGATGCAATCGCAGGCGGATATCAAGAGGGTCACGCTCGCGGCTATGCCGAGCATCACGCCATCGTGGCGCGCAACGTCGAAGCTCAGCGCGTGGCGTACGCTTCCGCTGCTGAGGCCGCACGCCAAGCGGAGAGCGCGCACCTGCATCGGCTGTGTACCGACGCGTCGGCCGCCTACCAAGCCGGCTACAACGCAGGCTATCGGCGAGAGCCGATGTCGGCGGACTGGACGCATCGGTATTGCGCGCCGGCGCATCGCTCGACTGCGGCGGAAAAGTACATCGCCGGCTTTCATGCCGGGATGGGCCAAGCGCCCGCGCCGCCCGCGCCGCCGCCGGTGCAACCGGTGATCGTCGTCGCGCCCAGGAGCACACGAGCCGCCGCGAACAGCGTGGACACATGTCGATTCTCTTCGGACTGTGGCGACGGCCAGAGCTGCCGCCACGTCGCGCAGCTCGGCCAGAGCGTCTGCATGGGTGATGGCCTGCGCGGCGACTACTGCTGGTTCGACTCGGACTGCCTGTCCGACAATTGTCGCCTCCGCTCCGGTGGAGCCAAGACTTGCAAGTGAGAGCCGTGTTGTCCGAATATCGGACGCACGCCTCGACCCGTTGTCTCCGGCCAGGTGCGGCCCGAGCCGATTCGGCCGGAGTTTCCGGCGCTCACTTCGAGTCGCGCGTGACCAGGACGACTTGGTGGAAGTGGTGGTCGTCGGTGTACGTGAGCACTTTTTCTCCGACGATATTGAATGGCGGTTTGGTGATGTCGAGCGGGCGATAGCCGCCGGGCTCGATATCGATCGCGTGACGCGCGCTCTTGGACGAGGGTTCGACGCCGTTGGTGATGAGCGCGTATTTGTAATCGGGAAGTTTCTTCAAGAACGCGATCACGTCGTTGTCCGGCAGGTGCTGCAGGACGTGCTTGGAGATCAAGAGATCGGCTGCCGGCAGCTTGTCGGTCACGATGTTGCCGACGAAGAACTGAATGCCCGGCTTGGCAAACCGCTTCGTGTCTTCGGCGACCACGGCTTCGACGATGTCGTAGCCCTTGTAGTCGACGCCGGTCCAGTCGACGAGCTGCGAGAACTCCCAGTCGCCGCAGCCGGCGTCGACCACCGAGCGGATGCCTCGCTCTGCCAGCACACGCTGGAGCAGCGCGCGGTACTCGGTCGTCGCTCGCGCAGTCGAGCCGGTGCCCGAGTTACCGGTGCCCGCATCGTTCTTGCTCCACGTCGCGGCTTGATAGATCTGGCTGAACGCATGCTCGGTCTTGTCGAGTTTTGGCTTGGTGTTGTTGCCGGTGCCGTCGCTGCACGCCAATAGAACGAGCAGGAGCAATCCCGAGTGCTTCATCGGGGACACTGTAACCGCGACCGGCCACGCGACCCAGAGCTGGAACGCGCGAGTCTCTCCGGGCCCGACTTGCTCATCTCGGAGCAACCCGCGCGCTCGACAAGCTACGGCAGACCCATCACTGCGATCGGCTCGCTCTGATTTGCGCTATCGCCCGTGCCGAGCTGGCCGAACAGACCCCAACCCCAACACATCGCACCGCCGGAACGCGTGACCGCGCAGGTGTGAAAGCTTCCCGCGCCGACCGACGAGAACATCCGGGGGCTTTGGACGGCCACGAAGCTCGTCGTCGGAGTCAGATTGCCGGTGCCGAGCTGTCCCATCGCATTGCCGCCGGAACAAAACACCTCACCAGCGCTCGTGACCACACAGCTGTGATCGTAGCCGCCGGCGAGCCACGCACCGCCACCGAACACCATCGTCGGGCTCGGCGTCATGCCTGACATAACGCCGTTGCCAAGCTTGCCGGACGTCGCATCGCCCCAGCACCACACCGCGTTCGTGTTCGCGGCACAGGTGTGCACCTGACCCAGGCCAAGCGCATCCGCGCGCACGCCGGTATCGAACGGCGTGCGATGGATCGAAGTGTCGCCGGTGCCGAGCTGCCCGCGGTTGTTCCATCCCCAGCATTGGATCGCGCCGTCGCTCTGGCGCGCGCACGTGTGCTCGTCCATCGTCGCGACCTGCACGACGTTCGCGAGCCCCGCGATATCGACGGCATTCGGTCGCGACATCGTCGTGCCGTCCCCGAGCTCGCCGTTGACGTTGCCGCCCCAGCAGGCGACTGCGCCGCTTTGCCGCACGGCACACGAGTGTGACCATCCGGCCGTCACGCCGATCGCGTCGTCGATCCCGGCAACGGGTGTGAACGAGACATCCGTGAGCGTGGACGGCAATCCAACCTGTCCGGAACTGTTGTTGCCCCAACACACGACAGCGCCCGTCGCGCGCGCGGCGCAAACGTGACGATTGCCGGCCGCGATGTCGATCGCATCGTCGATCGCCGTGACCTGCACCGCCATCGTCGTCGAATTCGCGGTGTTGCCAAGCTGGTAGCGCTGGTTGTCACCCCAGCAATAGACATCACCGCCGACCGTGCGTGCGCACGAGTGAGCGTCTCCGGCGACGACCGCGGCGATCGCGTTTGGCGAGATCGCATCGACGCCGACGTTGCCGTCGCCAGGGACCGCGCCGTCGACAACAACATCGAACTCGAGGCGGCCGCACGCCGAGAATACGGCCAGGATCGCGAGGCGTCGCACGATCGGATTGTCGTCCACCGATGCGCGAGCTAGCAACGCAGAAACGAATCGGTGCGCCCTCGGCATGAGCTCGGGGTAGGTCGACGCGCGCTCGCAACGCGCGTCGACGTGCGCGAGCAACAACGCGACTACTGATCGTTCGCGACGGACCGCCACGACTCTGTGTCGGGCACTAACGGCGCGAGCGAGGTGCGCATCGCGTAGTTCGCACTGACAACGGTTCATGAGGTCGCGTACGTCTTTTCCCACGCGCGTAGGCGTTGAGCGCGTGTCACTTCGGCGACGAGGTCGTTAGACGTCGAGTTGCTGCCGCCGATCGCGCGCGAGTAGCTCCGCGAGTTGCTCCTGATCCACTCAGTCGAACGCGAAGCAGTAGATCGATCCGCGGCCGCCCGTGTTGACGATCGGTCGGATACCGAGCGCACAGCGCAATGCGATCAGCTGCATGCACTGTTGGCTGCGGCACGATCTTTACCGTGACGCGGCGTGCGCTTCGTCGTTCGACGACGCGACGACACGCAATCGGCGTTAAGGTGGAGCTCTCATGCGCGACCACAGAATCCGGCAAGTAGCTGAGATGCTCATCGCGAGGCAGTGGGGGCGGGCATCCGACTTTGGCGACGAGCCGACGGACACGTTTGTCGAATGGCCGCCCGAACCACCACGCCCCGCGATGCGCACAGCACGCGGGACGGTGCCGCCCGAAGAGTTCGAAGACGAGTACGTGGTCGAGTACGACTACGAGTAGTCGCCGACACAGTCCTCATTGCCGTGATCAACCGTCGCTCGCACGGTTCAGGACAACCTCGGGGCCCGTTGCACCGCATCGGGGATTCACCGACGCAGTATTTGGCGTCTGACGTGACTTGGGTGCCCTCGCACTACCGTGGCTTGCGTATTGCTCCTCTACGAGGCCATGAAAGTCGCAAGCATCCTTCTCGGTGCGACACTGGCGCTCGCACCATTCTCTGCCTCGGCGCAACTTCGCGTTGATGTCTACGCCGAGGTCGTACCCGGTGAGGCCATCGGCTCGGTCGATGTCTTCTACGATCAGCTGGCCCCGTATGGCGTTTGGGTCGATGACCCACGGTTTGGTCAGCTCTGGATTCCGGGGCGAGCCGATTACGTGCCTTACAGGAACGGGCATTGGCAATTCACCGATGTCGGCATGGTCTGGGTCTCCAACGAAAGGTTCGCGTGGGTGACGTCCCACTACGGCCGGTGGTTCTACTCGGACACCTACGGCCGTTGGGTCTGGATGCCCGATACGACGTGGGGACCTTCGTGGGTCGAGTGGCGCGAGACCGCCAATGAATTCGGCTGGGCGCCGCTCGCACCGCAGATCGTGATCGAGGCGGGATATCAGCCACCGATCATCGCGTGGCATTACTGCCCGAGCGCGTACATCGTCAACGTCAACGTGGCTCGCTACTACGTGCCGCGCCAGCGCGTGATCGAGATCCATCGCGAGGCGCGTCCCGTGCAGCAGTACGCGACGATCGCGAGCACAAAGGTGGTCGTCGGTCCATCGCCGGCAACGCTGCGCGCGCACAAGGTGACGGTGAAGAAGCAGACCGTGCAGCCGCGCGCGCTCGGACGGATGACGCGCAACGAGCTGCAGACCGCGGAGACGCGCGCACGCGAGCGACGCCCGCAGATCGAGCAGCAGAATCAGCGGAGGATCGAAAAGGATCCGAAGCTGCGCAAGGTGGCGCGCGACGTGATGCCGGCGCCTTCGACGGAGCGCGCTGCGCCGCAACCGCGTTCGCGCGCGCCGGAGCAGCCCACGAAGCAGCAGCGCGCGGAAGAACCGCAACGTCAACCCGTTCAGCCCCGAGCGCAGCAGGAGCAAGGGCGAAAGCAACAACAGCAGCAGCGGCGCGAGCAGCCGCAGCAGCAGCGACGCATCGAGCCGCCACAGCAGCAACCGCGCGTCGAGCAGCCGCAACGGCAACCGCGCGCCGAGCAGCCGCAGCAGCAACGTCGCGAGCAGCCGCAGCAGCAACGACGCGTCGAGCAGCCGCAACCGCAGCCGAGCGCCGATCAGCCGCGTCAGCAGCCGCGCTCCGAGTCGACGAAGCGTCGCGAGCCGCCTCGCGACAACAAGCGCAAGTAGCGTTACGCGCGTCGCGTCCTATCTGCTCAGCTTCCCTGTTGCCGTCGGGATCGGTCACATAGAACAAGCCATGTGACCGACGTGCTGGCCGCCGCGCTATCGGTCGCGGTTCCAGCGGTCCAGCGCGGCCTCCGAAGCCTCCGCTCGCGAACGCCCCGGCTGCCGTTGAAGCTCGTGTGCGATCAAGCGCTCCATCTGCGCCTGATCGCCCGCGCAGCGCTGTAGCAAGCGCCGCTCGGCGGCAGACGGCCCCTTGCGGAACCACTTGGCAATTACAGTGGGGAGCTTCATCGCGCGAAGACCGCTTATCGGGCAAACGATAGCGCCAGTCAGGCTACGGGACAGCCACCGCGGCACACGGCGCCATAAGCAGTCTTGGAGATCTCGTTGCCGGGGCGTTCGCGGCCGCACATCACACACGTTCCGACCGGGACCTCGGGTGGCGCACGTCTCGCGTCGAGCTCGGCATCCACTCGGTACTCGAGGACCTTCGCGTCGATCTGTCCGGCCTCGGTGAGCATGCGCGACATGACCGCCACGACCGACGCGAGCTCCTCGATCGCGAGGCCTTGCTGGATCACGCGCCGACGTAACGCTTCCATGTCGGCGGCGGTATCGACATCCGACATGACCAGCGCCGACAGCTCGTCACCCTGCGTCCGATCGACGTAGCCCTGGATCATGTATTTGTAGAACCCGCTCCGAAACATGCTCGTGCTCATGTGCTCATGTTGCGCGATCGTGGAGGTTTCCGCCGCTGTTTCGTCGGCCGAACGCAAGACTGCCTTTGCTCGCGAGCTCCGACCTACTATGGAGGCATGGCAGACGACTCCCAGTCGAACGAGACCGTCGAGCTGACCGACGCGAACACGAAGATTTCCGCTCGCTCCGCGACCGGTGCGCGGTACGTGCTCGGCGAAATCATCGGCAAGGGAGGTATGGGAGAAGTCGTCGGCGCGACCGATTCGCAAATCGGCCGAACCGTTGCGATCAAGCGCATGAAGCACGCGGAGCCGAGCGTGCACCAAATGACGCGCTTCTTCCGGGAGGCGATGATCCAAGGCCGCCTCGATCACCCTGCGATCGTTCCTGTCTACGAAGTTGGCGTCGATGGCGAAGGCCGTCCCTTCTTCGTGATGAAGAAGCTCGCCGGCACGACGCTCGCCGAAACAATCGCCGGTGGCGCTCCGCGCGAGCCGCTGCTGCGCGCGTTCGTTGATGTATGTCTCGCCGTCGATCTCGCGCACTCACGTAACGTTGTCCATCGCGATCTCAAACCTTCGAACGTGATGCTTGGCGACTACGGCGAGGTCTACGTGCTCGACTGGGGCATCGCGCGCATCCTTTCCGATCGAGAGGACGTCTCGAAAGATGGCGCGAGCTCGGACGAGGAGACCGCTGCCGACACGCGCATTGGCACCTACGGCTACATGGCGCCAGAACAACTTCGTGACGCGCGCTCCGTCGACCAGCGCGCAGATGTCTATTCGCTGGGCTGCGTGCTGTTCGAGATCTTGACGCGCGAGCCGTTGCATCCACGCGGCGTGCTCGCGGTCGACACGACGCTCGCCGGTCTCGATGCGCACCCTTCGCTGCGCGGCGTCGACGTACCGCCAGAGCTCGAAGCGCTGTGCGTCGCGGCAACTGCGGTCGAGCGCACGCAGCGGATTCCGAGTGCCCGCGACCTCGCGGGTGCCGTGCAACGATTCCTCGACGGTGATCGCGATCTCGCGCGCCGCCACGAGCTCGCACTCGCGCACCTCGACGCGGCGCGCGCCGCGTTTGCCGACGGCGCGGAGGCCGGTCGGGCCACCGCCATGCGTGAAGCTGGGCGCGCGCTTGCACTCGATCCAGGCCTTACCGCGGCTGCCGAGCTGGTTGCGCGCCTGATGCTCGAGCCGCCAAAAACCACGCCGCCCGAAGTTCTCCAAGCCATCGACGCCGACGACCAGATAGCGCTGAACCGCAACGCGCGACTCGGTGCACGCGCGTACCTCGCATTCTCGGTGTTCCTGCCGATCTTGTTCAGCGGCTCGCTCACCGGCTCGACGCTCGCGCTGATCGCGTGCACCACAGTCAGCTTCATCCTGCTGAGGTTCTATGCGCGCCCGCTGCTGGTCTCCGCCATCAACATCATCATGATCGCAATCCTCGCGCGGATGTTCTCACCGCTATTCCTCGCACCCGGAATCGCCGCCGTCATCACGCTCGCGTTGGTCCACAGTCCGACGTATCGCACTGCGACCGCGACATGGGGATTCGCACTCGCGATGGTGGCGGCCGTGCTCGCGCCGCTACTAGCGGAGCACGTGGGCGTGCTGTCGACGACGATGCAGCTCGATACCGCGCTCGTCAGCTTTCAGTCGCCCGATGTTCATCTGTCTGCGACCCAGGGACTCATCGGACTGCTCGGTTACGCGGTCATGATGATCGTCGCGGCTGCATGGCTCGGCAATGCGTTGTGGAAGACGCAACGCTCCCTGCGCCATTCGTTGCATCTGCAAGCGTGGCAGCTCGGGCAGCTCGTGCAGCCGCAGGCGCGCTGATCGCAATCGGTGGGGAGCTTTCGGACCGGCGTTAGTTACCTGATCGCGCGAGCGGCGACGACATCCCGCAGGACACGTATCGCGCAGTGCACCGCGAGCGCATTCGCGCGGAATGCGCCGACCGCCCACGCCGGGCATAGAGACTGCACCACGATGGATGTGCACATTCCTCGTGGAGACAATATGCAAGTCAGCAGTGTCAGACATTCAGACCAGACGCTCCCTCAACACTCGCACGGCGAGCTCTTTGAATCCGGTAAGCGCCAGGCAGGCTGGGCGATGATTCTCCGCGGTGTGGTCGCCGCGATCTTCGGTGTCATCGCGCTGCGCGACCCAAGTGCGGCGGCAGGCGCATTCGTGTTCGTCTTCGCGGTGTTCGCATTCGCGGACGCGATTCTCGACTTCGTCGTCGCCAACATGTTTCGGCGCACTGGCATGCGCTGGGGCTGGTACGCGTTCGCGGCACTGGTCAGCATCGCCGCCGGCATTGCGGCGCTCTCGTATCCGCAGGCAACGTTCCTCGTACTCGTGCTTGTCATCGGCGCCCGCGCGATCGTGATGGGCTTCCTCGAGATCGGCGCTGCGGCGGCGTGGCGCGAGCACGACTCGCGTTGGTTGCTCGGGTTGGCAGGTGTGCTGTCGATCGCCTTCGGCATCCTGCTGTTCGCGAGCCCGATCGCCGGTGGCCTCGCTCTGGTGTGGACGATCGGTGTCTACGCCATCGTGCTGGGCGTCGCGTTCTTGGTCGCGGGCGCGCGCCTCGTTCGAACCAGCGGTCACGAGATGCCGAGCGGCCCAGCGACGGCAGCCGCCTGAACCAGTGCACCCGCGCAACGACGGTGGGCCTCGCACCACCATCCATCTGATGTGGCGAGCGCGCTCGGGCGCACTTCGTGCCCGTCGCTGGCTCGCACGATCAGGTCTTGTAACTCGCGTCGGCGTCGATGCGCGCCTGGACCGCGTCCAGCATCGCCATCTCAGCCTCGTCCGCATCCATCATCGCCACAACGAGCGAGTTGATCGCGTACTCCTCGGCGCGGTCGGCGCGGTGCTCCAGCTTCTTGATCGAGCGCTTCTGTTGCCATGAACGGATGGCCTCCTCGCCTTGCTCCTTCTTCTCGCGTATCCATGTCGAGACTTGGTCGCGCACGTCTTGCGCGCGTTGGCGCTGCGAATCGATGCGCCCTTGGATCTCCGCAGACAGGTTCTTCAGCTGTTCTTGATCCTCGGCGCCCATGCTTGCGAGGTGATTCCTCGCGTCCTCGAATCTCTGCTTCGCCTCCTCGAGATGCTGCTGCAGCTTCTGCTTCAGCTGCTCGGTTCCTTTGGGCTCGGTTGGCTCTTTCGTGTCTTTGGTCTCGGTGGCCATTGTCAGCTCCTTTCGTTGAACGATGCGTGCAAGGGCCATGCATTGCGGAACGCGGCAATCGCGGATGCGCGCATTACGATCGGGCCGCGGAGCAGTCCATCGCGTTACTCCACAATGCCCACCGGTTAGTCGGCCCGGCTTGCCAGACGCGTTAGGATTCATCCTGGCGTGTGGAGAGGGCTTGTCATGACCGCGTTGGCCGCATGCGGCCGGATCAACTTCGATCCGGTGGGCGGCAGCGGATCGGTCGATGCGTCCGCGGTCAACTGTGATCCGCGCGCCGGGCAGATCCTGTTCTGGGTCTCACTCGACGACGCGGCCCAGCAGACTGTCGTCGGAGCGCCGGGTGCCGCAGTTCCGGTCGTCGCCGACTTCGTGGAGGGTCGTTGCGGTGGCGCGTTGCGACTCGATACGCAAGGCGACGTGCTCGTGGTCGATCAGATCGACGGCAGCTCGACTCACGTCGACTTCGTAAGGGGTTCGCTCGAGATGTGGTACCGGCCGCTCTACAACACGGCTGACGATCAGGAGCACCGGTTGTTCGGCAACTCGGACTATGTGATGGCCGGCGGGATCCGGATCACGAAGGCCGGCGCCATCGGCAACAACCAGCTCCGTGTGGAGCCTCGGGATGTGAACGGCTTCCCCGCCCCGATCACCACGGTGAGCGCTGGCGACGTGCCATTCGTGCCCAACGTCTGGGTTCACGTCGCGGTCGCGTGGGACTTCACCGTGCCGCTCAGCGAGCAGAACGCGCGGGTCTATTTCGACGGGGTCGAAGCGCCCACCTCCGTGCCTTCATTCGGCCCCGTCACGATGCGAACGGCGAACGACTCGCAAAGCTTCTACGTCGGTGGCTTCGATGTCGACGATCCCGGATCTGCGGCCGGCTTGTTCGACGAAGTGATCGTCTACGCCGACCCGCGGTGATGGATCACGGAGTGGGCGGGACGGCCGTGTAGTACTTGCCGTCGGGGCGGAACAGCCGGTACTGCGTCGACGCGTTGAAGTTACCGTCGCGCTGCGTCGGCGCGCTCGACGTCAGCATCAAGTTGGGGACCTGCGTGTCGAGGTAGAACGCGTACGCCAGGCGGTATGTCGCCTTCTCGAGCGCAACCTTCTCGCGACGAAGCAGCTTCTCGTACGCGCCCGCATTCGCACCGCTCGTCACCTTGCTCCAGATCTCGCGCTCGCACTTCGTCGGCGTCAGCGTGAGCACGTCGCCCTTGAGCGTGTACGTGCCGCGCTCGCGGATCAGCGACGTATCGGGTTCACGATCGACGTTGTGGCGACGCAGGAACGTATAGTTCCCGTTGCCGTCGAACGCGTACTCGCGGCGGTCACTGAGCCACGGCGCGTACTGCCCCGCGCCCATCGCGCCGCCCGTGCTGAACCCCCACCCACCCGAGAGCTCGGCGTTGGGAGGTTGCTGCGTCGTGGGTGCGGACGTTGCCGGTGTCGCGGGCGCCGGTGTTGCCGGTGTCGCGGGCGCCGGTGTCGCCTGCGCGGCCGGTGCAGCGGGTGCGGCGAACCGAAGCGAGGTGATGAGCTTGTCGACATCCTTCTGGTACGTCTTGCCGATCGTCGTCGCGATCACGATCACGAACGTCGTATCGCGGGTCGCCGTGAGGAGCGTGGTCTTGGCGGTACGGCCTTCGAACGTGTACGTCGTCGAACCACGCACGAGCTGCCAGCCATTGCGTTTGGCGGCCGGCACGATCGTCGGCGCGGGCGCATCGGGCAGCGTCGCGGCGATGAAGTTAGCCCATGCTGCGTCGAAGTTCGCGCGCGCATCACTCTCGCCCGGGATGCTGGGCATGATCATGATGGAGGCGCCGGTGCCGGCCTTCTCGTTCGCGGTGGTGTACTCGATGGCAGGGTTCCGCTCCCCGCGCTTCCACCCGGGAGGTGGCGTGAACGTGGTGACGTCGACATTCGCCGTGGGGAGCTTCGGACCTGCCGCTGCGTCCAGCACGAAACCAACCACGATGAGGATGCTCACGAGAAACGGTTTGATCACAAGACGTCGACAATAGGCCAGATGGTCGTCACGTGGCTACGGCAGTCCTTGCATGGCGAGCCGGAGAAGGTGAGTTGATCCCAGTGCACGTGTCCGTGTGCCAACCACCCGTCGTTCAAGAGACTTCGACTTCAGACCGCAAGGGCGCGTGTTACGTTAGATCGATCATGAAACGCCTAGCTCTCCTGTTGGTCGTCGTGGCGGGATGCGCGCACGAGACAGCGGGCAACGAAACGCCGCCACCGCCAACACCGAAGCCGCAGCCCGGCGTGGCCCTGGTGACACCGACACCCGCGCCGACGCCACCCGCACCGAAGCCGACCACGCGCGTCGAGCTCACCGCGGTCACGCTCGCCGATGACTGCGGTGGTACGCCGCCGTGGAGCGCGCCCGTCAAGACCGCGAAAGCCGCGACCGCGCTAAGCGACGAGTCGAATACGAAGGCGAAGGCAAAGAGCGACTCCGCGAACCCCGTGGCGGGCGCGCGCGCGAAGCGGCGATGCGAACAGACGTCGATGCAGCTCGCGATCATCGCCGGCGATGCGTCGAACATTCAGGTCAAGTCCGTCGAGCTGTTCGACGAAACCGGGAAGTCCCTCGGCACACTCTCCGCGAGCAAGCCGACGCGATGGTCGGACGCGAGCGGCAGGTACGACGCGTGGGACGAGACAGTGGTAGCCGGTTCGACGAGCAGCGTGAGCTACGTGCTCACTCAACCGAAGTGGGATCAGATCGGCAACCGCTGGAACCGGACGTACACGCTGAAGACCGTGCTGTCCGTCGGCGGCGTAGATCAGCCCGCGCAGAAGGACGTCATGCTCACCGCCCCGACCAGCCTCCCACCGAATGTGAAGACCTAATGATGAAGCACGTCATGTTGATGGTGGCGCTGTCGGCCGTTGGTTGCGACGCGGGCGCACGTCCTGTGGAGACGACGGTCACGCTCACGTCGGTCGCGTTCGCCGATGACTGTGGTGGCACGCCGCCGACGGACGCGCCGGCACTACCAGCACGGGAGCCCCCGGCCAAGACGGCTGGCGCACCGGCGAGCCCAGCGGTCGCGCAGGAGCGCGTGGATTACGAAGTAGAACGCCGTCGTTGCGAGCAGACGTCGATGCAGCTCGCGATCGTCGGAAAGACGGCCGACGAGCTGCGCATCAAGTCCGTCGAAGTGTTCGACGACCGCGGCAAGTCGCTCGGCAAGCTGACCGCGAGCAAGCCGACGCGCTGGGACGTTGCGAAGGCGGCGTACGAGCCGTGGGACGGCAAGGTGGTCGTCGGCGCGATGGCGGTCAGCTACGTGCTCTCGCAGCCGACGTTCGTCGATCAATGGGACGCGCGCGACCGCACG
>DATDCH010000801.1:0-18201 GCA_036524455.1 Kofleriaceae bacterium | reverse complement strand
CCGGGCTCGGGCTCGGGCTCGGGCTCGGGCTCGACGCAAGAAGATCGATTCCGATCAGTTCGCCTATCTGATCGTCATTGCGGCCTACAGCCGCTTGAAGAACTCGCCGACCAGCTCGAAGTCGTGGATGAAGTCTTCCTTCGCGAGCCGGCGCAGCTCGTCGTCGGGCGCGCGCAGCACCGACGCCGGATGCACGGTCGCGAACGTCCACTTCGCGAGGCCGGTGCCTTCCATCACGTGGCCGCGCTCCCTCGTCACGCGAAAGCTCGAGCCGAGCAGCGCCTGCGCCGCGGTCGCGCCCATCAGCACGACGATGTCTGGCTCGATCACCTCGAGCTCGCTGCGCAACCACGGCTTGCACGCCGCGATCTCGTAGCGGTTCGGCTTGTCGTGCAGCCGGCGCTTGCCGCGCTGCGTGTACTTGAAGTGCTTGACCGCGTTCGTCACGTAGACGTCGTCGCGCGGAATGCCGCCGATCGCGAGCGCTTCGTCGAGCAACTTGCCTGCAGGCCCGACGAACGGTCTGCCTAAGAGATCCTCGCGATCGCCCGGCACTTCTCCGACCAACATCACGCGCGAAGCGGCCGATCCTTCGCCAAACACCGCCTGCGTCGCGTGCTTATACAGCGTGCAGCCTCGGCACGATGGGATCGCAGCGCGCAGTGTCGGCAGAGTGTGCCGCTCTGGGAGAAATCCCTCTGCGCCGGGAACCTCGTCAGTGAATGGTTTTGGCTGGCGCTCGCGTGCGACTGACATGCGCACAGGTGAAGCACGTCACATGCCGCTGGCACACGTGATGCTGCTCTCTACGTACATGATGACGAGACTTGGAATTATCGTGGGTACGTTGTTGCTCTCGTCGGTCGCGTTCGCAGACAAAGCGAATACGACGGGACCTGACTTCGTGAATGCAGCGCCGCGCCGTCACATCGATCGCGCGCTCGTCGCATCACCGGACGGACCGAATCGCATCGATCCGTACAACGTCGTGCCATTTCAATTCGACAAAGCCGTGCTAACTGCGGAAGGCGTCGACGAAGTCGCGACCGCCGCGCGCTGGCTCAACCAGCACCCGCGCCACAAGCTGGTGCTCGAAGGCCATACCGACGCGATCGGTCTCGCGCCGTACAACGAGGATCTGGCGACGCGCCGCATGGACGTCGTGCGCCAGCACCTGCTGCGCTACGGCGTGTCCAACGATCGCATCGTGCTGATCACGTTCGGTGAGCGCGAGGCGATGGATCTCGAGAACCCGCTGTTCGGTGCCGATCGCAAGGTCGCGATGTACGCGACGACGCTCGCGCCGCAGCAGGTCATCGCGATGGTGCGCGAGAATCGCCCGGCGATCGTCGCGTCGTGGTGGGAGCGCGGCGCGCTGATGCAAATGCAGCACGGCCTCACCACGCCGACCAAGACGATCACGGTCCGGCGCTAAGAAACGGCGTCACCGCGTCGAGGAACTGCGACGGCGCGTCGACGTGCGCGAAGTGCGAGCCGGTCGCCAGGCGAACGAACTGGGCCTGCGGCACGAGCGCGTGCAGGCGGTCGCCGATCGCCGCCGGCACGATCGGATCGCTCGGCGCGTAGACGAGCTGGAGCGGAATCGGAAACGGCGTCGCTCGCAGCGCGCGCACGAACTGCTTCATATCGCGCGTGTCGAGCGTGTCGCGCAGCTGGCGGTAATAGGTGCGGCGGCCGGCGACCTCACGCAATGGTGCCGCGTAGACGCGATGCTCCTCGCGCGACTTCAGCTCCTCGTCGAAGTAGTGCACGTTCTCGTGGACCCAGCGCTCGGGATCGCGCGCGATCATCCGGTTCAAGATCCGCCACGACGGCAACAAGCGCATCGCCCAGCGCAGCGCGCCCATCTTGAACGTCGGCACGCCGGGCGAGTGCAAGTTGACGAGCCGGCTCATTGCGGCCGGATCGAGCATCGCCGCGCGCATCGCGATGTAGCCACCCATCGAGTTCGCGATCACGGGTCTTGCGCCAAAGCCGCGTGCTTTGATGATCGCGAGCAGCGCGCGCGCC
The DNA here is from genome assembly GCA_036524455.1 of Kofleriaceae bacterium. Taxonomy (GTDB): domain Bacteria; phylum Myxococcota_A; class Polyangia; order Haliangiales; family Haliangiaceae; genus JABFXX01. The sequence continues at coordinate 16,170 of DATDCH010000801.1, read as the reverse complement.
ATCACGTCGGGCCCGAGGTAGACGTCCGGATGATCGGAATCGCCCGCGCCGGGCAGGTCGGGGATGATCAGGAGATGGCGTTGCCCGAGCGTCTCGAGCACGTAGCGCCAGCTGTAGCCGGTCGTGCCCATGCCGTGAACGAGGAACACCGGGGACGGGCCGGAGAACCCGCCCTGCACGGTCGGCCCGTATTCGCGGACCGCGATCCGCACTTCGCCCAGATCGTCGGTGCGGATCGTCAGATCGCGCCGCTGGGTGTCCCGCCAGCGGTGCGGGACGCGGGGGCCTTCGGGCACCTGGTCGAACGGGAGCTGGCGGAACGGGGCCGAGGGCATTTTCGAGTATGATGGCGCAGAGCGCGGCTTCATGAAGAAGTTTCCTGACTTCGTACCGCCGACCAAGGTCAGTTATCTCGACCGCGGTCCGACGCTGCATCTGCGGCGTTGCATCCTCACCGGCGTCGATGATCCCGGCGCGGAGTGGGTGTTCGACAAAGAAGAGATCCGCATCGGCTCGATGGAAGACAACGACGTCGTGCTCAACGACGACACGGTGTCTCGCTATCACTGCAAGATCGTCCAGGACGACACCGGCTACATCCTCGTCGACAACCACTCGACGAACGGCACGTTCATCAACAAGGTGCGCGTGCGCGAGGGCTTCTTGAAGCCAGGCTGCACGGTCGCGGTCGGCCAGAGCTTGCTCAAGTTCAACGCGCGCGAAGAAGAAGTTCACATCGTGCCGTCGCGCGCGGACCGCTGCGGCGGGCTGATCGGCGCGAACCCGAAGATGCGCGAGATCTACTCGATCATCGAGAAGATCGCGCCGACCGCGACGACGGTCGTGATCGATGGCGAGACCGGCACCGGTAAAGAAGTCGTCGCGCAATCGATCCACACGCTGTCGCCGCGCAGCAAGAACGAGCTCGTCGTGTTCGACTGCGGCGCCGTGCCGCCGAACCTGATCGAGAGCGAGCTGTTCGGCCACGAGAAGGGCAGCTTCACCGGCGCGATGATGACGCGCACCGGTTTGTTCGAGCAGGCCGACGGCGGCACGCTGTTCCTCGACGAGCTCGGCGAGCTGCCTCTCGACCTGCAACCGAAACTGCTGCGCGCGCTCGAGCAGCGCGAAGTGCGGCGCGTCGGCGCGACGAAGCCGAACAAGGTCGACGTTCGCATCATCGCGGCGACCAACCGCGACCTCGAGACCGAGGTGCGCGCGGGTCGGTTCCGTCAGGATCTGTTCTACCGGCTCAGCGTCGTGCGGCTGCACATCCCGTCGCTGCGCGATCGCACCGACGACATTCCGCTGCTGATCCAGCACTTCCTCGATAGCGGCGTCTACAACCGCGCTGCAGGCGGCGCTGCACGCGTGCGCGGCATCGCCCGCGACGCGATGGTCGCGCTGCAGAACTATCCATGGCCCGGCAACGTGCGCGAGCTCGTCAACGTGATCGAGCGTGCGGTCAGCTTCTGCAGCCACGAGCAGATCGAGCTCTCCGACCTGCCGGATTACGTGCGCACCGCGAAACCGCAGCCGGTAAAGGACCAACCGGCCGCCAAGCCGCTGCCGCGCCAGCCGACCGGCGGCAATCCGACGGTGGGCTCGGCGCTGTCGGCGACGCCGCCGCAGACGCCCGAGGAGCTGCTCAGCCCGGGCGTTACGTTCAAGGACGCGAAGGAACGCTGGGTCGCGACGTTCGAGCGCGACTACATCTTGCAGATGCTTCGCCGCAATACCGGCAACATCTCGCACGCCGCGCGCGCCGCCGACATCGACCGCAAGTACTTCCGTAAGCTGATGAAGAAGTACGACATCGAGGCTGCGGGCGTCGATGACGAGACCGAAGACTGAAGACGACGCCGGGGGCGACGACGATGTCGACCTCGGGCTCTCGTCGCATCTCGACGCCGACGGCAAACCGCGCATCGTCGAGCGCCATCTGATCGTGCCGCCGGAGCTCGCGGGCCTGCGGCTCGATCACTTCGTCAAGACGCAGATCACGCGGCTATCGCGCACGAAGATCCAGGCGATCATCGACACGCAGCTGCGCCGCGCCGACGGCTTCGTGCCGAAACCGGCGACGAGCGTCGCGGCCGGCGAGCACTACATCATTCGCCGCGAGGCGCGCCCCGAGCCGCCCTGCCCGCGCACGTTCGGACTGCTCCACGAAGACGCGCGCATGCGGATCATCGACAAGCCTGCCGGTTTGCCGGTGCACGCGTCGGCGAAGTTCTACTTCAATACGCTCACGCGCGTGCTCGCCGAGCGCTATCCCAACGAGCCCGAGCAGCAGCTCTGCCATCGACTTGATCGCGAGACCAGCGGCTGCCTCGTGATCGCGCGCGATCGCGAAGCGGCGGCCGTGTTGAAAACTGCGATCGCGGCGAAGGACAAGACGACGAAGCAGTACCTCGCCGTCGTGCATGGCCAGCCGCCGTGGGACACGGAGACCACGCTCGACACATCGCTGCGGCTGTCGACCGCCGCTGACGCAACGAGGATCCCGACGGTGCGTGTGCTCGCCGATCCCCATGGGCCGCGCGGGCTCGTCGCGATCACGCGCGTGCGCGTCGAGCGCCGGAGCGCGCAGTATGCGCTCGTGCGCTGCACGCTCCTGACGGGCCGCCAGCACCAGATCCGCGTCCACCTCGCCGAGGCCGGGTACCCGATCGTCGGCGACAAGATCTACGCACACGGCGACGACGCGTTCGTCGACTACTGCGACGAGGGCCTGACGCCCGAGCTCGCCGAGCTGTTCGTGCTGCCGCGCCACGCACTCCATGCCGCGCGCATCACGGTTCCCCACCCCGACGGCGGTAGCGTGACCGCCGAAGCTCCGCTGCCCGCCGACATGGCTTCGCTGTTCCTCGTGGGGTGAGTTACAGGTTTGTCCGGGATTCGGACAAAAGGGTTGCCTGCCGGGACTTAGCGACTTTGCCACCGACGTGACAGTCGCCCTGCCCGGTCTGGCAGGGGCAATCGCGACGGGCATTTACCACGACTGCCCGATCCTCGACGGTGGCGGCCAGCCGGCGATCTGCCGATGACAGACCCATCAGCTATGCTTTACAGATGTTGTTGCGGATGGCCACTGTGGCCATCGCGGTGATGGCAGCGTGTGGATTTGATCCCGGCACGCTGCCCGGCACGGATGGCCCGCTCGACGACGGTCGTGGGACCGATGCATTGTCGTGCGCTGCGATCGATGTCGCAGCGGGCGGCGATCACACGTGCGCGATCAGCGGTGACGGTTCGCTCTATTGCTGGGGTCGCGGCGACGACGGCCAGATCGGCATCGATCCGCTGTCGCATCGCTGCGTCGCGAACACGATCCATTGCCAGAAGACGCCTGCGAAGCTCGCGCTGCCGCCCACGGCTGCTGTCGGTCTCGGTGGCTTCCACACGTGCTCGACGTCGGGCGAGCAAGCGTACTGCTGGGGCAAGAACTCGACCGCGCAGTACGGCAACGGCACGATCGTCGGCAGCACGCGCCCTACGCCGATCGATCAGCGCACCGGCGCGACCGCATTCGACGGCGGCACCGGCCATGGCTGCTCGCTCGTCGGATCGATCTTGTCGTGCTCGGGCGCGAACGGCGAAGGTCAGGTCGGCAACATGTCGATCGTGCAGCAAGCAACGGCGGTGGCGGTGAAGAACGACGTCGCATCGTTCAGCCTCGGCACCACCACGAGCTGCGCGGTCGACACCGCGAAGTCGCTCTACTGCTGGGGCCGCAACGCGTACAAGACGATCGATCAGACCGGCATGATCCGCACGCTGCCCACGCTCGTCGCCGGCATCACCGATGTCGATCAGGTCGCGGTCGGCGCCGATCACGTGTGCGCTGTCACCGGCGGCGTCGTGAAGTGCTGGGGTCTCAACTCGGCGGGCCAGGTCGGCAACGGGGGTACGAACCCCACGTCGCAGCCGCAGCCGATCACGACCGTCACCGGAATCGCGAACGCGGTCGAGGTCGTCGCCAGCCGCAACCACACCTGCGCACGTACCGCGGCGGGCGACGTCTACTGCTTCGGCGACGGCTACACGCCAACGCCGGCACTGGTCGCCAGCGGCGCGACGAAGATCACAGGCGGCAGCAACCACGACTGCGCGGTGTTCGGCGACGGCACCGTGCGTTGCTGGGGTGACCAGACGTATGGCCAACTCGGCAACAACGTGGACAGTGCGAGCCGGTCCACCACGCCGCAGCCCGCCGTCCTCTGCCCGTAACATTTAGCTTCGCAACCGGGGCCGCCGCGAGTATAGGGTGGGGTCATGAGGTTGGCCTGCGCCGTCATTTGTGTGCTCGCGGTGGCGTGTGACAGCTCGGGCTCGAGTGGTCTCGACGGTGGTGGCGACGACGGCGGCATCGACCCGGACGGCTCGCAGTCCGATCCGCGCACCATCAAGCTCACCCTGAACAACCGGCCGATGAACGGCGCGATGTTCTCGTTCTTCGTCGCGTATCAAGACGGCAGCTCGCCGTGGAAAGCCGCGCCGGCGCCGACCGGCGACACCTACTCGTTCGAGGTCAGCGCACCGGTCTACGGTGTCGCGTACGGCTGTATCGGCAACGTCACCGGTACCGCCACCACGCAGCTGCGCACGGTGACCTCCGCGCACTTCGCAGTCGCCGAGCGCACCGACCTCGAGCTCGACGTGCCGTCGCGCTGCTCCGATCGCGGCGGCATGAACGTCACGCTCAGCGGCACCGTGACGAACCGGCCGTTCAGCGGCGTGCTGATCGTGCAGTACGGTACGCGCACCGCGTTCGTCAGCGGCACGACCGGCCAGTTCTCGCTGTCGACGCCCATGGGCACCCACGATCTGATCGTGACGCACGCCGTCCCGCTGGGGAACGGCGAGTTCTATGTCGACGAAGCGCTCGTGGTGCGCGACGTCGCGGTCATGGGAGCGACCACGCGCACGTTCGACTTCAACGCCGCGCAGAACACCGTCTACTACCCGGTCACGATCAACGTGCCGATGCTCAACGCGCGCGCGCTCGCGACGACCACGCTCTACACCGCGAACGACACCACCGTCGGCCTCGTGCGCGAGTCGTACGAGTGGTCGACGCAGTCGCTGGCGACGGGGCAAATGCGCACGAGCGATGTCTACGATCAAGCGATCGCGGTCACCTCGCCGGGCTCGAGCGCGACGATCACGAACGCGACGAACGCCCCCGCGGCACAGACGTACACGCCGCCCGCGCCGCTCGGCGACGTGGGCTCGATCATCGGCAGCAAGACGCCGTACATCACGGTGCAGACGTCGTGGCCCTCGTACGCGTCGACCATCGGCTACGTGTGGAACGCGAACCAGCAGCTCAGCGCGGACCAGTGCAACGGCAACTCCGCGTGCACGATCGTGTGGTCGGCGTTCCTGTCGCCTGGCGTATCGGGCCCGATGCCCGGCTTCGTGATGCCCGACCTGTCGCCGGTGATGGGCTGGAAATCGGCCTACGAGCTCGTCAATGGCGCGCCGATCGTGGGCGGTGTAACTGCACAAACCTCGTCGGCAGGCGCAGGAGATTTTCCGCCCGCAATTCCGAGCAGCGGCACCAAGCGCGTATTCGTGCGCTCGGACTACAGCGTCACGCCGTAGCCAGACGTGCTAGACGTTCGGCGTGGCCAAGGATCGCGCCGCGCCGTTCTCGAAGAAACACCGGAAGTACTGGATTCCGGTGACCGGCGGCATGCTGCTGATCGCGGGCCTGAATGTCGCGCTCGGCTTCTGCACGTACGAGGAGCCGCCGAAGACCGAGCGCATCGAGCTCGACATCCCGGGCGCGGAGCCGCCTCCCCCCGGCACGTTGCGTCCATCCGATCTTCCAGCGGAAGTGATGAGAGCGTTTGCGATCAAGTACCCGCATACGATTCCCGCTGGCGCAAACCTCGTGCAAGGAAACTACGTGGTGCTGTTTCCAGTTGGTCGCGAGCACAAGAGCGCGGTGTTCAAGCCTGACGGCACATTCGTCTCCGAGGAGAACTAGCCACGGGATCACGAAGATCACGAAGACCAGAATTCGATCTCTGATCTTCGTGTCCTTCGTGTCTTCGTGGCCAATCTCCTAGTCGAACGAGATGTCGTAAGGGAGGCGCGCCTGCGGTGCGTCTGGATTCACGAGCACGGAGCCGGGGACGCCGCGCACGAGATCGCGCAGCACCGGCAGATCGGTCAGGCTCACCTGCGGCTTCGCTTGGGCGCCAAGCAGGTTGGCGATTAACCCGAACAGACCGCCTGACGTCTTCGGTAGCTCGTAGATCTGGACCTTCGTATCGCGATCGACGCCCATCCGCTTCTTCGCCTCGTCGATCGCGTCGCCGAGGCCGCCGTGTCGATCGACGAGCTGGATCGGTTTGGCGAGCGCGCCGGTGTAGACATGACCGCGGCCGAGCGCATCGACCTGGTCCTTCGTCAGCTTGCGACCATCGGCCACCGCGCCGACGAAGCGGCCGTACATGTAGCGCAGCTTCTCCATCAGCATCGTGCGCTCGTCGTCGGTGTACGGGCGGAACATGCTCTCGACGTCGCTGCGCTTGCCGCGCTTGTACGTCTCGGTCGACACGCCGACTTTCTTGAGCAGACCGCTGAGATCGAACTTGCCGTAGAAGATGCCGATCGATCCGGTGATCGTCATCGGCTCGGCGAAGATAATGTCGCAACCCGCGGCGATGAAGTAGCCGCCCGATGCAGCGAGGTCGCCGAACGAGCAGAGGATCGGCTTCACACCGCGGGTCTGGAACACTTCGCGCGACACGAGCTCGGAGGCGAGCGCGCTGCCGCCGGGCGAATCGATGCGCAAGATGATCGCGCCGACGCGCGGATCGCTGCGCGCCGCACTGACCGCATTGACGAGCGTCTCGCCACCTGCGAGATCGCGGCCGATGATCGGAATCGACTGCGACTTGCCATCGGTGATGTCACCGTCGACGTAGATGATCGCGATGCCGGGACGAGTCCAGCGATCCGGCCGCTCGCGCGATGGCGCCGCGACGGGATACACACCGCCGAGCTCGGCCATCACGAGCTGGCTGACTTTGTCGGGAGACGCGACGGCGTCGACGAGCTTTTGATCTTTCGCGAGATCGCCGGCGGTGTACGGTCCGGCGTCGACGAGCGCCTTGACCTCGTCCTTGCCGAGCTTGCGGCCGGCGGCGACGTCGGTCACCCACTGATCCCACAGCGAGTCGTAGAGCTCGTTGTGCATCTTCGCGGCGGTTTCGGTCGCACGCGTTTCGGTGAACTGCTCGGGTGCGCTCTTGTACTCGGCGATCTTCTCGAACTGCGGCACGACGCCGACGTGATCGAACGCGCCCTTGAAGTAGATCGTCGTGCCTGCCAGGCCGACGATCCGCACGCCGCCTGCGGGGTCGACGTAGATCTTGTCGGCGGCGCTCGCGATGTAGTAGTCGCGGCCGGTCCCCGACACCATGTACGCGAACACTTTCTTGCCCGCTGCTCGGAGCGCGACGAGCTCGCCGCGCAGCTCCTGCAGCGTGGCCCAACCCGCGTCGACGCCATCGAACATCACGACGACTGCCATCGCCGACGGATCGCGCGCGATCGAGCGCATGCGCACGACGAGCCCGGTCAGCTCGCGCGTATCGATGTCGCCCTGCAGCTCGACGCGCTCGATGTGCTTGCTGGTGCCGATGATCGATGGTGGGCCGAGCGCCGAGCTGCGCAGCAAGAGCGTGGTGCCGAGCACGTGGTTCTTGCCGGCGTCGTCGCGCATGCCGGTGCCGAGCGCCGTGACGCCGAAGCTGCCAAGCGAGATCTCGAGGCCGACCGTCGCACGCAGCTCGCGCGTCTCGCTCTCGCGCGTGCCCATCGGCGAAGTCTCGAGCGCGTAGAGTTGGCGCGACTCGACCTGGCCGAGGACGTAGAGGCCGCGTGCCGCGCGCACGCTGAAGCGCGCCCAGCCATCGAGATCGAGCCGCGTCTCGCCGATCCTGCCGCCGAGGCCGAGCTCGAGCCGATCGGTCGCGAGCGGCCGGGTCAGCGCCTCGAGCTCGTAGCGACGCTGCACCGGCGCGCCGCCGATCGGCTTGGTCGAGACGTCGCGCAACGCAGCACCGACCGCAAGCCGGCTGCCCCACCGCGTCGATAGCCCGAGGTCGAACGTATCCTGACCGTCGAGCGCACCGTCCGCGCTGAAGTGATGCCACGCAAGGCCAAAGCCGGCGCTCGGCCCCAGGCCCATCGCGAGCCCGAGCGTGAACCGGAACGGCTGGCCCGGATCCGGCGCGAGCTGCGCGCGCGACGGCCGCAACCACTCGAAGCCAAATCCGACGCCGTAGCGCGGCAGGATCGTGCCGCCGCCCGATGTCGCGAGATAGCCGCCGAAGCCCGGCCCCGCGCTGCTCGCGACCGTCTCGTCCTCGAGGTCGAGCGCGAGGGCGATTTCAGGCCCGCGCAGGAGCGACAGCCCGCCCGGGTTCATCACGACCGCACGGGCGTCGTGCTCACCGGCGAGCGGTGTCGTCGGCAATGCGAGGCCACCCGTCGGCTCCTCGGCATAGCGGCGATCGACAGACTGCGCATACGCGATCGAGCCGGCGACCACATGCGCGACGGCCACGCCCGCGATCACCCGCGTGGAGACTGCGATCTTCATCGCACGCGACTATATACTGCGGCCGTATGCCGAACCCGACCCTGCTGGAGCGCCATCCGCTGTTGGCCAACCTCACCAGCGAGCAGCTGGCGCGGGTCTCGCGCGCAGGCGAAGTCGAGAGTTACAACCCGAACGAGCAGATCGTCGTCGAGGGCAGCCTGGGCGATGCCCTATTTCTCATCCTCAGCGGTCAGGTCGCCGTGCATCGCGGCACGCAGACGTTTGCCACGCTCGCCGCGGGTGACTTCTTCGGCGAGATGTCGCTCGTCGAGCCCGCACCGCGCTCGGCGACGGTGACCTCGATGTCGGCGACGTTTCTGTTCCGGCTGCCGCACGACGCGCTGCGCGACATGATCACCGAAGACTCGGGCGTCGCGTCGATCCTGCTCGTCCAGGTCGTCAAGACGCTGTCGGAGCGGCTCAGGCGCGCGAACCAGATGCTGTCGAGCGTCGACATGCTCGCCGACTGGCTCGCCGGCTCGATGGTCTGAGCGCGAGCTCGATGCCGTTGATCTGCCGTACGTACGCGTAGGCGATCCGCGAATCTCGCCGATCACGCACCGACTGCCGCACACAGATTCCGTCGGCTGCGTCGGATCGGGCGAACGCTGTCCTGGTCGCCTACGCCTACGCCGACTTCGTGTCAGGTCCCTAGTCGCCTTTGAGGCCGTCGTTCTCGGGGAGCTTGAGCTTCACGTTACAGGCGGTGATCTTCTTCGCGACCATCGCCTGCTTCTTCGGCTCGCCAACGAACTGCTTGCGCAGGCCGATGTAGAAATCCTTCGCGCGCTTGAAGTCGCCTTGCTTGAACAGTGCGTCGGCGTAGAGCAGCTTCGCATCGGGCTTCTGATTGCCCGGCATCGTCGATGCGCGCTGCGCGAGGTTGAGCGCGCTGTTCGTGTCGTTCGACTGGAACGCGGCCCACGCTTGCTTGTAGACGGCCCAGCCCGGGTACTGATAGCCCTTCGCCTTCTCGAGCTTCTGATACGCGACGATCGCGGCGTCCCAATCGCCGGCGCCTTCGGCCTTCTTCGCGGCGTCGGAGATCTGCCGCCAATTCATCTTGTCGTCGATGACGGCGACCTGCTTCGGCGGCGTCTTCTTCGGATCTTTCTTCTCGACGGTCGCGTCGTTGTTCTTGGGCTCGACCTTGGTCTCGGTCTTGGTATCGGTCGGCGTCTTGACCTGTGCCTTGTCGCCGCTGCCCTTCTTCGGCTCCTTCGGCTCCTTCGGCTCCTTCGGCTCGTCGATGATCGCCTTGTCGGACTGCTGCGAGCCCGGGCCTTCTTGGACCGGCTCGTCCTTCGGCGCCGGTGCCGTGGTCTGCGGCTCTTGCTTGTACAGCATCATGTACGCGAGCGCGCCGCCACCGCCGAGCAGGATCAGGATCAAGAGGCCCCAGCCGAGCACGGCGAGCCCGCTCCGGCCCTTGAGCTCGGGAAGCGGACCTGGCGTCGACAGGATCTCGCTGACGATCGGCGCCGACGACGGCGACGACCCGTGCGGGATCGGCGTGGCGGCGCGGCCGTAGAGATTTGGCGAGCCGGCACGCGGCATCGAGCCGCTCGACGCGGGCGGCATGCTCAGACCCGGATCGCTCGGCGCGCGATGTGGCGAGCTCGGCGTTGGATGCGTCACGTGCGTCGGGCCGCTGTGGTACATGCTGCGCGACACACCCGAGCGGGTCTCCCAGACGTCGTGCGTACCGGCGCGAGCCGTCGCCGCCGCGTGCACGATTCCGCTATCGAGGTTGCGCGTAGACAGGCCCGGGTTGAGCGTCGCGACGACGTTTGCGTCGGTCGTCATGCCGAGGATCGACGCGACCGCGTTGCCGCGGCCCGATAGGCACTTGTTGAGCTCGTACTCGAGCGACTCCATCGACTGCGGGCGCGAGTCAGGATTGCGCGACATCGCGGCGAGCACGAGGTCGGAGACCGGCGCCGGCAATTCGCTGCGAATCGTGATCGGCGGCGGCGGATCGAGCGTCGCCTTCTTGGTCAGGATCTCCATGAAGTTGTCGCCTTGATAAGGCGGCACTCCGGTGACCATCTCGTACATGATCGCGCCGAGCGAGTAGACGTCCGTGCGCGCATCGGCGGGACGACCCGCGGCTTGCTCCGGCGCCATGTACTCGGGCGTGCCCATCGCCATGCCCGGGCTCGTCAGCCGGCGCTCGCGCGCAGCCTCGGCCTCGGTCGTCTTCGCGATACCGAAGTCGAGCACCTTGACGACGTCGGCCTCACCGCCGCGCGTGATCAGGAAGATGTTCTCCGGTTTGAGATCGCGGTGGATGATGCCTTCGCGATGTGCCGCCGACAGCGCGCGGCAGATCTGACCCGAGATGCGCAGCGCACGCGCGACGTCGAGCGCTCCCTCGCGCTCGATCACGCTGCCGAGCTCGACGCCCTCGAGGTACTCCATGACGAAGTACACGCTGCCGTCGGCGGTTGCGCCGGAGTCGGTGACGTCGACGATGTTCGGGTGACCGATCTTCGATGCCGCGCGCGCCTCGCGGCGGAACCGCTCGACGAGATCGGGCATGCGCGAATACGAGGGATGCAAGACCTTCAGCGCGACTCGCTTACCGATCTCGATGTGCTCGGCCAGGTAGACCTTGCCCATGCCGCCTTCGCCGATCAGCTCGACGACGCGGTAGCGACCATCGATCTCCGAGCCGATGCCCAGCTCGGGCGCTTCTTCTTCCTGCGTCGCGAGCGCCAGCGTGCCGCTCTCGTTGTTCTTGTTCGATGTCTTCGCGGGGTACCGGCGATCGTTCTCGCGCCGGCGATCGAGGCCGTCGACGCCCTTGTCCCCCGCGCGGCGACCGACCGAGCCTGGTTTGCGCACCGGTGCTTCGTCGTCACCCGCGTGACCCGCGATGTCGTCGATCGAGACCTTGCCGCTCTTCTCGACCATCTGGCGCAGCTCGTCGCTCGGCGGCAGCGTCAATGCACGCGTACGCACGCGGGCGATCATCTCGGCGCGTTCGGCGCGCTCGCGCACGATGTCCTCGGAAAACAGCTCCTGGAGGAACGCCGACATGCGCGTGCCGTCCGTCGTCGGTGCATTCGTGGACAGCCACGTCTGCAACGCCATCCGCATCTCGTCGCAGTGCTGGTAGCGATCGTCTTTGGCCGCCGCGAGTGCCCGGAGGCAAACCTCGTCGAGCTCGACCGGAACGCGCGGTGCGCGCTTGCTCGGCCGCATGACCTCGGGGTTCTTCGCGCGCGCCAGCAAGTCTTGCGGCTGGTCTTTGCCGGGCGGGAACAGCTGGCGTCCCGTGAGCAGCTCCCACAGCACGATGCCGGTCGCATACATATCGCTGCGACCGTCGAGCTTCTCGCCGCGGGCCTGCTCCGGCGACATGTACGCGACCTTGCCGTAGATGATTCCCGGCGCGGTCTTCTCGAGCTTGAGCGTCGACGACGCGAGCCCGAAGTCGGTCAGCTTGACCTCGCCCGAGTAGGACACGAGCACATTCGGTGGCGAGATGTCGCGATGGACAAGATTCAGATCGGGGAACGCATGCGCGTAGGCGAGCCCGCGACACAGTTCCTTCACGATGTACACGGCGACGTCGATCGGAAAAGCTACTTGCTTCTTCGCGCAGCGATTCCACACCGCGCGAAGGTCGCGGCCCTCCACGAAATCCATCGCGAGAAACAGCTCGCCGCCAACGAGTCCCGCATCGAAAACCGGGATCAAATTGCCGTGAGACAGTTTCACGACAACTTTGGCTTCATCGCGGAATCGCGCGACGTATTCGGCGTCCGCAAGGTGCGGAAGGACGGTCTTGATGACCATCATCCGCTCGAGTCCGCGGTCACCGGTTACCGCGAGGTAGAGCGCACCCATGCCTCCCTGGGCCAGGGGGGCAAGCAAGTGATACTTGCCGAATTTCCTGGGGTAATGCTCCCAGTCTCCCTCGCGGTGGGGCACGCACGTCGAAGCTACCACGGTGGTGCTTACGCAACCAACCGAGGAAGAGGACCGAAGTAGCGGTGACAAGTAAATTGGGAGCACATAAGATGTCGTTCCCGCTGTTGTCCTGCGGGGTGAGGGAAAGACCGACACAATGGCCGGCGAGCTGGTGCTCGTGATCGACGACAGCCCCACCATCACGAAGGTGGTGCAACTGGTGCTGACCAAAGCGGGCTACCAGGTGCAGACCGCTGCCGACGGAGAGCAAGGACTACAGGCAGTTCGCGAGAAGCGGCCGCACCTGATCCTGCTCGACTTCGTGATGCCGCGAATGAACGGCTACCAGTTCTGCCGCGAGCTCACTGCCGACGCGAAGCTCAGAGACATTCCGGTGATCCTGATGAGCGCCAAGGGGGATCAGGTCGGCGAGCGCTTCGTCAAGGTGATGGGGATCGTCGACTACATCACCAAGCCGTTCTCGCCCGAGGCGATCACCGCGGTGGTCCAGCACACGATCAGCAAGTACGGCGGGCCCGGCGTCGACGAAGATCACCCCTCGCTCGTCACCGGAGAAGATCTCGCGGCGACCGACGATGCCGATCGCTCGCACGCAAAGGCGGCCGCGCTCGGTCAGCTGCGCGGGCAGATCTCCGACGTCGCGAGCGCGCGCATCGCCGCGCTGTTTTCGCTCGCGGAGTCGTCCCGTGACGACGGCGATCGCGTCCCCACCGATGCCGCGTCGATCGCGGATGCGGTCAAGAGTGCGATCGATGAAAGCGCGCTGTTGCGCATGCTGCAGTCGATCGATCTCGGCCTGTTCGCCGAGGGGATGCCCGGCCTACGCGGCGATCTTCGCGTCGTTCCGCTCGCCGAAGTGCTGCAGCTGCTCGACGTGCAAGAGCAGTCAGGCGTGCTCACCGTCGAGCGTTCGGGCGCGCGGGTCGACATCTACTTTCGCCGCGGCCGCGTGGACCAAGCGATCGCCGAAGGCGTGCCCGACGAGTTCTTGCTCGGGCGATTCGTGATCGACGCCGAGCTGATGGCGCGCGGCGACTTCGAAGCGTTCCTCGAGTCGCGCCAACGCGGCTCTTCGCCGACCAGCGCAAGCTCGTCTGGCTCGATGGCAGGCGCGCGGTTGCTCGGCCAATCGCTCGTCAAGCTCGGCCATCTCGCGGAGACCGATCTCAAGTCGTGCCTGACGCGGCAGTCGTGCGAGCTGATCTACGAGATCCTGCGCTGGCGCCACGGCCGCTTCCGGTTCAGCGCCGGCATGGAGCTGCCGCCGCCGGTGATCGATGCCGCGCTCGGCCTCGATGTCGAAGCCGTGCTGATGGAAGGCTATCGTCGCGTCGACGAGTGGCACCTCATCGAGCGAGCGATCGACAATTTCGATGTCGTGTTCTTGCGCAACGAGGACTCGGTCGCGCAGATGGGCCGCGGCCGGCTCACGCGCGAGGAGCTCGCGGTGCTCGAGCAGGTCAACGGCAAGAACACGGTCAAAGAGATCGTTCGCAAGTCGCGGATGGGCAGCTTCGAAGTCAGTAAGATGCTGTACCGCTTGCTCAGCATCAAGCTCGTGCGCCGGCGCGTGTTGCCGGTCGCGGTGTGATCTCGCGATCGCTCCCGTGTAGATTCCGCGCATGCGAACAGCGCTGCTGATCTTCTTGCTCGCGTGCGGATCGAAATCGAAACCGGCGGACCCGCCGACCACGCCGCCGGTCACCGCAAACGATTGCGTGAAGTCCGGCTGCAGCGGCACCGTCTGCGTCGAGCCCGGCAAGGAAGTCGTCACGACCTGCGAGTTCAAGCCCGAGTACGCGTGCTATCGCGACGCCGCGTGCGAGCGGCAAGGCGATGGCAGCTGCGGCTGGACGCAGTCGCCGGCGCTCACGGCGTGCCTCGCGAGTCCGCCCGCGGCCGACGCCGGCGGCACGCCGCAGTAAGCGCACACAGCTGCGCGAGGTGAACCCCCAGTCACGAGGGGCAAAGCCCCAGACAGGGTTGGCAACCCGAGTGGCCTCCGCGGTCACGATCTGTTCGCGCAAGATCGCGCAGTTGCTCGTGGCACGCACCGCGCCCGCGCGATTGCCGGTGGCACAGGCCGCGCAGTAGTGCCGGCGCCATGTCCTCGCGTGTTGCGTCGCTCCTGCTTGCCGCTCTGCTCGCCGGCTGTGTCGGCATGGTCGATGGCAGCTCGGCCGGTGACGACACCGGCGACGACGGCAGCGGCAGCGGCTCGGGCAGCGGCAGCGGCGAGCAGCCCGCGCTCGATTGCAGCGCAGCGTGCGACGGCATCGAGCGCGATCACGAGCTGAAGGTCACCGATGGCAACTATGGCGGCGAGGCTTCGCAGAAGTGGGCGACCTGCTTCTCGTGCCGCTGCAAGTCGGCGCTCGTCGAGCTGCCGAAGCAATCCGACCTCACCTGCTCGTCGGCGGAAGGTCCGCTCTCGCGCTGGCGGCCGACGCGCGACGGCATCGGCAACATCACGGGCGTCGAGCCGATCGATCCGAACGGTACCGACACGACGGGGTGCATGAACCCGGGCATGGCGGCGGCGGGCTGCGATCTGCAGGCGCGGTTCAAGCGGTTCTTCACGAACGGCGGCAAGACCGAATACCAGCAGCTGTGTCGCAAGCGCGACGTTGGCTCCACCGGCTACTACGAATACTTGATCATCGGCCACAACACGCAGAACGGCGCGACGTGTTTCTGGCAGGCGCGTGACTCGACGTTCGACGGCGAGACCGTGCCGACGCTCGATCTACTCGCGGCGACCACCGCCGAGAAGAAGCAGTACGCAGAGACGTTCTATCAATACTCGGCCGGTCCGTCGTCGTGCACGAGCTGTCACTCCACCGACGCGTTCTTGACGTCGCCGTATCTGCACTCGGCGTGGTCGATCCAACAAGCGAACGCCGACTCGGCGACGCGCAGCCGGATCCAACCGAACAAACCGTACATGCTGGTCACCGCCGATATCGGTCCGCAATCGATCGTGACGGACGAGCTCACCGGTCAAGGCAAGCCGCTGCAAGCTTCGTGCGGTGGCTGTCACCGCGTGTCGAAGGGCCAGTATTGCGGGTTCGCGGCGAAGTCGATCGCCGAGGAACGCATCGGCGCCTTGTCGGAGACGGACATCGAGCAACTGCGCACGAGCGCGCGCCACCTCATGTACTGGATGCCGCCGGGCGGCACGCAGAGCCACGCAGCGACGCTGCAGCTCCAGCAAACCGTTCGCGACGCCTGCGCGCAGTAAGCGACGGCTACGCCGCGAACTGCGACGGCGGCTTCTTCCAGGCGACGTCTGCCCACGGCGTGGCGCCGAGCCCCGCGTCGCTCCAGATCGCGAGCCACGTGTCCTCGGATAGCTCACCGCCGACGTATTTGCGCGCGATCGCTGCAGGCTCGAGCTCTTCCTCGCCGCGGCGGAACAGCATCGGCTCGCCCGGGCCTGTGTGAGGCTCGTAACCGACGTGCTCGAGCGCGACCGAGAGCGCGGCCATGTAGAACTGCTCCTGGACGCGGCGCAGCGTGTCGTCTTCGAGCTGGTGCGCGTAGTCGCCGATCCCCTCGAGGCCCTGCGCGATCGTGCGCGCGGTATCCAGCGAGCGATCGAGGTT
>DATDCH010000800.1:0-5849 GCA_036524455.1 Kofleriaceae bacterium | reverse complement strand
AGGTGATCGTCGGCGGGTTGATCGTCGTCGGCTCGTACTACTGGTTCAAGCACGCGAAGGCGAACCCCGAGCCGCTGCAGGAGGACGAGGTGCCGCCCGCCGCCGGTGGGATGCTCGGCATGCTGCTCGGTGGCGGCATCGTGATCAGCGGCGTCGCCGACGAGACGATCGCGCTCTATCAAGTGATGTCGAACGACTACGTGCTGCCACCGGTGCCCGCTTACTGGCCGCGCGCGAAACCGGGCGTTGCGCCCGTCGGCGCCGACACCCAAGCCGCGCAGGTCAGCGCAGATGCGGCCGAGGGCGCCGCTATGCCGCTTGGCGCAGGCCCGCAGCCGTCGCCCGTAGCTCGACAGGCAGGATCGGCTGGATCTTCGCCGCCCAGCGAGTGCACGCGTCGAGACCGGCCATGCCCGGCAGCTGCGCCATGCGGCGCTCGATGTAGCTCATCACCTCGATGATGCGGTCGTTCGGGAACAGCCGCGCCACCAGCTCTGCGCTCTCGGCATCGGTCTTCACGCCGCTACCGACCGGCGCGTAGAAGTGCTTTGCGATGAACCGGCAGAACCTCTGGTTCTGCGGGTTGTCCTTGAGCCGATCGCGCGCCTGATTGAAGTAGTAGGCGAAGTGCCGCCGCTCCTGCTTCGCGATGCGCCGGAACATCTCGGCGAGGACCGGGTTCTTGGTCTGCCGGATGACCTCTTCGTAGGCCTGCATCGTGAGGCATTCCTGGAGTGCGCCCCAGAACATCCACAGCGACACGAAGCGCTTGGGCATCGTCTTGGCGATCAGCTCCTGCGCGAAGTCTTCGAACTTCGCCTTGAAGCGAGCGCCGGCGCGAACCTTCGTGCTGCGCTCGGTCGCGGTCTCGATCTTGACGCCACACTCCTGCATCAGGCGCGTGATCGCGTGCGAGTGGAAGTACTCCTCGTAGTTCCACATCGTCAGGAACGTCAGCAGCTCGGGGTCGCGCGCGACTTGCAGCTTCGCGACCTCGAGGAAGTAGTAGACGGTTTGGCTCTCGATATCCGCGAAGAACTTGAGGCTCTCGACCTCGCGTTCGGATAGCCCGTGCTTGCGTGCGAGCTCCCAATCGAGATCGTCGATCTCTACTCGATCGGAGACCGCGATGTGTTGAGCGATGTCTGACACGTTTCCCTCTTGCCCCCTGTACGGGCCACTGAGCCACCCGGATCAGCGTCTGCCGACATTACTCGAAAACCGGGAGCGGGGTCACGCCGGCCAAGGCACGAGAAGACCGGCGATTCGGTCGGGAACGGACGCACCTAGATCTTTCAGCAAATCTCGTGCAGCCTCAGCACGCGCTGCGCCGCCCGGGCCGCCTTCGAGCTGGCCGCGGCGTAACCTCGCGACGTGCAGCCAGCCGAGCATTTCGCTCGCAGCGAAGTCCCCCTCCGCGGCCAATAGGCTGATCACCGCTTTGTCGAAGTCGCGCTCGGTCGCGGCATGCACGAGGTGGCCGATACCGTTCGCCCAGGTCGCGCCTTCCTTGATCAACTCTTCGGCAATGCGCGCGACTTCGGCCTTGCGCTTGCCCTGCGCGAGCATGATCCGCGCACGCAGTAGCAACAACTCGACACGCAGGTACTGCACGCGCAACGCGCCGATCCGGTCGATGTCGGGCCAGTGCTCCTCGAGCCGCTTCGCCGCGTCGCTGACATTGCCGGCGTAGAGATCGACATTGCACGCAGCCTGCACCCACAGCACGTGCGGCAAGTGGAAGCCCGTTGGCAGCGACGCATGAGCGGCTTCGAGCTGCGCACGTGCTTCGTCGGGACGCCCCGCGATCAGCCAGGCGAGATTGCAGCGGCCGGTGCGCGCGCCGAGCTGCGCGACCACATCACCGCGTTCGATCGCGTCGCGCAGCAACAGTGCGCTGTGGCGGATCAGATCGCGCCACTCACCGAGGTAGTACAGCGTCGAGAGCCAGTAGGTCTCGGCGATGTCGATCTCCCAGCGCACGCCGGCACCGTGATCGCGCAGCACCGCGAGGCCGGTCTCGAGATGCGTGCGCGCGTCGCGGAACTGGCCGCTCATGTACGCCGCGACGCCCAGCGCGGTGTCGGTGAGACCCGTGATGTGCGGATGATCGACCCGCGCCGCGAGCGTGCGCAGCCGCGCACCGACGGCAGCGACCGCGTTCGCGTTACGGCTGCCGCTGCCCGCGGCGTAGCAAACCTCTTGCGCGAGCGCGAGGCACATCCGCACCGGCTCGCCACACTCGATCGCCGCGCGCATCAGCTCGACCTGCAGCACGCGGCCCAGTTGCGGATCGGCGAACGCGAGCCCGCTGACGATCGAATACAGCACATCGACGCGCAGCAGCTCGGCGCGTGAAATCTCGCTCGGGTCGCGCTCGACGAACTCGAAGCCGCGCAGCTTCTGCTGCATCCACTGCGTCGCGAGCTTCGTGCGCGACGCCCCGAACGGGCTGCGCACGCCGATCTGCCGCAGCAGCCGTTCGGCGGCGGGCAGCGCCTCGTCGAGCCGGCCGCGCCGGAGCAGCGCCTCGATGCGCAGCCGATCGCATTCGAGCGAATCCTCGTCGGGCAGCAGCTGGGCGGCGTGCCCGTAGACCGTGGCCGCCTCGTCGAGCTGCCCGGCACACGCGAGCGCGTGCGCCTTCGCGCGCAGCAGGTCGCGTTGCCCAGCCGCGTCCCATGGTCCGTAGGTCAGCGCGATCTCGTAGAGCTCGGCGGCGCGACGGAACGCGAGCGCTTCCTCGGCGCGCGTCGCCGCCGACACCGCGTGGTGCGCAGCACTCGCCGGGTGACCGGCCGCGAGCCAGTGCTCGACGACGGCCTGCGTGTCGAGGTTCTGCTCGCCCTGCACATCTTCGTAGGCGCGCGCGAGTGCTTCGTTCCAAGCGGCCTTCGACTCGATGTCGAGGCTCGCGAGCACGGCGGCGCGGACGTGATCGTGCGCGGGCTGCAGGATCATCTGGCCGTTTACGCGGCGCAGCGTCGCGAGCCGCTCCGCCGATAGCTGCGAGGCCGCGTCGTGACCACTGACGATACCGGCCGCGTGTGCCGCGATCTCGATCGCGATCGGCTTGGCCGCGATGCTCGACACCGCGAGCATGGCCTGCGCGTCGGCAGACAGGCGCGCGACCCGCGCCCGGACCAGATCCTCGACCTTCGCGCCGGCCGCGAGCTGCGGCGTGCGCGCGAGCTCGCTCAAGATCAGCGGGTTGCCGGCACCGGCACGAACGATCTGATCGATCCGGTCGGTGTCCTGCGAGAGCTGGCCGACGAGCGTGAACGCATCGGCCTCGTCGAGCCCCTTGACCTCGACGTCGCGCACGTCGCCGCGCCGCACGCCGATCTGCGGATGCTTGAGCTTGGCGACGACGCCGAAGTAGTCCTCGGGCCGGTGCGCGAGGATCGTCAGCACCGGCGGCTCGCCGAGATGGATCACCTCGTTGAGCAGCACCACGCTATCCGCGTCGCCCCAGTGCGCATCGTCGACGAAGAGAACCACCGGCCGGATCTTCGACAGCTTGCCGAGCAACGAGCGCAACGCGTGAAACCCGCGGCGCCGCAGCTCGGCCGGATCGGCGGGCGGCGGCGACTGCGTCGCGAGCTCGCCGAAGCGTTTCACCCGCTTCATCACCGGGAACAGGCGCATCAGCGAGCCGAGCTCCTTGGGTACGAGCGCTTCGATCTCGTGCGGAGGCAGCGCGACGATCACGTTCGTCAGCATGTCGACGATCGCGTCGAGCATCTTGAACGGCACCTGTTCGCGCTCGAAACAGCGACCCTCCAGCACGAACACGCTCTCGCCGAGCCCGCGTAAGAACTTGCGGACGAGTGTGCTCTTGCCGATGCCCGACTTGCCCTTGACCATCACCGCGACGCCGCGACGCCGCGAATCGGCGAGCGCACGCCGCATGTCATCGAGCTCTCGCGTGCGGCCGACAAACGAAGCTGGCATCGCGGTGCGTGCCATGTCGCGCGTGCGTGCCGACGGTGCGGCGCCGAGCATGCCGAGGATCGCAAACCCGTTCGGGCGCGCACTCGGATTGGGTTGCAGCAGCAGCATGCATAACCGCGCGAGGTCGGGTGGCGTCGCGGGCGCGACCTGCTTCGGATCGAGCGGCAGCTCGGTCTGCTTGCGCGTCATCACTTCCTCGGACTCGCCTTCGAACGGACGACGCCCGGTCAGCGCCTCGTAGAGCATCGCGCCGAGCGAGTACCAATCACTCGCTTCGGTCAGCGGCTGGTCCGACGCCTGCTCGGGCGACATGTACACCGGCGTGCCGACCGCGAGACGCTCGGGATTGTCCTCGGCGAGGTTCGACACCAATCCGAAGTCGAGCAGCGCGACGCGACCTTGCTGCGTGACGAGCACGTTCGACGGCTTGAGATCGCGGTGCAGCTTGCCGGCCTTGTGCAGCGCGATCAGCGCGTCGATCAGCTGCACGAGCGCGCCGCGTAACCGCACCTCGTGGACGGCCGTCGCGAGGATGTCCTGTCGCGTGCGCGTCGGGCTCGTCATCGCCGATGGCCGCACCCAGTCGATGAACGACACGCCCTCGACGAGCTCCATCGTGAAGTACCAGTCGCCCTCCGCGCTGTGCAGCTCGTGGAGCGTGACCAGGTTCGGATGCACGATGTCGGCGAGCGCGCGAAACTCCTTCTTGAACCGGTAGAGGTCGCGACCCGACGCTTGGCGCAGCAACTTGAGCGCGACCTCGCGATTCAGCTGGCGGTCGAACGCGCGATACACGACGCCCGCACCTCCGGCGCCGAGCGTGCCGCGCACCTCGAAGCGGCCGGCGCCCAGGATGGGCATGACGTCGGCGCCTTCCATGGACGCCCCATCCTACAGCATCAGCGATTCGAGCTGGCGCAACGCCCACGTGCGAGGCACGCGAATGCGCGGCGGCTTCGCCGTACGATCGGTTCTGAGCCTGCGCAACAGCAATCGCGCATCCTCGGCCTTGCGGTCGGGCTTGGCCCGCGTGGCGAGCGGCTCGACGGCGAGGCCGGCGGCTCGCGCGTCCGTAAGCAGCTGAGCCCACGAGCGTTCGCGATAGAACCGGGCGCGCGCGAGCTCGACGAGCTGGTCGTGTAGTGACCTATCGATCACGCGCGCCTTCACCGCCCGCGCGAGGCCGTCGCGGATGTTCACGAGCGCGTCGGAGACCGCGCGATAGCCGTGCTCGACGGGCAGATGTGCGACGGCGACTTCGTCATCGGCGACGAGCATGCCGCGCGCGAAGTCGCGATAGATCGCGCCGACACCGATCATGCCGAACGGCGCGAGCTCGGCGGCACGCAGTGCGCCCATGCTCGCGGCGCCGTAGACCGCGATGCCGCGCTCGAGCGCGACAAGGATCTCCTTGTGCCACACCGCGGCCATGCGCTCGAAGTAGCCGTCGACGAGCGCGATGCGCTTGACGCCGCGTTTGCGAGCCGCGCGCAGGATGTCGCCGACCGCGGCCGGCGGCAGCACCGTTGCGCTCGGCAGCAGCGCGCGTACTTCATCGGCGGGCAGCGTCGGCCCGATGTAAACGAGCGTGTCGCTCGTGCGCTTCGGGTTCGACGATGGTCGACGTGTCGTGGTCGGCGACGCTCGACGCCTCGTGGTCGACGACGCTCGGCGCGCGAGGGTCGCTCGCTGCTTCGTGCCCGACGACGCTTTGCGCTTCGCGGTCATCCCAGTGCCTCCACGTCGGTCGCGTGGCCGGGCACGATCACTTTCACCGTCGGCACGCGCAGCACGGGATGCGTGAGGTCAACGACGATGACTTGCTCGCACATCCCGACGAGGATCTCGAGATCCTCGCCGAGCCCTCGCGTTTCGTAGCGCGGCAGCTCGTCGAA
>DATDCH010000799.1:0-5362 GCA_036524455.1 Kofleriaceae bacterium | reverse complement strand
AGCGGAAGTGTCGTAGCCGGTCACTCGAGCTGCCGTAGTCACTCGCGGGTCACACGCGTCGCCCGCGGACGACAACGTTTGTCGTCGGAAACTCGAAGCTGTGAGGCCTGCGGGATACACGGCGCGCGGCGTCAGCAGTTGGTACGCCGGCTGCTTTTACCTCGGACATCATGCAGACCATCGACGTCACCAAGCTCTCTTCGGTCACCGGCGGCTTCGGAAGCAACTTCTCGTCGCTTCCCTCGTACCCGATCGTGAAGCCAGACCCGTGCCCCAAATTCTCGCGCTTCGAGGCCGGTGCTCGCGAGCGCTGCCTGGCCACGATCAAGTAGCCACCCAGCTCGGGTTACGAGCTCAGGGCTTGCGCGCGCCGAGCACCTCGACGAGGCGCCGGAACGAATTCTGGGTCGGCTTACCGCCCTCGCAGGCGCGCTTCTTCGACTCACCGCACGGCGCATCCGCATCGACGAACGTCTTCGCACCGCAGCCGCGCAAGTAGGTCATCACGTCCTTGCACAGATACGCGTGATCGAGACCATAGGCGTGCGCGATCTCCATCGCGATCGTCTCGCACACGGCGCGCGGGTCATTGTTGACCGTCGCGGCAAAGCCGAACACGACGGCGCGCGGAATCACATCGCCGTTGAACGGCGCGAGCCCGGACACGTGATGACCGTTGGTGATGCCGATGTCCGCGGGCTTGCCGCCGATCACCGCCATCATGAACTTGTCGTGGGTCGGGCGCTGGTCGGTGACCTCGACGTCGAACGGCGTAAACATCTTCTTCACGCACGTCATGAGGCTCTTCCACTTCGCGTCGCCGCCGCTAAAGCCTCGCGTCTTGACCGGCTTGTTCGCACCATTCGCGACCACGCTCGAGATGCCGCCGGCGGCGTAGTCGTCGCCCGGTTTGAGCTCGATCGCGTGGCGCTCCATATAGATCGTCCTCGAGGGCGTCGTGTCGAACCGGCGCGCGATGCGCACGAAGTCCGCTTTCGTCGGCGCGCGCCACTCCCCGGTCTCGACGCGAATCGACACCGTGACCGCGGCGATCACGCTGATCGTTATCGCGAGCAGCACGACGATACCGATGATCAGCAATCGCTTCCGCCACGGCGCGTTAGGTCTCGCGCGAGCTGCACCCGGTTTCACCCGTCTAGTCTAGCGCGGGTCAGCGGGTGAGCTTGCGGTACTCGTTGATATGCCGGATCGCCGAGCGAGAGTCGCCTGACTGATCGAACAGCGTCGCGAGGTTGTAGTGCGCCTCGGCAAGATGCGGATCGAGCTCGAGCGACCGGCGATATAGCTCGATCGCCTCCGCTTCCTTACCTGCATCCTGGGCGAGCACTCCGAGGTTGTAGTAGGCAGTCGCCTCCGCGGGGTCGAGCTCGAGCGCGCTCTTGAAACAGTCGCGCGCCGCGTCGCCGTCGCTGCTCTCGGCAAACAAGCGGCCCAAATTGATCCATGCCTCGGTGCAATCCGGCCGCAGCCGCAGCGACCGGCGATACGCATCGATCGCCGCCACCGGGTCGCGCTCCTCGAGCAGCTGCGCGCGCGACAGCCACTGATCTGCGGTCGCAGGCGGCACTGCGGCCGGGACGGGCGCATCGGGCGGGCGCGGCAGCTCGCGCAGCTCCCCCGCAGGCGCCGGCGCCGCTGGATCGATCGCATGCTCGAACGGGAGCGCGAGCTGGCCCGCGCCGCCGGCGGCATCGTCGCGCGCCTGCGTGCCGCGCACGTGAACCTGACCGTTACGCGCCTCGACGGTCAGCTCGGCGAGCGACGTCCCGGCCGGCAGGTGCTTCTGGATCTCGAGCAGCTCGCGACGCACGCGCGGCAGCGGCAACCCCGCATCGACGAGCGCCTTCACCGTGCGCAGCGCCGACAGATCACGAAACGACAGCTGCGCCGGCACCGTATTCGGCGTGCCGACGAGCCCGTCGCGGATACAGCTGCGCACCGCCGACTCCGGCAATCCGATCAGCTGTGCCGCGTGACGCGCGGAGTAACTCGTCCACACGCACGAGATGATCGCCGCGCGTGATCATCTGTCAAGCAAAGCCTGCATCCACTCGGCGATCACGCGCGCGAGCTCGGGCAGCAGCTTGGTGGAAAAGCCGTGATCGGCGCCGTCGATCACATGGAGCGTGGCGCGCTGGCCGAGCGACGCGACGATCGGCCGCAGCAGCGTGAGGTCGGCAAGCTCGTCGCGCGTGCCCTGCACGAACAGCAGCGGCCCCGCCGCGCTCGGCAGATGCTCCGCGCGCTCGACGCCGGGCTTGCCCGCCGGATGCAGCGGAAACCCCAAGAACGCGATGCCGCGCAGCTCGCCGAGCGGCTCGGCCGCGTGCGCACGCGACGTCATCCGCCCGCCGAACGACTTGCCACCCGCAAATCGCGGCAGCGCACGAACCTGCTTGCCCGCGGCGCGCCACACCTCGCGCACCGCCGCTTCGGCGACGGGCGCGGCATCGACGCGCTTCTTACCCGCGGCCATATACGGAAACTCCCAGCGCAGCGTCGCGATCGCATGCTCGGCGAGCGCGCCCGCGATTCCCGCCATGAACGGATGACGCATGCCCGCACCCGCACCGTGCGCGAATACGTAGAGCGCCTTCGCGCCACGCGGCCGCACGAGCAGACCGGGATGGCCGCCGAGGTCGAGGGCGCGCTCTGCCATGCGCGGTTGATAGCACCGCACTGGCGTGCGCGGGGTCGCGTCGGTTCGGCGCGCGCGTGATACCACTCGCTCATGCGGGTCGCGATCATCGGATCGGGAATCGCCGGCCTCGCCGCGGCGCATGCGCTGGCGGGCGCGCACGACGTCGTGATGTTCGAAGCAGCGGCGCGCGCGGGGGGCCACGTCTATACCGTCGATGCCGATGGCCACGCGATCGACATGGGCTTCATCGTGCACAACCGCGAACGCTACCCGCAGTTCTGCGCATTGCTCGACGAGCTCGGCATCGCGACGCGCCCGACGACGATGTCGTTCTCGGTCGTGCACGACAATCTCGAGTGGGGCAGCGAATCGCTGAGCGCGATGTTCGCGCAGCGCCGCCGGCTCGTCGATCCGCGGCACTGGCTGTTCCTCGGCCGGGTCGTGCGCTTCCTCGTGCACGCGCGACGGGACCTCGCGGAGGTCGAGACGCGGTCGCTACTCGGCACCGCGCGCGATGTCGTTGCCGGCGAGGCTCGCACGACGCGCGATGTCGTTGCCGGCGAGGCTCGCACGGCGCGCGATGTCGTCACCCGCGCATCGCTCGACGACTACCTTCGCGTGCGACGCGTTCCGGACGCTATTCGCGAACGCTTCGTCGTGCCGCTGGCCGCGGCGCTGTGGTCACTCGCGCCCGATCGCTGCGGCGAGTTTCCAGTGCTCACGTTTCTGCGCTTCCTCGATCAGCACGGCATGCTTACGCCGATCAAGCCGCTGCGCTGGCACACGATCGCCGGTGGCTCGCGTCGCTACGTCGATGCGCTGCTCGCCAGGCTGCACGCGCGGGGAGGGTTCACGCTACGGCTCGCGACGCCGATCACTGGCATCGATCGCGACTCGCGCGGGGTGACCGTGCACGGGGCGACCGGCAGCGAGCGCTTCGATCGCGTGATCATCGCGACCCACGCCGACACTGCACTGCGCCTGCTCGCCGAGCCAACCTCCGACGAGCGCCGCGTGCTCGGCGCGTTCCGCTACACCACGAACCGCACGGTGCTGCATACCGATCGCGCATTCCTGCCGACTCGAGTCGCGGCGCACGCAGCGTGGAACTACGTCGCCGATCCGGACACGTCGCGCGTCGCGGTGACGTACTCGATGACGCGCCTGCAGGGCCTGCCCGTCGCGCCGAATGGCGCGCCGTATCTCGTCACGCTCAACCCGCGCCGCGAGCCGCGCGGCATCCTGCACGAAGTGCAGTTCGCGCATCCGCAATTCGATCGAGCGGCGCTATCCGCGCAGGTCGAGCTACCGAACCTCGCCGGCGTGCTGCGCACGTACTACGCGGGCGCGCACTTCGGCTTCGGCTTTCACGAGGACGGCATGCGCTCCGGCCTCGCCGCCGCGGCACGGGCGCTCGTCGACGCCACCGCGGACATGGAACGCGCGGCATCATGAGCTTCGCGTCGGCGCTCTATCGCGGCGAGCTCGTGCACGCGCGGCACGATGCCGTCGCAAAGCGCGCGTTCCGCTACGCCGTCTACGTCGCGGCGCTCGATCTCGCGGAGCTGCCCGCGCTCGATCGCGAGCTGCGGCTGTTCTCACACCGCAAGCGCAACGTGTTCTCGTTCGACGATCGCGACTACGCGGTCACGCTCGCACCGAGCACGCGCCACGCGACAGCAACCATCGCCGCGACCCCCGCCGCGCCTTCCGCCGCGAATGGCCCCGAGCTGCTCGATGGTCTCGCGGCGTTGCGCGAGGCGAACGGATTGCCCACGCCTGCAACCACACGCCTCGTCACGAACCTGCGCGTGCTCGGCTACACGTTCAATCCGGTCAGCTTCTTCCTCGACTACAACGCGCAAGGCACGCTGACCTCCGCGATCGCCGAGGTCAACAACACCTACGGTGGCCGCTTCCGTTACGTGCTCGGTCCCGCACAACGCCTGCCTGCGACTTCGGCGACGCGCATCGGGTTTCGCCACGTGCGCGAGCTGTTCGTGTCGCCGTTCCTGCATGGCCCCGCGACGTACGACTTCTACTTCGACGCGCCGCTCGATCACGATCAGCTCGCGATCGAGATGCACGTGCAGCGCGGCGTCGTGACGAACGGCGCCGTGCCCGAGCGGTTGTTCACAGCGCGGCTCACCGGCACGCGCGCGCCGCTCTCCGACCGTGTGCTCGTCGCGGCGGCGCTGCGTTATCCGCTGATGTCCGCGCAGGTGATCGGGCTCATCCACTTCGAAGCGCTCAAGATGCGACTCGCCGGTGCGCCATATCGCCGGCCCGACCGCGATCATCGCCCGCTCGTCGAGCGGCCGCACGAAGATCGGCCCTAAACCGCGCTCGCGTAACCGATCGCACGACCCCCTCGCTCCTACCAGACTTGCAGTAACGTGTGCCTCGGGTGGCCGGCGAGATCGCACATCCATTGATCGTTCCGCTGCCGCGGCTCGCGGCGCCGGCCGCGCGTGTGCTGCGCTGGCTCGCGCTGTCGCACTTGCGCGCGCTTTGGGGTGAGGGCTCGGTCGAGCTCGTGCTGCCTCCGGGCGACAACGAGCGGCTCGGCGGCTCGGGCGATGTCGAGCGGCTCGGACGCCCGGGCGACGTCGAGCGGCTCGGACGCCCGGGCGACGTCGAGCGGCTCGGACGCCCGGGCGACGTCGAGCGGCTCGGATGCCCCGAGCGGCTCGGCTCCTG
>DATDCH010000798.1:0-3544 GCA_036524455.1 Kofleriaceae bacterium | reverse complement strand
GATCGCTCCGCCACGCCTCGACTCGCTCCGCGCAGTGATCGTCGCTGGCGCGCCGTTTTCGTCCGCGCAAAAGGCGGCGTTCGCGGCGTGGCTCGGCCCCGACAAGCTGTACGAGTTCTACGGCTCGTCGGAGACCGGCACGGTCAGCGTGATTCGTCCCGGCGAGCACGCAGCGCATCCCGGCTCGGTCGGGCGCTCGCCGCCGGGCGTGTCAGTACGCATCCACGACGGTGAGTTGTTCGTGCGCTCGCCGGCGCTGATGGCGGGCTACCTCGACGATCACGGCGACGCGCTCGCACCGCTCGAGCTGCGCGATAGCCATTTCTCCGTCGGCGACCTCGGCACGATCGACGACGCTGGCTGGATCACGCTCGTCGATCGCAAGCACGACACGATCATCACCGGCGGCATGAACGTCTATCCCGCCGAGGTCGAGCGTGCGCTTGTTGCGCTGCCCGGCGTCGCGGGCGCAGTGGTGTTCGGCGTTGCCGACGAGGAATGGGGACAGCTCGTCGCCGCGGTGATCGCCGTGCGCGACGATACCGAGCCAGACATTGCCGAGCAAAGCCGTGCGACGGCCGATGCGCCGCGCGGCCCTGCACTGCGCGCCGCGCTACGCGACCAGCTCGCCGGCTACAAGCTGCCTCGTGCGCTCGCGGTGTGCGCACCTGACAAACTCCCCGTCGGTTCGTCGGGCAAGCCACTGCGGCGGGCCGCGCGCGACGCGTTTGCCGCGCAGCTCGTGCGCATCGATCGTACGTGACGCCGCCCGGTTCTCGCCAGGACACGTATGCGCGAGACCGTGGTTGATCTAGATTTGCCTCGAAGTGTGGATCATCGCGATCTTCATCGTCGGATATCTGGCGATCGTGTTCGAGCACGCGCTTCACATCAACAAGGCGGCGTCGGCCCTGCTCGCCGGTGGGCTGTGCTGGACCGCATACGTGCTTGGCAACGATCAGCACCTGGTGAACGAGCAGCTGCTGCATCACCTCGGCGATCTGTCGCAGATCTTGTTCTTCCTGCTCGGCGCGATGACGATTGTCGAGCTGATCGACGCTCATGACGGTTTCGAGCTGATCACATCGCGCATCACGACGCGAAGCCGTCGCAAGCTGCTCGTAATCATCACGATACTGTCGTTCTTCTTGTCGGCCGTGCTCGACAACTTGACGACGTCCATCGTGATGATGTCTCTCGTTCGCAAGCTCGTTCCCGACGATGTCGATCGCCGTTACTACGGCGGAATCGTGATCATCGCTGCGAACTCGGGCGGTGCTTGGTCGCCGATCGGCGACGTGACGACCACGATGTTGTGGGTCGGGCATCAAGTCACGACCACGAATCTCATCGAGGACATCATCGTGCCTTCCGTGGTCAGCGTGTTGATACCCGTCGCGTGGATCGGTTGGCGGCTCAAAGGCAACCTCGGAGCGCGCAGCGGCGCACCAGATGAGACGTCGCTGTCTCGCCTCACCGGCGTCGAGGCGGCACTGTTGCCCGAGCTCGCCGGCGAAACGTCCACGATCAAGCTGCCGCCGGATGCCGCGGCGATCGGAAAGACGCTCGTCGACCTCAAGCTGCGCACACGCACCGGCGTCTCCATCGTGTCGTTTGCTGCAGAGGGACGACCGCCCGAAGCGGCTTCGCCGACACGTCGGCTGTGCGCGGGTGACAGTCTCGTGCTCAGCGGAACACCCGACGCGATCGCGCACACGATCGCGTTCCTCGTCGCTGGGCGCTCACCTGAGCCAACACGTGGCTGGGAGCGCACGCTGGTGTTTTGCGCAGGTACAGGTGCGCTTGTGTTCGTCCCCGTGTTCAAGACGCTCACGCACCTGCCGCCGTTCCTGGGCATCCTGCTGGCACTCGGCGGGCTGTGGGCCGTCACCGAGCTGATTCACAAGCGCAAGAACGACGAGAGCAAGGGTCAGTTGTCCGTTGCCGGTGCGCTCCAGCGCGTCGACTCGCAGAGCATCCTATTTTTCCTGGGCATCCTACTCGCGATCAGCGCACTGCAGAGCGACGGTCACCTCGCGGCGCTCGCGCAGCTGATGGACAAGCACATCGGTAACGTCGACGTGATCACGATGTCGATCGGGTTGTCATCGGCGATCGTCGACAACGTGCCGCTCGTCGCGGCCGCGCAAGGCATGTATCCGTTGACCCAGTTTGCGACCGACCATCACTTCTGGCTGTTCCTCGCGTACTGCGCGGGTACCGGCGGCAGCATCCTGATTATCGGATCCGCTGCGGGAATCGCCGTGATGGGAATCCAGCGCATCACGTTCGGCTGGTACGTGCGCCATATGTCGCTCCCCGCGCTGCTCGGCTATCTCGCCGGCGCGGGCGCTTACCTCGCGCTGACTCAGCTCTAACCTGAGAGCAGCTCTCTCAGCTCGGCTGGAATGCGTGATGCAACCCAGCTGGGGCATGGCGGCGCGCTCAGTCGAGGTGGTCATCATTGGCGGTGGACCCGCGGGCCTGTCCGCAGCGACGCTGCTCGGCCGGTGTCGCCGCGACGTCGTGCTGTTCGACGACGGCAACTATCGCAATGGGCCGGCGCCCCGCATGCACGGGTTTCTGACTCGCGACGGTATCGAGCCGCGCGAGCTACGCAAGATCGCCCACGCGGATCTCGTGCGCTATCCGAGCGTGACGGTCGTGCCGCAAACGATCGTCGAGGTGCGGCGGATCGGCGAGCGCTTTGCCGTGCTCACCGCGGGCGGCGAAGAGCTGCACTGCACGGCGCTCCTGCTCGCGAGCGGGTTTCGCGACACGCTGCCAGCGATCGGCGGCGCGCGCGAGCTGCACGGCACGCTTGTCGTGCCCTGCCCGTATTGCGACGCGTGGGAAGTTCGCGACCAACCGCTCGCGGCATTCTCGTATCCCGACGAGCGCGGCGCGGCGTTCGCGTCGCTGCTCAGTCAATGGACCGACGACGTCATCCTGTGCGCAGACAAGCGGCCGCAGCTCGCCGACGACGTGCGCCGCAGGCTCGCCGCGCGCAATGTTCGCGTCGAACACCGCGAGCTGCGCTCCGTCGAGCGCGAGCGCGATGGCGTGCGGCTCGTGTTTGCCGAGGGTGACAGCGTGTGGCGACGCAAGCTGTTCTATCACCTGGGTGGCGGTCCCGCGTCGAAGCTCGCCGAGCACCTCGGCGCCACGCTCGATGACAAATCCTGCGTCGATGTGGATCGACGAGGCGTGAGCAGCGTGCCCGGTCTGTTCGTTGCGGGCGACGCTACGCGCGATGTCTTGCAGGCGATCGTCGCCGCCGGTGAAGGGGCCGCCGCCGCGGTTTCTGTAAACGAGTATCTTTGCGAGAAGGAGCTGTATGCCGACCCCACCTAAGACCTACGACGAAATCACACGCGCGACCGTGCCCGAGCCGGATGGCTCGTGGCGGCCGAGCGACGAGCAGGTGAAGCAAGCCTACGCCGGCCATCGCGCGCTCGATGCCGACGAGCAGCAGCTCTCCGATCGCGTACACGCAGCACTCGCGTCGGCCGGCATGGATACGACGGGGTTGACGATCGAGGTC
>DATDCH010000797.1:0-4574 GCA_036524455.1 Kofleriaceae bacterium | reverse complement strand
CTGGCCGGCGCTGTTGCACAGCGTGCAGCATCCAAAGCAGTCGCAGCCCGGCGGAGTTGCGGCACCACAGACCTCGGTGCACATCGTCGGCAGTGGCGTGGTCCCGATCGGTGGCGGGCACGCCATCGGATCGTACTGGCCCGGGAACGGGCACATCGTCGGGTCGGTGACGCCGAGGATGCAGCAGGTGTGAATGTCGCAGCCGTCGTTGCCTGCGCCACTGTCGCCGTCGAAGAAGCAGTCCTGGTGCTTCGGGTCGACGTTGTCGCCGGGCAGACCGGTCTTGAAGGTTGCCTCGTCGTTGTCCGCCGGCCCGGAGCAGTGAATGTCGTAGCCGTCGATCGCGCCATCGTTGTCGTCGTCGATGCAGTTCGAGCACTGCGGGTTCGTCGGCACGGGTGCGGTGCAGCCCGCGGGCGGCATACCGTCCACGGTCGGGCCGCCGTCACCGCCGCCGCCATCATCGCCGCCGCCACCGTCGGTGTTGCCCCCGTTCTTGCCACCACACGCGATCGCGAACACAGCACAACAGATGAGGATCAGGCTCTTCATGGTTCTCCCTTGAGGCGAGCGAGCAGCTCGCGTGCATCGTCGACATTCGCACCGCTCGGAAAGCGGCGCATGTAAGTGGAGAGGAGCGCGGCGGCGCGCGAGTCCTTGCGGTCGGTGGCAAGGCGGCCGGCAGCGAACAACGCGACCTCGGCCCAGCGGCTCGTGCCCTTGGCGAGCGCGATATAGCCGGTGAGCGCCGAAGCCGGATCGGTGACCTCGATCGCGACGAGTCGCTCGTACGCCGCACGCTCGCGCTCGGCCGTCGAGAGCGGCGGCGCAACCGGCGTCGAGTCGATCTTGGTTTCGATCTTCGTCGTCGTGGACGACTCGAGCTTCGCCTTTGCGGGCTTCGCCGGGCGCGTCGTCTTCCCCGGCCGCGTGATCGGATCGGCCGGCACGATCGGCTCGACAGCGGTGACCTTCACGCTGCCGACGATCTCGGGTCGCTCCGAGCTCCAGCTCTGGTTGGGGCCGAGCCGCACGACGATGCCGCGGAATCCGATCTCGACGGTGCCGCGCGTGACCGCGACGGTGACGTGCTCGTCGGAGCGGCCGACGCGGAAGTGAGTGCCGACGACGCGAACCGTGGTGTCGCCTGCGATCACCGAGAAGGCCGGGCGCGGACCGCGCTCGCCGACGGTGAACCACGCGCCGCCGCGCTCGAGCACGACGCTGCGGCGATTGCCCAGTGCGCGGCGCATCTCGATGGCGCTCGCCGCGTCCAGCGAGATGTAGACATCGTCGAACGAGATCGCCGATGGCGTCTCGTTCGTCACCATGCGAGAGCTATCGGGCTCGTCGAGCTGCAAAACTTGCGGCGCCGGCGTGTCGCGCAGCGCGAACACGATCGCGATCACGGCCGCCGCGGCGACGATCGGCCCGACGACCCACGGCCAGAAGCGCCGGGGCTCCGCGCGCACGATCGGTTGCGTGCCATCCATCCGCGCCCACAGCCCACGCTCCACTCGCCCCCAGGCGAGATCCGAGAGTGGCTCGATGGGCGGCGGTCCGAGACGATTGTCATCGGTCATCGCTCACCTCCTGCAAGCTCCTCGAGGTAGCTCGCGAGTACGGGATCTTTGCCGGCGCGCTTCATCAGGTCGCGGCGGGCGCGCCACACGCGCGTCTTGACGGCGACAACGCTGCTGTCGGTCAGCTGAGCGACCTCGGACAGCGAGCGACCGTCGATGGTGGCGAGTGCAAAAGCGATTCGTTGTTTGGGCTCGATGCGTTCGAGTGCGGCATAGAGCCGGCGCGCGGCCTGACGAACCTGCGCGTGCCGGCGCGTGTCGACATCGTTCGGAACCACGTCCTCGACCAGCGCGAGATCGATCGAGGGTGGCTTGCGCCGCCCGATCGAGAGGTACGCGGTCCGCGTCGCGATCGTCTGGCACCAGCGCGCGAGGGAGCTGTCGCCGCGAAATGAACCGAGGCCGCGAAAGATCTCGAGGAACGCGTCCTGGACCAGATCCTCGAGCTCCCGATTCGAGCCGAGAATCCGGAACAGCGCGTGATGCACACCGTTGCGCTGCGCCAGGAACAGCTCGCGCTGCGCCTCGCGATCGCCGCCGGCCGCACGCTGGGCAAGCGCGAGGTCGTGATCACGCGCTTTGGCAGGCGTCCCCACGGATTACATAGTGGCGGGGCAGCTCAGAAAAGTCGCAGCGAACTTGGGCTTACAGCCCGAGGTCCGTGCCGACAAACACTCCTGCAGCGACCCCGACCGCGGGAACCTCGAAGATCTCGGCAGCTGCGCCGGCCCTGGTGTAGGTCGGGGTGCTCGTCACGCCTTCGACTGCCAGAGAGACGCCCGCGCTGAATCGTTTCCACAGCCACGCCGCGTACGCACCTCCGCGCACCGTCCCGATCAGATCCTTCTGATCGATCATCTCCATCATCGCAGTCCCATCGACTGCAGATCGCACCACGCCGGCTGCCACGAACGGCTCGATCCGCCACGGCGCTCGCTCGTGCGTCCAGCTGGCCACGCCCATCACCGCCCAGTCGCTCCACGAGCCGCGGAAGCCCGACTGCTGGAGATCGGTCGCCGTTCCGAAATCGCCGGCGACGCCGAAGCCGAGCCCGCTCCCCCACGGCCGGATCGAGGCCATGCCGCCGAACCGAACGCCCGTTGCCGCGGAGTTGAACCGCGTGCCCGAACCGAGCTGCAACCGGATCGTCGGGCCGGGCGCCTCGACCACCGGACCGATCACGGTCGTGCCCGGAGGCGGCAAGCGCATCAGCGTCTTCACGGTCAGCGCTGCGGCCGCGGCATCGATCGGATCGAGCGCGCCGATGCGGCCCTCGCGATGCTCCGCCGCGCCGCGCTCGCGATCGTAGACGACGAGATCGCCGTCACGCCGCCACACGACGAACCGCGCCGAGCGGTCGTCGGCACGCCGCTGCGCCTCGCCGGTGTTCGCCGGCGGCACCGGATCGACGACGATCTCGAACTTCCACGGCGCGAGCGTGGTCGTCACCGCGCGCAGGAGCTCGGGATCTGGATCGGCGAGCACCACGCGATCGTTCGGTGCCGCATGCGCGAGGTCTGCGGCGATCACGATCGCCACCAGCACGTGCCAGGCTCGTCGCCGGGTCATCGCCGCGAGCGTAATCGATCTAGCCGCCCGATGGCGGGACACACGCCTTGCGACCGTTCTGGGGATCGACGAACGTCGCGCTCGAGGAGCAGTTCGACTCGTTGTCGACGTCGCGGTTGACGTTGCATTCGGGCTTGTCGACGCAGGTCCGGAAGCAGTAGTTCACGCCATCGGTGTGAGCGATGCACGCCGACAGCGCCGGGCAATCGAGATCAGCCGTACATCCCATGCGCCCGCAATAGCCGCCCTTGAAGCCGAGGAGGCAGCTCTGACCGTCGTCGACATTGCATTGTTCGGAGTCGGTGCACTGCGCGCCGATGCCCAGCCGATCGACTTCTTCGCCGTCGTCCCCGCATCCACCGACAAGCACCGCTACGAAGATCCAGGTGAGTCGAGTCATGGATTCGACAATACCCGATCGCTGCCCGTTCGCGGCCACGGACTGGTCGAGTCAGACGTGCAATGACAAACACAGTGTATCGAGCCGCAGTTGCGAGCTTGGTGTTGTCAGGTTGTGCGTTCGACGACCACGAAGAACCCACAGCCTCGCAAACCTCGCAGCACTCAGAAATCAATAATGGCATCTCGCTCAACGGCATCTCGTTGAACGGCATCTCGCTCAACGGCATCTCGTTGAATGGCATCTCGCTCAACGGGATCAGCCTCAACGGCATCTCGCTCAACGGGATCAGCCTCAACGGCATCTCGCTGAACGGCATCTCGCTCAACGGGACGTCGCTCGCCGAGGTCGTCGGCTCGACGTGGACCGCGGGTCTGTCGAACGGCGGCGAGGTCGCTCTTCGCATCGACAGCGCGACGCAGGGAACCGGGTCGAACAGCGACGTCGGCATGTACGGCATCTCGATCGCGGGCGACAACGGCTGGCAGCCGCTGTGCGGTCTCGATGGTGGCGCGCCGATCCTCGCCATCGCGGTGCCCGGCACGTGGAACCTCGCAACCGCGACGTACAGCGGGAGCTCGACCCAGCAGACGTTCGCGTGCCGCGGCAAGACCGTCGCGAAGTGCGTCGAGATGGGCTACAAGCCGTGGTCCGGGCACGCCGATTACCTCGCGGCCTGTACCCGGCTGCTCCGCGGTGACTACTGCGGCGACGGCCACGCGTACACGGTCGATGGCACGACCCTGAACATCTACGACAACCTCGGACTCCAGGCCGATACCGAGTCGTGGCTGAGTGAGGGCGAATGGACGCCGAACGGCGCCCGGTGCGTGTCATCGGAAGGAGCTCCTCGCTATCTCCTCACCCCGGGCAATGTCCCGTCCTGCGTCAGCGCGGGAACGGTTCCTACAACCAGCAACTGCGGTGATTCGTTCGCGAGCGGCGCCCTGCTGGTCAGCGAGCTGCCCGACTAACCTTCACATAACGCCACTGTAGGTCGATTCCCACGGCATCAACGTGCC
>DATDCH010000796.1:0-16434 GCA_036524455.1 Kofleriaceae bacterium | reverse complement strand
CGCGATACCGACGGCTGCACCGGACCCGATGATCGTGGGCACGCGCCAGCTCCTCCGCGTGCTGATGCCGCTCGGCGCGACAACACCGTTCGCACCGCGCAACGTCGTCGGTGTGTTTGCGCCGGGTGGCGCCACGGCCATCATTTGAGTGCCGCGCAGCATGCGTGCCACCGCATACGAGAGCTCGGAACCGCGCACCGGCCCGACGAACGGTGCGAGTGCCTGCGCGAGCTCGCCGACGTCTTTGAACCGGCGCTGCGGCTCTTTCTCGAGGCAGCGCAAGATCACCGACTCGAACGACGCCGGCACCCCCGGCAGTGGTGGCGTCGGGTCCATGGCGACACGGAGCGCGAGCTCGGTGATCGATTCCGCGTGAAACGGTTTGTGTCCTGATACCAGCTCGTAGAGCACGACGCCGAGCGACCAGATGTCGCTGCGCGCGTCCACGGTCTTGCTCGACTTGAGCTGCTCCGGGGACATGTAGCCTGGCGAGCCGATCACGTTCTGCGTCTGCGTCAGGTTGAAGTTGAGCTCTTCGGGCGCCTTCGCGACGCCGAAGTCGAGCACTTTGATCAGCGCGCTACCGTCGGGCCGCTGCGTCCAGAACAAGTTGCCGGGCTTGATGTCGCGATGCACGAACCGTTGCTGATGCGCTTCGCCGAGCGCGATGCACGCCTGCATGATCACTTCTGCTGCGGTCGGTATCGCGATCGCGCCGCTCGCCTTCAGTACGGAGCCGAGATCCTGCCCGTTGAGCAGCTCCATCACGATGAACGGATGACCGGTCTCGGTCGTGCCGACGTCGAGCACACGACACACGTTCTCGCCGCGCAGCTGTGCCGACGATTGCGCCTCGCGCGTGAAGCGCTCGACCACGCTGCGGTTCTGCGTCAAATCGTCGTGCAAGAACTTGAGCGCAACCGCGGTCCCGAGCTGCAGGTGGGTTGCGCCCGCCACCACACCCATCCCGCCCGTCCCCAGGATGCGTTCGATGCGGTACTTACCTGCGACGAGACTTCCGACCTCGTACACAGCCCGATGATAAACCACAAAACCACGAGCGGGCTCTCGGCGTGATAACCTTGGTCTCGTGTGGCGCCATGTGTGCCTCGCAGCCGCGCTAACCAGCGTGTCCGCGTGTAGCAGCCTTCTCGGCATCGAGAATTTCTCGCTCGGCCCGGACGCAGGGGCCGACGCGGCGATCGACGCGCCCCAATTCTGCTACGGCGCGAGCATCGTGCGCGCCTGCTTCGATGCCGAGCTGAGCGCCCCGCTCGCCCAAGCGGCGGCGATCAACACCGACACCGGCTGCCACGCCGTGCGAACCCAAGTGGCAGGGCCCGAGCTCTGCCTCATCGGTGGCACCACGATCAACATCACCGGTGTGGCGAACATCGTCACCGGCAACCGCCCGCTCGTGCTGGTCGCGAGCGATTCGATCACGATCGCCGCCGCAGCCGTGCTCGACGCGAGCTCGCGCACGACCACGCGGATCGGCGCGGGCGCGAACGACTCCGCGTGCGAGATGCCCACGGTCGGCCAGAACAGCACGGCAGGCGCGGGCGGTGGCGGCGGCGCAGGCTTCGGCACCGTCGGCGGCAGCGGTGGTATCGGTGCAGTTGCGGCGGGCGTCGGCGGCGGTACCACGACGCCGACGTACCTGCGCGGTGGCTGCAAAGGCGCGGACGGCGGCGACAACGGCACCACGCAAGGTGGCCTCGGCGGCAATGGCGGCGGTGCGATCTATCTCATCGCGGGCAACACGATCACGATCACAGGTTCCATCTTCGCATCGGCCGCGGGCGGCACCGGCGGCGGCTTGCGCGGCGGCGGCGGTGGTGGCGGCTCGGGCGGCATGATCGGGCTCGACGCACCGATGATCTCGATCAACGCGACGACGGGCATCGTCGCTGCGAACGGCAGTAGCGGCGGTGGCGGTGGCGGCACTGGCACCGCGGGCGGTGCAGGCGGCGACGGCTCGACGACGAGCTACACCGCGCTTGCCGCGGCCGGGGTCGGTGGCACTGATGGCGCGGCGACGCCGACGACGAACGGCGGCGCAGGCGGTCGCGGTGCAGCGACGAATTCTGCGGGCGGCCTCGGCGGCGCGCGCATTTCGAGCAGTGCGGGCGGCGGCGGCGGCGGTGGTGGCGTCGGTGTGCTGTGGGTCAAGGGCGCGATCACCGGCACGCGGTACTCGCCAAACCCGACCATGGCGCCGTGAGCGTGTCCGCGTCGCGAGCAGGCAACGCGACGTCGCTGTCGCGGTAACGAGCTTCAGCGCGAACACACGACCTGGCTTCGTAAGCTTGGGCCGGCCTCCGCGTTGCAAGAGTAGACGGAATGCGCTCGATCGCGATCGTGTTGCTGCTGACCGCTTGCCCGGGCGTCCATTCGCACACGCCGTTGCCCGACGACGATCAAGGGTTCGGCACGGAGGGCGTCGACTGGTGGTGGGGCACGCCGAGCTGCTCGGTTGTCGTCCGTGACGACACCGCGACGGCCGCAACCACCACGCACTGGCGCGATAGCCGAGGCGAGGTCGTTCGCCTCGACTATCTCGGCGACGACGAATCCGAAACAACCTACGTTCGCCGCGGCTATGATCGGGAGGGCCGCCTCGTGATCGAGGACCAAATTGGACGGTCGACGACGCGTTATCGCTACGATGCGGCCG
Source organism: Kofleriaceae bacterium (assembly GCA_036524455.1). Classification (GTDB taxonomy): domain Bacteria; phylum Myxococcota_A; class Polyangia; order Haliangiales; family Haliangiaceae; genus JABFXX01. The sequence goes on along the minus strand of DATDCH010000796.1, from coordinate 13,757 downwards.
GGCGAATCGTCGCGTCGCACATGCAGTCGAGTTTCTTCGCCGATCTCCAAACCGTCTGGGAGTACGGCGACGACGGCCACATCGCAACGCGCACGATCGAGTACGACACGATCGTGGAGGTCCAGCGGTGGACGTGGTCGGATGACCGGCTCGTCCGGTACTGGACGCAGGACGCGCAGGGCGAGGCCGAGCTGCGCTGGACCTACGACGACACCGGGCGGCTCGAGCAACACGTCGTGGAGGAGTGGGTCCACGGCGCGCTGCGCATCAAGCAGGTTGCCGACTACACCTGGGCCGGGCAGCACATCGTCGACGTGCACAGGTATGTCGAGCCTGCGAACGCGGATCGCGATCACTATCACGGCTACACGTGGGACGGCGCCGGCCGCCTGATCGAATACGTCGATCGCGATCCGGCTCAGCGGGTACAACTCCTGGTTGTCGTCGAGCACGGCCTGCTCGGCATCGCGAGCGAGACCGCGTATTCGCCCGCCGGGCTGCTCGAGCAGGTCGTGTTCGAACGAACGCCTGGTCACGTGACCGCGACATTTTTTTCGTCGTTCCCCCATGTGGCGACGGTCGACTACGACTGCCCGCCGGAGATGCCGCCGCTGCCCTATACGATCTCCGGCGCTCGGTTGACGCTTCCGATCCCCGGTCTCCCGTCGGGCTGGGAAACCCCCACGCGCTGGATCGAGCGAGGGATTGCAGGCGATGACGAGGCGCGTGTTCGCCGAGCTATTTCACCGCAGCCGCACGGGCGAGCTGCTGCGCCATATCGCGATAGCGACCGAGGCGTGCATAGACCCGAGCGAGCCCCGATGCAACGCGCGCTTCGAAGCCCGGCGTCTGCGCCGCCGCATTGAACGCATCCTCGGCGCCGAAGAAATCGCCGCCGAGCACGAGTACGTCGCCGAGTGTCGCGTGCATCGCGGCGGCTGACACCCGTGACAAGGCGCGCGGAATGCCGGCGCGCAGAACCGATGCCGCGCGCGGGCAATCACCAGCCTTCGCGAGCGCGACCGCGTACGCGCACGTCGCGTTGCCGAAGTTCGGCGCGAGCTGGAGTGCGCTCGACAGCTGCTGCTGTGCGGTCTCGAGATCGCCCGAGTCGAGCGCCTGCATGCCACGCTCGTAGTAGCGACGCGCTTGCGCCGACACCTAGTCGAGCTCCAGCAGCGAGAACCGCGCGGACGCATCGTCGCCGGAACCTTCAGGCTTGTCCTTCTGCTCGGGCGCACCGGGTTGCGGTTGACCGGGCGCAGGCTGGCCTTGCGCAGGCTGACCTTGCGGCCCTGGCGGCTGCGTCGCTTGTGGTGGTTGCGGCGGTGCGCCTTCGGCGGCGTCGCCTTGCGGACGACCGCGGATGGCGAGCCCGCGAGCAGGCGGCGGCGCGGCTTGCTGCGCGGGTGCGGGCGGCGCGGGCCGTTGCTGCAAGGTGGTCTCGACGACGCGCACGCCGGCTTGTGGCCGCGGCAGCTCTGCAGCGGCGGGCGCGCCGAGCGGTTGACGCGCAGCGAGTAGCGGCTGCATGACACCGCCGACGCGCACGCTGACTTGCTCGCCATCGACCGCAAACATCGCTAGCTCGGGATGGTCGCAGCGCGTCTGCAGCGCTTGGATCAGCTGCGCGAACGTCAGGCCTTTGAGCTCGGCGATCGTCTCCGCTTGATGGACGAGCATCGGCGGCGGACCCTCGACGACGTATTCCTTGACGACGAACGTCAGGATGTCGAGGAGCGTCTCGCGATCCAGCTCGCCGAACGCGTCTTTGACGTGGGCTGCGAGCTCGCGAAGGTCAGGACGAGAAGGCATGACGACTCCTAGAACGTAGCTCCGTCGAGATCGGCGCCCGTGGTTTCACAGCCGACGAACCGAGCACCGGTGAGATCCGCGCCGCACAGGTTTACGCCGCGCAGATCGCAGCGCACGAGCACCGCGTTGCGGAACGTCGCGCCGTAGAGGTTCGCGCGTTTGAAATCGACGTCGAACAGGGTCGCGCCCGTCCAGTCGGTACGCGACAGCGAGACCGTCGCGTGCTCGTAGCCTTCGAAGACGCACTTCATCACGATCGCGCCCGCGAAGTCTGCGGCGTAGAGCTCGCTCTCCTTGAACGTCGTGTCCTGGATGCGCGCCTTGTGAAAGCGCACGCGCGCCATGCGGACTGGGCCGAGCTCGCAGCGCAGCAGCTGTGCGCCCGAGAGATCGAGCTCGGTGAGGTCGCAGTCTTTCGCGCGCACGCGATTCCACAGCGCGCCCTTCCACTGCGACGTGCGCAGATCGGAGTGGCGCAGCTCCGCGCGCTCGAGTCGGCTGTCTTCGCCGTCACATCCGCGCAGATCGAGGCGTTCGATCGTGACGTTGTCGAGATCGACCGAGCGCAGGCCGACCGATGGCGCCGCGAAGCCTGCGATCGTGCGACCCGCGAGCTCGTCGTCGGCGACCAGCCGCTCGAGCTGCACTCGCGATTGCACGACGCCTGCGTCGGCGCTTCCGTCAGTCACCCGAGGAGGATACCCGGATCAGGGCCGACGCGTGACGCCGTTGCGCATGTACTGGTTTCGCGTGGCTTCGCCCATCATCTCGATGACGCGCGCCCTGATCTTCTCGAGCTTGTCTTTGAGCTTCTCCTCGGAGGCCTTCTCAGCCTGCATCGCATCCAGCGTGGCGTGCTGGGCGCCCTGCCCCTCGGGGTCGCCCTGCTCGACTTCGTGCTCGACTTCATGCGCCTCGATTTCGTCGGCGTGCGTGAAGTCTTCGGCTCGGCCGCGGTTGTGCAGGCCGCGTTGGGCCTGCGCGACGTGCGTCAGCTCGTGGGCGAGCAGCGCTTCACCTGCACGCGTGCCTGCTGCCTTGTCGGGCGAGTTGCCCATGAGGATCATGCCCGTCGAGCCGACCGTGACGGCGTACGCGTCGCGCTTGCGGTTGAACTCTTCGGCGAACTCGCCGGTGATGAGGCGCACGTGACCGAGGTCGACGCCGAACCGCTTTTCGTACTTCGCGCGCAGCGAAGCATCGAGCGATTCGCCGCGGCCCGCTTTGCGCGACACGATCTGGAGCAGACGCTCGGGATCGTATTTGCGCGCGAGCTCGTCGGAGAGCTCTTCTTGCTGCTCCTCGGTGGGCTCGTTGGGTTGCTCGGTCGACACGCTAGCTCATTCTACGACGTTACTCGTCGTTGCCTTCCCCGGCCGACTGCTCCACGTAACCTTCGGATTGCTCGTAGAATTCGCTGGTTTTCTGCTGATCGACGACCGCCGCGTCGCCGCCGAGCGCGGCCTCCAAGAATTTCGTCTCGTCGAGGCAGCTGCCGCCCTTCACGCCTTTGACCTGGAACGTCACTTCGCCCTTCGGGTTGATGACGATTTCGATGTCTTGCTTCCTCATTCGCTCACCCACTTTCGAACGACAAGGCGAATCGAGCCGTCTTCCTCGTTCACTTCCTCTTCCACCGCGTAGCCCTTCTCTTCGCAGGCCTGTTTGACGTTGTGGTACTGGTACTTTTGCGACAGCGTGTTTTTGAATTCTTCCTCGGAAACACCCTTCGTCGTCTCGACGCCCCACCAGTCGGCCGTGATGTCGTACGTGCCGTCTTGGTTGTCGATCACGCCGATGTCGTAGCGGCCCATGTCGATCGAGATCGCGGCCTGCAGTTTGTCGCCGCGATAGCCGCGCACCATCACCGACTGGCCTTGTTCGGCCTCGGTGAACTTCAGCTGCATGTCGGCTAGCGCCTTCTTGAGCGCCGCAAGATTGGTCATCTTGAGCGCGCACTTCGTGAAATGCGACATGGGTCTCCCAGTGTACGGCTTTTTAGAGCTCTAGCTTCCGCGTGTCGTCGTCACCGGGCTCAGGGCCCTTGTCGCCGAGGTTCTGCGTCGGTGCGCCGTAGCGTGCCATCCAGCCCTCTTTTTTCGGAGCCTTCGCACGCGACGACGCCATGCGAGCGCGCGTGCGCGCCCACTCGCGCATCGTCTCGATCATCTCGCGCATCGTGATCGCGAGCGGCACGATCTCGGCGCAGGTCTTGAGCAAACCCTCGGTGGTCAGGTCGTTGCCGCTGTCGAACGCGTCGTAGAGCGCCGCGATCACGATCTGCTCGAGCTCGGCGCCCGAGTAATCGACGGTCGCGTCGACGATCTTGTCCATGTCGAACTGACCTGGGTCGCGGTTCTTCTTGCGCAGGTGAATGTCCATGATCTGCCGGCGGTCCTCGCGGTCGGGCAGATCGCAGAAGAAGATCTCGTCGAAGCGACCTTTGCGCAGCAGCTCGGGCGGCAGTGCGTGCACGTTGTTCGCGGTCGCGATCACGAACACGGGCGAGGTCTTCTCCTGCAGCCACGTGATGAACGACGCGAATACGCGCGAGGTGGTGCCGCCGTCGGTTTGCCCCGACGACTGCGTGCCCGAGAAGCCTTTCTCGAGCTCATCGATCCACAGAATCGCGGGCGCGACCGCCTCGCACGTGCGGATCACCGAGCGGATGTTCTCCTCGGAGCTGCCGACGAGACCGCCGAAGATCTTGCCGACGTCGAGGCGCAACAGCGGCATCTGCCACAGCGCACCGACCGCCTTCGCGGTGAGCGACTTACCGGTACCCGGCACGCCGATCAGCAAGATGCCCTTCGGCAGCGGCAAGCCGAAATCGCGAGCGCGCGAGCTGAACGCGTTGCGCCGCTTGACGAGCCAGTCCTTGAGGATCTCCATGCCGCCGACGTCGGAGAATTCTTCGCGATGCTCGTAGTACTCGAGCAGACCGCTCTTGCGAATGATCTGCTTCTTCTCCTCGAGGATCGTCTCGAGGTCGAACGTGTGCGTGCGCACTGCGCTCTTCGCAAACACGTTCTCGGCCTCGACGAGCGTGAGCCCGAGCGCGCCTTCGACGACGCGTTCCATGAACGTCGGGTCGCTCTCGATCACCTGTTGCGTCGCGGCCGGCAGGTTCGGCAACACCTTGCGCGCGGCTTGCTCGATCTCGGCGCGGTTCGGCAGCTCCCAGTCGAGCACCGCGCTGATGCTCTTCTCGAGCTCCGGCGGAATCTTCGTGATCGGCGAGAGCACGATCAGGCTCTTCTTCGTCTTGCGCAGCTCCGTCGCGGCATCGCGCAAGCGCCGCACGACCGCCGGCTCCTTCAAGAACGGATGAAAGTCGCGCAGCACGAACAGCGCGCGTCCTTCGCTGCGCATCACGTGATCGATCGCCTTCATCGGATCTTTCACGTCGCGCGTGCCCTGCCCGTTTGCGACCGTCTTGAAGCCCTCGGTGATCGACCAGATTTCGAGCCGCATCTCGCGCTCGACGCACAGCTTGCGGATCTGTTCCTCGACGCGCTGCTCTTCCGCGGACGTGATCCAGATCAGCGAATAGCGCGCCTTTACGAGGTCCTCGATCTCCGCCTTACTGCTGCGCTTGTGCACGATCGTCATTCACTTCGTCTCCGCTAAATCACGCAGCCCGCGCAGCGCACCCTTTGCGGTCTCCGCGCTATCGACGAGCGCCTCGACGGCATCGGTCACGGCTTGCATCGTCTCGCCGTCGGCCTTGAGGTTCGGTAGCTCGCCCTGCACGAGGATCATGTTGTTGCGCATCTCCGACAGGATGTCGTTGATCGCTTCGTAGACTTCACGCGCGCGTGTGGCAATCTCGGGATTCACCTCCGTCGCCGGCGCGCCTCCTGCCGCTTCGATCAGTGCCTTGTCCTTCGAGTCGGCCGACGCCTTCGCGCGATTCGCTTCGTCGCGTGCCTTCTGCGTGTCGGTCTTCGCTGCTTCGACGGCGGCCTCGAGACCCTTCATCGCGCGCTCGGCTTGTTCGGCGCGCGAGATTGCTTCCTTGAGCGCGCGATCCGCCGCCTCGCGCTCGCGCTGTAACTCCGCCGGGTCGGGACCGGCGGCAGGCCCAGCCTTCGCGATCTGCTCGAGGTCGGTGACCTTCTTGCGCAGCTTGTCGACTTCGCGGCGCGCGTCGTCGCCGCCGGTGGAAGCGTGGTCGCGCGCCTTCGCCGCGTTGAGCGCTTCTTCGGCCGCCTTGTGCCGCGCGACTTCGGCCTTCGCGAGCGCTTCCTGCGCGACCGTGCGTGCGCTCTCCGCAGCGACCTTCGCGTGCATGGTTTCCTGCAGCTCGACTTCGACCTGCGCGAGCCGACCTTCGAGCTTTTGCCGATCACGCTCGGCGCGCTCGTACTGCTCGGTGATGCGCTCGCGATCGGCTTCGAGCTTCTTGATCTCGACGCGCAGATCCTTCATGTCGGTCGTCAACCGCATCATGTGATCGCCTTGGCCGCCGCCGCGCGCTTGATCGCTCTGCGCCTCGACGAGCAACTTGCCGAGTCGGCGGTTTTCTTCTTCGACCGCGCTGATATTTGCCGCCATGCGTGACGCCTGGGTCGCGGCTTCGTCGCGCTCCGCCTTGAGGCTCGCGACCTGCTTGAACGTGCGCTCCTTGTCGACGCGCAGCTCCTTGATCACTTCTTCCTGCGAGATCAGTCCGACGCGCCGCTCCTCGAGCATGCGCTCCTGCTCGTTGATCACCTCGCGCAGGTGCTCGATCTCGGTGAGCTGCTGGTTGAGCTTCTTCCAGCCTTCGTCCTTGGTCCGCGACAGCTCCATCAGCTGGCGGTTCAAGTCCTCCATGTCCTCGCGGATCTTCGTCGCGTCTTCCTGCGCGCGCGCGGCCTGGCGCTCGCGCGTCGCGATGCTTTCGGCCATCGCGCCCATCTCGTTGCGCATCTTGCTCATCTCGCTGCGCATCTGCTGGAGCTCGTCACGCAGCTCGTCGGCAACGCGATCGTGTGCGGCAACTTGTTCTTCGCGATCTTTGACCGCGGCCTTCAGCTCGTCGATCCGCTCGCGTAGCGATGCGGCCTCGGCGCGAATCCGCTTGCCGTCGGCGACCTCGCGCTCGTAATTCGCGGAAGCCTTCGCGAGGTCGGCGCGCACCAGCTTGAGCTCGGCATCCGCCTTCTGCGGATCGTATTGGAGCCCGAGATCGACGAGGACTTTCTGCTCGGCATCGTCGGCTGGACGCCCTGCGGCCGTTCCACCACCGCGACCGAACATGCTCGGATCGCGACGATCGTTTGGCATCGCCGGCGGACCACCGTACGACCCACCACCGGGCGCACCCGGCATCGGCGGCGGAGCGCCATACGGTCCTGCTTGCGATGCACCCGGCACTCCGGGCGGACCGCCATACCCAGGATTCCCACCACCGGGCATCGGCGGCGGACCGCCGTACGCGGGCTGGCCCGGCGACGAACCGCCCGCACCTTGCGCGGATCCACCGAATCCACCACGACTGTTACCGAACAAGCTCGCACTGCCGGGCGGACCGCTGCTGCCGGGCGTCCCGGGCGGACCGCCATACGGCAGATTGGGTGGATTGCCTCCGCCAGGCATTCCCGGCGGAGCGCCATAACCAGGCTGACCGGGTGCTGCGCCGCGCGGCGGACCGCCGTAGCCCGGAGTCCCGGGTGGGCCACCTGCCGCTGGGCCGCCGTATCCCGTCGGTGCGTTGCCAAGCGATGCGGACGACATGGGTCCACCCGCCGTTCCTCCCGGCATTCCCGGAGGACCGCCCGGTGCACCATACGGCGAGCCAGGCGGAGCGCCGTACGGAGCCGCGCTCGGCATCGGCGGCGGAAATCCGCCCGGACCTGGCGGGCCACCGTATCCGGGCGAGGGCGGCGGAAAACCGCCCCCCGCGCCACCGCCGAAACCACCAGCCGGTGGGCCCCCGAAGCCGCCGCCCGGTGGGCCACCGCCGCTACCGACGCCACCGGGAAGCGGTGGACCGTCGCCGCGATCGAGCACCATCGTGCCGCCCTTTTTCGGCGGCGGTGCGGCGCCAGGCGCGTGCGGCATGCCTTGCGGGACGATGTTGACGCCACCCTCGTCGATGAATCGGATCACGAGCGAACCGCACTGGATGATGTCGGTGTGACCGATCGCCTGCTTCTGAACGCGCACGTTGTTGAGGTGCGTGCCGTTCGCGCTGCCGAGATCCTCGACGACGAAGCGACCATTTTCGTTGCGAAACTGCGCGTGACGGCGCGACACCATGCCGTCGTCGGTGCGAATCGCGCACTCCAGGCCGCGGCCGACAAAGACGGTGTCGGTCGGTGACAGCTCGACCGTTCCCTCCCGGCCCTGGCTGTCCCGGAAAATCAGGCGTGCCATTGAGGTTGAAACATCGTACCACGCAGACCCCTCCGAAACTCCCGCCCGCTAGCTATCTGTATGGCTAAGGCTTTCTCGACGAGGATCCCTACTCGCGCTTGAAGACAGCCTCGGTGTTTCCGACGCGGATGATGTCGCCGGGCTCGAGCGTCTTCTTCGGCACCTTGTGGCCGTTGACGTAGACGCCGTTCGTCGAGCCGAGGTCGGCGAGCTCGTAGCTCGCGTCGAGCTTGCGAATGCCCGCGTGTTTGCGCGACACCGCCGGATCGGCGAGCACGACCGTGTTGCCCGCGACCGAGCCGATCGTCGTCACTTCTTCGGAGAGCGGCAGCGTCTGGTTCGCCATCGGCCCGAGGATGAACTCGAGCCGCGCAACCGGCGCCCAGCCGCAGAACAAACACTTCGTCCACGCCGGTAGCATCACGCGCCGGCAACCGCCGCAGTGCTTCTGCTGCTTCGGCTTCGCGTTCTTCGCGGCCGCAATGCCGATCACGAGGAGCACCAGGACGGCGCCGCCGACGATCAAGCCGATGAGCGCGCCGTTCGACATGACCCTAGTTGATCGACTTGAATTTGAAGTTCGTCTTGCCGAGCGTGATCGTGTCGTTGTCGACGAGCTCGTGCTTTTGAACTTTCCGATCGTTGACGTAGCAACCATTCGTGGCGCCGATGTCGACGAGCACGAAGCCGGCAGGCGAGCTCTGGATGTGACAGTGCTCGGTGCTCATGAAGCCGTCGTTGACGACGATGTCGGCCGGCGGCGCGGTTCCGATCTTTGTCATGCCGGGCTTGAGGCGCTGCGTCTTGTACGCGTCCTGGCCGTTCATCGCGACGAGCCAGCCGACGATCGGGAAGCCGTCTTGATCGCCACCTGCACCGATCATCACGGTCTTCATCGGACCCGCAGGCTTCGGTGCTTCGGGGGCCGCCATCATCGGCATCTGCATCGGCATCGGCGCCGGCGCTTCAACCGGCTTACTGCCGAACACCTTCACGCCGATGATAATGAGCAGGAGCAAGCCGACGACCACGAGGATGATCACGAGCCACGGGACGCCACCGGTCTTCGGCGGATTCCACACCGGCGCGAGCACCAGCCCGACCGCCTCGAGCTCCTGCTGATCGATCTTGACGACGAGGTCGTGTTCCTTGCCGTCCCACGGCAGGCCCTGCTTGGTGGCCGGGTCGTAGCCCATGAACGTGACGTAGTACCGATCGGACAGACGCGCGAGGATCGAGCCGAGCTCGCTCGAGATGCCGTCGATGGAGTTCACCGGCTTCGCGGTCGGGACCAGCGTCGTGATCACGTTGCCTTCGCTCGACACCGGCGACTTGTAGATGATCGCGAACACCTGGATGTTCTGATCCTTCGTCTGCTTCTTGAGGTCGGCGAGCACCGACTTGGCGGTCTCGTTGTTGGTGTCGTTGCCATCACCGACGACGATCAACGCCTTGCGCGCGGTCCCCGCCTTCGTCAGCTCGCTGATCGCCACCTTGATACCCGACACCATGTCGGTGCCGATCTTGCCGTGATAGTCCTTCTGGCTGCCGAGCGCGGCGCCGGTGATGAGCTTGAGGTCACCCATCGCGACCTTGATCTCGGCGCCCGTCGAGTACGAGACGACCATGCCCTTGCTGCCGGTCGGGCCGGCGTTGGCGAGCTGGAGCTTGTCGACGGCTTGCGACAGGTTCTTGATCACGCCGGCGTACTTCGCGTTCTCGTCTTGCTCGTAGTCGTCGTTACCGATCCAGATTTCCTGGCCCATGATCACGAGCGCGACCGCGAGCGTCTCGGTACCTTCCGCGTACGGGCGCGTCTTCTCGGCCTTCATCGTGATCTTCTGGTTCTTGTGCGACGTCGAGAGCGTCAGCTTCTCGGCCGGTACGTTCGGCCCGCTCACGATCGTCGCTTCGATCTGCGGCGCCTTACCCTTTCGCTTCGGGTCCGCGGGATCCGCGGGCTTGACCTGGAGGATGACGCCGCCGCCCTCCCCATGCGCACTACGCACGGTGACGAACAAAGCGAGGAACAAGACGAGGAAGTGTGCGCGGGTTCTCATAGCGATTTGAACTTGCACATCGCCGAGCCGAATTTGATGAAGTCGTTGTCGACGAGCTCGTGACGATCGACACGCTTGTTGTTGACGTAGGTGCCGTTCGTCGAGCCGGTGTCACGCAAGACCCACATGCCGTTCTCGGCTTTGATCTCGGCGTGCTTGCTCGACATGAACTTGTCTTGCAGACAGATGGTGCAGTCTGGCGTGGTGCCGATGACCGTCACCGGCGTCAGGGTGAACAGCTCGCCCTTTTGCGGACCTTGCAGCGGGATGACCCAGCCGAGCAGCTGAACGCCACCGATGCCGCTCGGATCGATCACGAGCGCCTGCGTCTTCAGCTTCTGTAGCTTCGCCGGCGCCGCCGCTGCTTGCTGTGCGATTTGCGCGCAGAACGGACACGCGTCCCACGTCTTGTCGAGTTGCTGCTCGCACTGCGTGCAGAACTTCTTCTTGAAGATCCAGAACCCGGTCGTACGAACTGGCGGATTTGCGGTCGGCGCACCCGGCGCGCCACCGGGCATCCCCGGCATTCCTGGTGCGCCCGGCATGCCGGGCGGCATTCCTGGTCCTGGCGGCATTCCTGGCTGCATCTGCTGCGCTCCCTGTTGATAACCCTGCGGCGGATAACCCTGCTGCGGATATCCCTGCTGCTGCGGATAGCCCTGCTGCGGTTGTCCGGCTTGTTGTTGCTGCGCGCCGGGCTGCTGACCTGGCTGCCCGCCGTACTGCTGAACCTTTTGGTTCGCATTCGACGCCATGTTCTGGCCGCGTTTCCCCATCGCCTTCGCGCGCCGAGCGTCGACGGCAATGTTGCCCTTCATCATTTGCACGCCGATCACCTTGTTTCGGATCGCGCGGAAGGGGGCAAAGATGAAGTCGAGATATCGGAAGAACATGGCGTCCCCGAGCGGTGCCTAGTCTAGCACCCGCAGGTTTACTTCGGCTGATAGACCCAGATGTGGAACATGTTGATGTCGCGTCCTGCAGTCACTGACCCTTGACGGATCAGCAGCGAGCTGTCGGTGACGGCTTCGGCGGGAATCATCCCGGGCCAGTTGCGCCAGCGATGCACGCGATCGGTGCCGGTGCACGACACGATCGCGGCCTTCTTGCCGTTGACGCTGAGCTCGATCTCGTAATCGCCGTACACGTAGTCCATGCGGCGCAGGATGACCACAGGGCGACCCGGCGTGATGTTGAGCAGCTTGAACTCGGTGTAGCCATCGACGTGCGCGCGACCGGTATCCTCGACGGTCGTGCCGTCTGGGTACTTGAGCTTCTGCCGCGAGCGGTACGAGTCCTTCGCCTCCTTGATCGTGAAGATGTGCTTGTCTTCCGATTCCTTGTTGAGGATCTCGATCTCGTCGACGAGCACCCAGGTCGTGCCTTCGAGGTCCATCTGCGGCTTGGGCTGAGGCATGACTTTGACGCCCTCCCAGTCCTTGATGTCGATCGCCTTCTGCTCCTTCTTCTCCTCGGGCGCGACGAGCACCGCCTTTTCGCCCGCGACCGCCGCGAGCGCGATCTCGGCGCACTTCGCCTGATAGGACAGGAGGTTTTGGAACGCCTCGATGTTGTTCTTGTTCTCCGCGAGTAGGCCGCGCAGGATTTCGACCTGGCGGCGGTACTCGGAGAACTCCTTCTTCGCCGCGATCGTCGGGTGATGAACATCGATGTCGAGCGACAGCTCGCCTTCGCACTCGATGATCAGCTTGAAGATGTCGAACACATTCCGCAGGTCGAGCAGGTTCGCGTAGAGCATCATCAGCGCCGTGTTGCAGGCCTGCACGACGTCGTGCGCTGCGATCACGCCGCGGCGCGTGTACTCGAGCGAGCCGCGCCGGACCTGCATCAGTAGATTCTCGAGGCGCAGCCGCAGAAAGCCCGGCAGCATCGAGCCGGACAGGCCACCGCGCTGCACGTAGCGCATGTCGATCTCGTTCGGCGCGGGGTTGTGCAGATCGCGCGCGTCGCGGATCCGGTTGACGCCCTTCTCGAGGTGGATGCGCGCGAGCTCGACTTCGCGCGTGATGTCCGGCTCGGTCTGCGACAGCTCGACCTTGCAGCTCTCGAGCACGCGGCGGTGGCCCTTGTACTCGAGGTTCTCTTTGTACGCGATGAAGTCGGTGAGCTCTTCGTAGTAGCGCAGCACGATGTAGATCGTCTGCGGCAGCTTGAACTCTTCGAGCGAGATGTTGCGGATCGTCGCGTCGTGGATCATGAGGTCGTTCCCCATGCCGTCGATCGCGTAGCCGGGCTGCACTTCGACAGACAGGTCACCGCGCGCGCGAGCGGTCACGCGCAAGTCACCCGAGAAGCCGTGCACGACACCCGGCGAGTGCATCATCTTGTTGTGGAGACGCCGCTTGTCGATGTGATAGCGCTCGGCGTCGTTCCAGTCCTTCTCGGTGGTCAGAAACCCCTTGAAGAAGTTGATGCGCTTGAATCCTTGGACTTGCTCGCTCATTGGTCTTCCTCGTCGGAAGTAACGACTTCTGCACCGATGCCGATGCCGGAACGCAGGCCGATCGCGAAGAACTCGCGGAGCTCGACCTCGCCCTTCTCTTCCGTGAACTGCAGGTAGTAATGCGTGTGCGCAGGTTTCTCGAGCTGGATGATGTTGTGGATGCGGATCACCATCTCCGGCGTGACGTCCTCGAACTTGATCGGCATCGTCACGACAAAGCAGTGCGCCAGCTCGACCGGCGGTAGCACCACCGAATCGAGCGCGATGCGCGCGCCCTCTTCCGCGTCCTCACCCTCGACGCGAAACCCCTTGAACGGCCACTCGTTCTCTTTGATGTCGGGCTCGTGACCGGTGAACAGCTTCAAGAACAGCGTGAGGCCGCGCTTGGTGCCGCGAATGCGATAGAGGTCGACGGCACGCTTGATCAGCGCGCGCCGCTGCTCCTCGGGCCAATCGAGATCGACGGTAAACGCCGTCCAGCGCGCGAGCCAATCGAGGAACTCGGGCGGCGCGACGTGTGGATCGTAGAACCGCCAGCCGTCGGTCAGGTTCTGATCGATGGAGTCGAACATGTGCTCGAACACGAAGCACACGTCGCGCACCAGGTTGCGGCCGACTGCGTCGCTGCGGCGATAGATCGCCGGCAAGTGCTCGAGGTAGCCGCGGCGTGCGACCCAGATCGTTACCTCGGTGGTCTCGTAGACCATCTGGCCGCGCGTGGGCCGCTGCTCGAGCACGGTGTCGCGATCCTCGTAGCTCTCGCGATACAGCACGACGACTCGCTGAAGGCCTGTGTCCTCGAGCAGAATGCGCGCCTTCTCGAGCGGGCGCCCGACGACATCGGGAACCCGTACGACTTTTCGATTGAGCGCTTCGGTGACCATTGTCTACTTGATGTCGTCGCGGACCTTCTCCGCGATGTGAACGTGAACGAGGAACGGTAGCTCGTCGTCTTCGAGGCGGAGGTGCTCGACACCGACGTTGCGCAGCTCGTCCCGGATCTCCATGCCGTCGACCCCCTCGACGCCGGGGACCTCTTCGGCAAGGTGGATCAG
>DATDCH010000795.1:0-5194 GCA_036524455.1 Kofleriaceae bacterium | reverse complement strand
CGTTCGCTTGCGGTGGAGATGAGCCTGCGACGCAGGCCGATGCGCCGCCACCGTCGCGCGTGTGTGACGGCCGCGCGTATGACAAGTGCGCGGACACGACAAACTTCAGCGACTGTATGACGGGGCTACAGTGCCGGTTCTACGGCACGCAGAACTTCACCATCTGCAGCCCGACCTGTGACGCGAACAATCCGTGTCCGCCCGACGAAAATGGAGCTGCCGTGAACTGCAACAACATGAGCCGATGCCGCTCCAGTGCGCCGAACAACTGCAGCCTCTAACCGGAGCGCGTCGGCGTCGACGGATGCGGCTAGCTGCGCTTGCGTCGCTTCGGCTTGCGCGGTGTCCGCTCGGTGACCAGCCGGCTCAGCGTCGGCAGGAGCAGCTTGCGGCGTAGCAGCAGGACGAGGCGTTCCGACAGCTCGGTGGCTGACTTCGTCAGCGCGGCGACCTCGCTCGGTTTCGCGTGGCCGATCACGCCGGCGCGAAACACACGGAGCTCGACTTCGACGAGCTTGGTGAGCGCGCGCACGTAGTCGCCGAGGATCGCGAACGGCAGCATCTCGGCGGCGAGCCCCGCGCGCCGTGCACCGCCTAGCGTCGACAGCAGCGCGAGGTCGTCGCCGCGATAGCAACCATCGGCGTCGGGCACGGCGAGCCCGCTGCGTTGCAGCCAGTCCAGCTCGGCCTCCTGCGCGCCGTGCGCGAGCACCTCGGCGCGGCTTCGCGAGCGCTTGCCGCCGCGCCGGATCAGCACCTCGGCGATGCCTTCGGCAATTGCGTGATCGTCGGTCGCTGCATCGGCGCGATCGATCGACTTGCGGATCAGCTCGAGCGGCAGGAACTGGCGATCCTGCAGCTCGCGGATCGATCGAATGCGATCGACCGTCGATGGGTGGTACCAGGCCATCGTGCGGCCGGTCTTCTTCGCAGGCGCGATCAGGCCTTCGCGCAGGTAGAACTTGAGCGTCGCGATCGGCACGCCGGTGCGCTTCGCGAGCTCGCCGATCTTGAGCAGCTCCACCCGGCGAGCATAACTGGGAACCGGCACTATCTACTTGTGCTGGATCGCGACGGCGCCGCTGGCCAGCTCCGGCGGTGCGGTGAGCCAGCTATCCATGGTCGTATCGGCGAGCAGGTGGCGTCGCAGCCAGGCGACATTCAGCCGCCGCGTCACGGTGCGCGCGATCGCCGGATTCGCCGTGCCCGGCGAGCAGAAACCGCACAGCGAGCACGACGGGTCGTCGACCCAGTCCATGTGATCGGCGCCGGTCACCGTGATCGCGAGCGCCGGTGACTTCGCCGCGGCATAGAACGAAGCGAAGTTGTCGGCGCTCGGCGCGCACGGCATGCCGCCACCACTGCCATTCGTGGTCTCGCCGACGACGGCGACGGCGGCCCCGAGCGTCGTCATCTTCTCGGGTGCGACCGAAGGGTTGTTCGAGTCGACCGGATCCCACCCGACCACCGCGCGGAGCCGTGGATCGAGCGTCGCCGCGAACACACTGATCTTGCCACCCAGCGAGTGGCCGGCACTCGCGATCCGCGTCGCATCGATCGCGAGCGCTGACTGTGCGAGCGCCCAGTCGATCACGGCGGGCACGTCCGCGGCGATCCGCGCGTGGTCGATGAAGAAGCCGGACTCGGCGTAATCGGTGAGCACGACGACGAAGCCCCAGCTCGCGAGGTGCTGCGCGTACGAGGTGTACTGCGCGCGTTGCATTTGAAACCCTGGCGACACGATCACGAGCGGGCGAGGCATCGGTCCGCCGCCGGGCGCGAACACGGTCGCGGCTAGCGTGCGGCCTTGCGCGGCACCCGGGATCGTCGCGCTGGTCGTGGTGACCGCGTGCTCGCCGTCGCCGGCCGGATCAGGCTCGCTGGGCGTGCCGTCGGGTCCGGGGCCAAACCCGTCCTCGGTGGCCGCGTCTTGGCCGGGTGTGTCTGCGATCTGGCCGCCATCGCCGCCACAGCCGGCGCTGCACACGCACGCGACCACGAAGAGCGCCACCTCCAGCTCGCGAACGCTTCGCATGCGGAACTGGTTATCAAAGCGGTCTGGTGGTTACTAGATAGTTTAACTATCTAGTCGGTCACAGCCGCTGGCAACACCGCGACCACCGGTTATCCACAGCATGTGAACGACTCTGCGGACAAGGATCTCGATTCATCGCGTCTGCGTGACGACACGATGAAGTTGAGGGGAGATCACCCGTTCGTCTCGTGCAGATGTTTCCGTCCGGACACGGAAGGGAGCTAAGGCCGACAAAGCTGCTCGCTAGGGTGCACCCAACATGTTGCGGATGCCCCACCTGATCGCTGCGCTGATTCTCGCGTTGCCGTTTCAGTATGCGGATGCAGAAGAACCCGCGCCGGCGCCGCCGGCCGAGGCACCGCCCGCCGAGACTCCGCCCGCCGAAGCGCCTGCGGAAGCGCCGCCTGGCGAGGCGCCGCCCGCCGACGCACCGCCCGCGCCGATCACGGTCACGGGCTCGGTCACCGACCAGCGAACCGGCGAAGGCCTGC
Source organism: Kofleriaceae bacterium (assembly GCA_036524455.1). Classification (GTDB taxonomy): domain Bacteria; phylum Myxococcota_A; class Polyangia; order Haliangiales; family Haliangiaceae; genus JABFXX01. The sequence continues at coordinate 2,668 of DATDCH010000795.1, read as the reverse complement.
CGGCTGCGTACATCCAGATCAAAGGTGGCGAGGCGCAGACCGTCGCGACCGAGCTGGACGGCACTTTTTCGCTCGCACTACCGCCCGGCACGTACAAGCTGACGTTCTCGACGCCCGAGTTCGACGAGCAGACCAAGACGATCACGGTCAAGGCAGGCAAGGTCGTCGAGCTCGTCATCACGCTCGCGCCGACGATGGTGGCGGGCAAAGCCGAAACGATCGAGGTCTACGACACGATCGACACCCGCAAAGAGTCCGCGACGCTCGCGGTGCGCCGTGCCGCGCCGACGGTCAGCGACGCACTCAGCTCGCAGGAGATCTCTCGCACGCCCGACAGCAATGCAGGCGACGCGATGAAGCGCGTCGTCGCCGTCACGGTCAGCGACGGCAAGTACGTCGCGCTGCGCGGTCTCGAAGGCCGCTACGTGACGACGCTGCTCAACGGCGTGCTGCTGCCGTCGCCCGAGCCGGATCGCAACGCGATTCCGCTCGACCTGTTTCCGACCTCGCTGCTGTCGACGATGACGGTCTACAAGAGCTACTCGGCGGAGCTGCCGGGTCAGTTCGGCGGTGGCGCACTGTCGATCGACACCAGCTCGTTCCCGTCAAAGTTCGAGCTCAAGCTCGGCATCTCGACGTCGGCGAACACGGTCGCGACCGGCGCGCAGGGGATGACGAACGCGAACGCGACCGGCGCTGCCGACTTCTTCGGTTTCGACGACGGTACGCGGCGGTTGCCCGATGCCGTGCCGCGCAACCGTGCCGTGCGCAACATGACGGCGCCCGAGCTCGAGCAGATCGGCGAGTCGTTCAACAACGTGTGGACGCCCGACACCGAGACGGTGACGCCGAACCTCGGCGTTAACGCGACGGTCGGCAACACGACGAAGCTATTCGACAAGCGCGTCGGTTACCTCGGTACCGGCATGTTCCGCCGCAACTTCAGCGTGAAGAACGGCGAGAACGCGCGCAACGCGCTGATCGGCGGCGAGCTGACGCCGATCGAGAACCTCGAGTACAACGTCGGCGTCGCCGAGTCGACCGTCGGTGGTCTCGCCAACGTTGGCGTCGAGCTCGATCGCAACAACGACATCTCGCTGTTCGGCCTCTACTCGCACGCGGGTGAAAACGCGAGCTCGCTCGCGAACGGCTACAGCGAAGCCGACTCGTCGCAGATCGACGTCACGCGCCTGTCGTTCGTGATGCGTTCGCTCGCGTTCTCGCAGCTGGCCGGCAAGCACAAGATTTCGCGCTCGCGCGGCGCCGAGCTGCGCTGGCAGGCAAACGTCGCGCAGACCACGCGCGACGAGCTCGACAGCCGCGACCTCATCTACACGATCGACGAGACGAGCGGCACTCGCTACTACAAGGACCAGCCGGGCTCGGGCCAGCGGTTCTGGCAATCGCTATCGGATCTCGCCGGCGGCGGTGGTGCGGACTTCCAGATCCGCGCGGGCCGCGCGCAGTTCAAGACCGGCGCGCTTGCACAGGTCTCGCAGCGCTCGCTGATCGGCCGCCGCTTCCGTTACAAGTGGATCGGTAGCGATCCATCGGTGCGCTCGCTCGAGGCCGAGGACATGTTCGCGCCCGAGCATATCGGCCCGGACTTCGTGCCCGAGGAAGGCACGCTGAATGAGGACGCCTACAAAGCGTCGCTCGGCGTCTACGCCGCGTTCGCGACCGCCGAGGTTCAGCTCGACGACAAGATGCGCGGCATCGCGGGTGTTCGCTACGAGCACTCGACACAGTCGATGTCGAACGGCAGCCGCTACGCGATCGCCGGCCTGATGACCGACGTGGCGCGCACCGACGACGACGTGCTGCCCGCCGCGAACCTCGTCTACGCCGCGCGTCCCGACATGAACGTGCGGTTCGCGTACAGCTACACGCTCGGTCGCCCGCGGTTCCGCGAGCTCGCGCCGTTCTTGTTCTTCGATTACATCCGCCGCCGCGCGATCTCCGGCAATCCGAACCTCCTCACGACCCACATCCACAACGCGGATCTGCGCTGGGAGTGGTTCCCGAGCGACAACGAAGTGATCGCGGTCAGCACGTTCGCGAAGCAGTTCGCCGATCCGATCGAGCAAGTGCTCGCGAACTCGGAGTCCGACGCGACGTTCGCCAACGCGAAGAGCGGCAACCTGATCGGCGCTGAAATCGAAGCGCGCCGCGAGCTCACCAAGTACATCCGGCTCGGCGCGAACTTCTCGCTGCTCCGCTCGCGCGTGCAGCTCGGCGACGACCAGATGCTGCAGACCACGAAGAACCGCGCGCTCTATGGCCAGGCGCCGTTCGTCGTCAACGTCAGCCTCGGTTACGTCAATCCAAAGATCGTTGAAGCGAACCTGCTCTACAACGTGACCGGCCGCCGGATCACCGACGTCGGCATCGAGGGCTTGCCCGATACGTACGAAGCGCCGCTCAACCGCGTCGACCTCGTTGCCGTCCGCAATCTCGCCAAGGACCTGCGGCTCAAGCTGTCGGCCTCGAACCTCCTCAATCAGAAGTCTCGCCTCGAGCAAGGCGGGCTGACCGTCAACACGTATTCCCCAGGCGTCTCGTTCGCGCTGGGCCTCGACTGGACCCCGTAGAAAGGAATTACCGATTAAGCAGCTATCTTTGTGCGCAGCGCTGATGCTGGCCGCGTGTGGCGGAGGTTCGGGCCTCG
>DATDCH010000794.1:0-20953 GCA_036524455.1 Kofleriaceae bacterium | reverse complement strand
CTGTTCTGTGCGGCGATGGCGTGAACCATGCCGGCAATCTAGCTCAACTACTGCGCGGACCACCAGGCGCGATATTGGAGGTCTTGGCACAGCACGTCAGAGTGATCTAGCGCGGTGGGCGACAGGTTCATTTGCGTCCACGACGCGCCTCCGAGCTGTGGTGTCGACAACGTGTAATCCGCGTTCTGATGCACATCGAATGCAAGCGCGCCGTCTTCGCCGTTGAGCGCGCTGCCGGTGCCGTCGTAGTTGTCGGCGTAGACGCCCTCGACCATGCGGTCGGCGAGCGTGGCCACAAAGCCTCCGTTGTCGCAGAGGATCAGCATCTCGGTGTCGTTGCGCTGATAGACGCGATTGTTCGTGCCCTCGAATCCGCCGCAGCCGAACGGGCCGGGGCAGCCGGTCTGGGTCAGCACGAGCATCACGAGGAGCGAGGCGACGACGACGTTGCGCATGACCTCCCTTATCGCAACGCCAAGGCCAGCCATCTGCCCGCGATCTCGCTGGCTTAGCGGCCATCAGTTGAAGGCGGCGCAAGGCTCCCTGACACCCGTGTCATAGCCTTCGCGGTCAGAATGCCGCGTCGAACGCGACCTCGCCCTCGACGCCGACCTGATACGCGGACACGCGGCGCTCGAAGAAGTTCGTCACTTCCTGGACGTCCTGCAGCGCGAGGAACCCGAACGGGTTCTTCGTACCGTACTGCTTGGCCATGCCGAGCATCGCGAGCCGCTGATCGGCGCAGTACTCGAGGTATGCGCGGGCCTCGGCGACCGACAGGCCGGCAACGCCGCCCGCGAGCAAGTCTTCGGCGAACACGAGCTCGCACGCGATCGCATCGGCGAGCATCGCGCGCACGTCACGCTCGAGCTCGTGATCGAACAGCTCGGGCTCTTCGCGGCGCACGGTCGCGACGACCTCGAACGCGAACGCCATGTGCGCGCTCTCGTCGCGGAACACCCAGTTCGTGCCGGCGGCAAGGCCGTGGAGCAGGCCCTTCGCGCGCAGGAAGTAGACGTACGCGAAGGCCGCGAAGAAGAACAAGCCCTCGATGCACGCCGCGAACGCGATCAGGTTGAGCAAGAAGCGGCGCCGCTGCTCGCGCGTGTCGAGCCGATCGAGCGTGTGCACCGAATCGATCCAGCGCGCACAGAATTCGGCCTTGTGGCGGATCGACGGGATGGTCTCGATCGCGTCGAACGCACGTTGGCGCTCGGCGTGATCGGGCACGTAGGTATCGAGCAGCGTCAGATAGAACTGCACGTGCAGCGCTTCTTCGTAGAGCTGGCGCGACAAGTACATGCGCGCCTCGGGTGCATTGATGTGCTTGTACAGGTTCAGCACGAGGTTGTTCGCGACGATCGAATCGCCGGTCGCGAAGAACGCGACGAGGCGCTGGATCAAATGGCGCTCGGCCGCCGGCATCCGTGCGAGATCGGCGAGGTCGGTCGCGAAGTCGACTTCCTCGACGGTCCACGTGTTCTTGATCGCCGCGCGATACATCTCAAAGAACTGCGGATACGCCATCGGCCGTAGCGTCAGGCTCATGCCGGCATCCAACAGGCGCCGCGTCATTGGCACGCCTCGCAGCTGCCGGGGTTCTCGAGCGAGCACGCGACCGCGACCGCGGGGTCGACCGCGTCAACCGTCGCCTTGGCGATCCGCGTCGCCGGCCGCGAGCGCAGGTAATACGTCGTTTTGAGCCCGCGCTTCCACGCGTACATGTACATGCTCGATAGCTGGCCGAGGTTCGGGCTCTCGATGAACAAGTTCAGTGACTGGCTCTGATCGATGAACGCGCCGCGCTCGGCGGCCATGTCGATCAGCGAGCGCATCGGGATTTCCCACGCCGTGCGAAACACGCGGCGTACGTCCTCGGGCAGCTCGACGAGCGACTGCACCGAGCCCTCGGCGAGCTTGAGGCGCGCGCGGGTGGGCTCGCTCCACAGCCCGAGCTGTTTGAGCGCATCGACGAGGTAGCGATTGATCTGGATAAAGTCGCCCGACAGCGTCTCGCGCTTGAACAGGTTCGACACCTGCGGCTCGATGCACTCGTAACAACCGGCGATCGACGCGATCGTCGCGGTCGGTGCGATCGCGATCATCAGCGAGTTGCGCAAACCGACTTCGCGAATGCGTGCACGCAGCGCGTCCCAGCGTGCGACGTCGTCGGGCGTCACGCCCCACGCATCGAACTGCAGCTCGCCGCGCGCCGCACGCGTTTCCGCGAACGCGGGATGTTGGCCGCGTTCGGTGGCGAGCTCGGCCGAGGCCGACAGCGCGTGAAAGTAGACCTCCTCGGCGATCCGCTTCGACAACGCGCGCGCTTCCGGATCGTCGAACCCGAGGCCGAGCTGGAAGAACAGGTCTTGTAGCCCCATCACGCCGAGCCCGACCGGGCGCCAGCGCTGGTTCGAGCGCTGCGTCGCCGCGATCGGGTAGTAGTTGAGATCGATCACGCGATCGAGCTGACGGATCGCGGTTCGCACGGTGCGTGCGAGCTTCGCGAAGTCGACGGCGCCCGCCTCGACATGACGCCCGAGGTTGATCGAGCCGAGGTTGCAGACGGCCGCCTCGTCCTGCGATGTCACCTCGATGATCTCGGTGCACAGGTTCGACAGGTGCACGACGCGGCCGGGCAGGGCGGTCTGATTGCACGCGCGATTCGCCGCGTCCTTGAACGTCATCCAACCGTTTCCGGTCTGCGCGAGCGTGCGCATCATCCGCGCGTAGAGCTCGCGTGCGGGAACGGCCTTCGCGGCGAGCCCGGCCGCTTCGGCTGCTTCGTATGCACGCTCGAAAGCTGCGCCGTACAGATCGGGCAGCTCGGGCACGCGCTTCGGATCGAACAGGCTCCACGTCGCATTCGCCTCGACGCGCCGCATGAACAGATCCGGGATCCAGTTCGCGATGTTCAGGTTGTGCGTGCGGCTCGCGTCATCGCCGGTGTTGTCGCGCAGCTCGAGGAACGCCTCGACATCGGCATGCCATGGCTCGAGGTACACGCACGCCGCGCCTTTGCGTTTGCCGCCTTGGTTGACGGCGGCGACCGACGCGTCGAGCGTCTTGAGCCACGGTACGATGCCGCTCGAGTGACCGTTCGTGCTCTCGATCAGCGAGCCGCGCGAGCGCACGCGGTGATACGCGAGCCCGATGCCGCCGGAGAACTTCGACAGCAGCGCGACGTCGGTGTAGCGCTGATAGATCGACTCCAGGTGATCGGCGGGCGAGTCGAGCAAGAAGCAGCTCGACAGCTGCTCGTGCGATGTACCCGCGTTGAACAGCGTCGGCGAGCTCGGCAGGTACTCGAGCGACGACAGCAAGTGATACAGCTCGAGCGCGTCGGCCAGGGTCTCGCCGAGCGCACACGCGATACGCAGGAAGAATTGCTGCGGCGTCTCGATCACGAGCCGCGTTTCGGGATGGCGCAGCAGGTAGCGGTCGTAGAGCGTGCGCAGCCCGAAGTATTCGAATTCGCGATCGCGTGCCGGCACGATCGCATCGTTGAGCTTGCGCGCGTTCGCAGCGACCACGCTCGCGAGCCGCGCGTTGACGAGGCCGAGCCTGCGCCCCGTCGCGATCGACTGGCTGAACGCGTGGATCTCCTGGCTTCCGACTTCCTTGTCGATATACGTCGCGAGCAGCCGTGCGGCGAGCTTGCCGTACTGTGGCTCCTCTGTGATCAGCGCGGCGGCGGTGTGAATCGACAGCCGGTCGAGCTCGCTCGTCGTCGCGCCGTCGTAGAGGCCGCTGATCGTCTTGGTCGCGACGCGCATCGCGTCGACATCGGTAAGCCCATCGCAACAGCGGCCGACCGCGCGCACGATCTTGTTGAGGTCGACGGTCTCGGACGTGCCGTTGCGCTTGGTCACGCGCATCGTCGTCGGTGGAATCGACTCGGCGCGTGGGCGGGTCGTGACAATAGAAACAGCTGCGGGATTCGGTTCGGTCTGCATCGGTCCTCCTGCGCGGAACGTGAAGACACGTTCGGGGGCGGACCGGCTGGGTTCTCCGGCGCGGACAACCTCCCCCGAGGTGTCGGATGCGTCCGTGCTGGCAGGTCTTCGGACTCGCGAGCGCGCCGTTGCCGGCTCCTACTGTCCACGCTTCCCGACCGAAGTCAGTGCTGTTTGTGGAGGTCGTTCTCGCTTACCGCTGCGGGGCAGTCCCGGCTTTGCACCAGGTTCCCTTTTCAGCCGCGCGACACCATGTCGCGAGGCACCAGCATGGATATGTGAAGTCGCGTGGTCTGTGCGTGACTCCTCGTGAGTCTTCGTTCTACGCGCGTGCTCTGACAGCTCGCAAGAAAACATGCGCTAGATGTAGGGCCGAGATCTCGCCGCAAGCACTACAACGGGGTCAGACCACAACTTGCACAACTAACTCGTCCGGCCAATTTGTGTCCGTCCCAAGTTGTACAAGTTGTCTGACCCTAAGGCCGGGTCGGCTCGGGCAGCGGATCGGCTTCGGGGTCGTCGTGACCCGACACGGTCTCGCGCCGATGCGGGTCCGCCGCGCCGTCGAGGTCGGGCTCGCCATCATCGATCTCCGCGACGGCGTAGCTGCGCGTCGGCCGGTTCGATTCGTCGCCGAACGCGTCGGGCGGTGGCGGCGGTGCACCGGCGAGCGTGCGCAGGCTCGGCACGTCGAGGTCGACCACGAGGTCGTCGGGCGGCGGTGGCGGCGCGCCGGCCAGCGTCTGGCCCGGCACGAGCGTCGGCGCGTCGAGCTCGACGAGCTCGGGCGGCGGTGGTGGCGCACCGGCGAGCGTGTACGCGCCGCGCGCGTCGTCGTCCTCGAGACCCGGCAGCGCGCCGAGCATCGCGAGACCTTCCTCGAGATATGCAGCGAAGCGTTGGCGATCGAGCGCGTTGCGACGCGACTCGACTTCTTCTGCGTCGAGTCTTTCGCGTAGATCGCGGATCTGCTCGTTCGTTTTCTCGAGCGCCTGCAGCGTGCCGACCAGACGCGTTTCGACCGACCACTTGCTCGCCTCGGCCTGGGCGGCACGCTCGCGCGCATCGGCGACTTCCTGCTGCAGCTTCTTCTGGCTGTCGCGCAGCGAGGTGACCGTTTGTTCCCACAGCTGCTCGCGTAGCGTCGAGTTGCGCTCGATCAGCTGGCCCGCTTGGTTCGCGGCATGAACTTCTTCGTTGAGCTGCGTGATCTCGGCGGCGTGGTTGCGCGCGAGCGTCGCCATCTCGGCGCTGTGCGCTTCGAGCTGCTGCTGCATCTCCCACGTGTGGAGCTCGATACGCTCCGTCATCAGATTTCTGTGCTCGGCGGCCTGCGCTTGCACCTCGCTACGCAGGCGCTCGATTTCGGCGGCGAGGTTGCGCGCTTCGGCAACTTTCGGCGCGAGCTCGCCACGCAGTGCCGCGAGCGATCGTTCGTGCGCGGCGCGCAGCGCCTCGAGCTCGGCCTCGTGCGCTTGGTACTGGCGCTCGGTCGACGTCTTCATCGCGTGCTCGGCGGCTTCGACCGCAACCTTCTTCTGCTGCTCGAGCTGCGCGATCTGCGTGATGTGCTGTTCGTCGATCATCGCGGTCTCGTCGCGCCACAGGTTGCGCGCCTTCTCGAACGCGGCCTGCGCTTCGTCGAACTGCACCGCCATTGTGGCGCGCTCGGTGCGCTCGCGTTCGAGTTGGTGGCGCAGCTCGTCGGCGGCGGCCACCGCTTCTTGCAGCCGCTGCTGGATGCCAGTCGTGCGTGTGCGATCCGCGATCGCTTCGTCGACGAGCAGTCGCGTCTGGCGGTGCTCCTCGAGGATCACGTCGTACGCTTGCTGGATCTCGAGCCGCTTCTCGACCACGGCGGCGACCTCGTCGTCTTTGTTCGCGAGCTCGCGCTGTGCGTCGGCGAGCTGGCGCTGCAGGCGCGACAGCTGACGGCGCAATGACAGCTCGGTCTCGGAATCCGAAGCGCCCGCCGTCGGTGGCGGAGACGTGCCCAGCGGTGGTGGGATCGTCGGTGGCTTCGTTGCGGCAGGACGCGACGCAGTGTGCGGTGATGGCGTGGGTCGCGATGGCCGCGTCGGCGCGAACACCCGGTCGACCCGGAAATTCTGGCCGGACCCCTCGGAGTCCGGCTCCGAACGGTGGTCGCGCGACCCCGGACCTTTTTTCGTCACGTCCCGAAAACTATACGCTGCCCTTTAGACCATCTCCATGAACATCGTGGTCGGATCTTCGAGGAGCGTCTTCACGTCCTGGAGGAACATTGCGCCATCCCACCCGTCTGCGAGTCGGTGATCGACCGATATCGACAGATTCATGAGGTGACGTGCCACGATCTGCCCATTGCGAACGGCGGGGCGCTCTTCGATCTTGTGGACCCCGATGATCGCGACCTCGGGGAAGTTGATGATCGGAGTCGCCAGCACGCCGCCCAGCTTGCCGAGCGAGCTGATCGTGAACGTCGAGCCGGTCAGCTCCTCGCGGCTGGCGGTGCCGGTGCGCACGGCCTCGCCGAGTCGATCGATCTCCTTCGAGAGATCGAAGATCGAGCGCTTGTCGGCGTCGCGCACCACCGAGACCGCGAGGCCCTGCGGGCCCTGAGCTGCGATCCCGATGTGGTAGTACTTCTTGCGCACGATCTCTTGCGTGCTCTCGTCGAGCGACGCGTTGAGCATCGGCCACTTCTTGAGGCCCGACACCACCGCCTTCACGATGAACGGCAGGTAGTTGAGCTTGAGTCCACGCTCCGCCGCTCGCGCCTTTGCGTGCTCCCGCACGGTGACGAGCTCGGTCATGTCGACCTCCTCGACGTACGTGAAGTGCGCGGCGGTGTGCACCGACCGCGACATCGATTCCGCGATCTTCTTGCGGATGCCGCGAAGCGGGATGCGTTCTTCGTCGCCGCCCTTGGCGATCGACACCGGTGTGTAGGCAGACCGCGCCTGACCGGCCGGGGCCGGCGAATCTTTGAACCGCTTGACGTCGTCGGTGGTGACGCGGCCGTGCTTGCCGGTCGCGGGGACGCGGCCGATCTCGACGCCGAGCTGACGCGCGAGCCTGCGCGTCGCCGGTGTGGCGAGCACGCGCGCACGGTCCGTCGTCGCGTCGACGACCTGGATCGCGCCGCTGGTGCCGCTCGACGACGAACCGGTCGACACCGGGATGTTCTGAGCGACCTTGCTGTGCATCACCTGCGCGGTCGATGGATGGCGGGGCGCCTCCTCGACGATCACGGCCGGCTGCTTCTTGCCGTTACCGTCACCTTTGCTCTTGCTCGCGCCGCCCTCTTCCTCGATCACGACGAGCACTTTGCCGACCGGGCAAATCTCGCCGTCCTTGTAATTGATCTTCTTGATCACGCCCGCGCGCGGGGAAGGCAATTCTACAGTCGCCTTGTCGGTCATCACCTCGACGATCGGTTGGTCGAGCGCGACCTTGTCGCCCTCCTTCACCTTCCACGCCACGATCTCGCCCTCGACAACGCCCTCGCCGATATCCGGCATGTAGAAGTCGAACGCCATGGTTACCACTCCAGAACTTGGCGAATCGCACCGAGCGTGCGGTCCGCGTTCGGCATGTACTCGTGCTCGAGCGAGTACGGGAACGGCGTGTCGAACCCGGTGACGCGCAAGATCGGCGCCTCGAGGTACTCGATCGCACGCTCTTGCACCGACGCGATGATCTCCGCGCCGAAGCCGCACGTGCGCGGCGCCTCGTGGAGCACCACGCAGCGCCCGGTCTTCTTCACGCTATCGAGGATCGTGTCGATGTCGAACGGCATCAACGTACGCAGGTCGATCACCTCGACGGAGATGCCGGCCTCGGTCGCCTTCTTCGCGGTCTCCTCTGCGATCGACACCATGCCGCTCCACGCGATCAGCGTGACCTGCGCGTCTTCGCGCCCATGTAGAAGAGCTGCCTTGCCGAGCTCGAGCTGGTAGTCGCCCTCGGGCACTTCACCCTTGCTCGCGCGATAGATGCGCTTGGGCTCCATGAACAGCACCGGGTCGTTCTGCCGCATGCACGCGAGCAAGAGGCCCTTCGCGTCGTACGGGTTACTCGGCGCCACGACCTTCAAGCCGGGCGTGTGGATGAACAACGCCTCGGGCGACTGCGAGTGGTAGTGACCGCCGCGGATGCCGCCACCGACCGGCGTGCGGATCACGACGGGGCAGGGATACTGCCCACCCGAGCGATAGCGAAACTTCGCCAGCTCGTTCACGATCTGATCGAACGCCGGGAAGATGAAGTCGCCGAACTGGATCTCCGGCACCGGCCGCAATCCGTAGAGCGCCATGCCGATCGCGGTGCCGATGATGCCGGCTTCAGCGAGCGGCGTGTCGATCACGCGGTCGGAACCGAACTCGTCGTATAGGCCGCTGGTCGCGCGGAACACGCCGCCGAACTTGCCGACGTCTTCGCCGAGCACGACGACTCGCTGGTCCGCACGCATCTGCAGCTGCAGCGCGTTGCGAACGGCTTCGATGATGTTCATGACGGGCATGGGTTGGCTTATCCGTGATGGTGCGGGTTCTTGGTGCGGGCCTGCTGCAGCAGCCACTCGCGCTGCTCGCGCAGGTTCCACGGCAGCTCTTCGTACACGTCGTCGAACATCGTCTCGACCGAGGGCGGTCCCTTGTGGTCGGCTGCCGCGAGCGCGTCGGTGATCTGTTGGTTGTACTTCTCGGACAGCTCCTTCTCCCAGCCCTCGTTCCACAACCCACGGTGGCGCATGTACGCGCGCAGCCGGTTGATCGGATCCTTCTTCTCCCAAATCTCGGGCTCCTTCGGATCGCGATACACGCTCGGATCGTCGGAGCTCGAGTGGCCCTGCACGCGGTAGGTCAGCGCCTCGATCAGCGTCGGGCCTTCGCCCGCGCGCGCACGTTCGATCGCTTCGCTCGCGACCTGCCACATCGCCAGCAAGTCATTGCCGTCGACGCGCACGCCGGGCATGCCGTAGCCGACCGCTTTGGCCGCGAACGTCTTCGCCGCGGTCTGCTTCTCTTTCGGCACGCTGATCGCCCAGCCGTTGTTGCGGCAGATGAACACGCACGGCGCCTTCCACACTCCCGCGAAGTTCATGCCGACATGAAACTCACCGGTCGAGCTGGTGCCTTCGCCGAAGTACACCATCGACACGTCATCCTTGCCCATCACCTTCGCCGCGTACGCCGCGCCAACGGCCTGAGGAATCTGCGTGCCGACCGGGCTCGAGATCGACACCAGGTTGATCCAGTTCGCCGAGTGGTGCACCGGCATCTGCCGGCCCTTGATCGGGTCGTCCACGTTGCCGAACAGCTGGTCGATGAACTGCTGCACCGAGTAGCCGCGCCAGAACCACGCGCCCTGCTCGCGATAACTCGGGAAGATCCAGTCGCTGTCGCGCAGCGGCGCCACCGCGAAGTGGCTGGCCTCTTCACCGATCGCCTTCATATAGAAGCCGAGTCGGCCCTGCCGCTGCAGGCGCATCATGCGGTCATCCATGATGCGGACCAGCATCATGGTGTCGAAGATGCGCTGCAGCGTGGCATCGGGGATCGCCGGCACCTTGGCGCCGGGCAACGGCTTGCCGTCGTCGTCGAGGACGCGGCGCAGATCGTCTTGCGCTGGGACAGCCACCATTTCGGCGGCTACGTTACTTCCCGTCCCCCGTTAGTCAAGGATCACCGACGTATTGCGTTGGTGCACTGCGGCGTAGATATTCCCCACGTGATTTGGATCCTGCTCGTCGTGCTCACCGTGCTGGGTGGCGTAGCCGCCGTAGGGATCGCTACGAACGAGCGTCGCAAGGCACTCGCAGGCGGCGGTGGTGGTCAAAAACAGCTCGGCGGCGGAGGAGACAAGCTCTTGGAACGAACTGTGCGAGATCTCCGGGTGGATGATGTCCTCACGATCGACGGCAAGGACTTCATCTGTGAGGGCGCAATCCACTACGACGAGGACGGTCACCGCTGGGTCGCGGGCCGGTGTGTCGACGCAGGCGACATACGCTGGGTCGTGGTCGGCATCGATCGCACGGGCACGAGTGCCTCGCGTCTCATGACCCAGGATGAGTCGACACCGATCACGGGCTACCCGCCCGAGGCGCTCGTCGTCGGCGAGATCCGGTACGGGCTCGACAAGCGCGGCACCGCGACGTGCTCGCTCAAGGGTGACGTGGGCCCGCTCGGCGCGGCAACGAAGGATCGCCCCGAAGGACACACAGAGCGCTGCCGGTGGTGGCTGTACAGCGCGCCCGGCGACGACACGATGATCGTGGAGCAGTGGGGCTCGGACTATCGCGTGCTGCGCGGCAAGAAGGTCAGCGACGCCGCGATCGAGCTGATGCCAGGCAGCTGACGCGCGTCAGGCGAGCTCGCCGCGATCGTCACGTCGCTACGCCGCCGAAGCGATCGCGATCGTCAGGCGGGCTCTGCAGCCTAAGAGCAGACCTACCGCCAAAACGCCACCGGAGCCAAGAACGCCAGAAAGGTGGGGCGGCGCTCCGAAGGAATACGCGCTCGACCGAACATGCACGTGCGAAGAGGATCGCTCCTCGTGACCCGCACTGCAGCTCGCGATCGATCGAGCGTGCGCGCTAGCAGAGCGCGCGCCTCGAACCGCCCTGGCGTTCTTGGCTCTTCCCTTGGCGCTTTGGCGGTTGATTCTTCGGCGGCGGAGCCGCCTGACGTACTCCTGCGGGCGCCAGCGCTAAGCCGGCAAGTCGAACGTGAACGTCGTGCCCGCGCCGACCTCGCTGTCGACCGTCATCTCGCCGCCGTAGCTCGTCACGATCTCGCGCACTACGGGCAGACCAAGGCCGGTCCCGTTGGCGCCCTTCGTCGTATAGAACGCCTCGAAGATCTTTTCACGTAGCTCGACGGGGATGCCCGTGCCGGTGTCTTTGACGTCGCACATGACGCGCTTGCCATGTGGCGTGACCTCGACGGTAATCGTGCCGGCTTGGGCGGTTGCATCGACCGCGTTGATGATGAGGTTGACGAAGATCTGCTCGATGCTCGTGCGATTGACGGTGACGATCACCGGATTCGCTGGCAGCGAGAGCACGAGCTCGACGTGGCCGAGCTTGCCCGCGAGCTTGAGCATCGCGGCGACGTCGCGCACCACGTTGTTGAGATCGATCGGCGAGACATGATCGGCGCCGGGGCGCGCGAGCTGCATCAGCCGATTGCCGTGCGCGGTGATGTGCTCGCCGACGCGCTCGAGCTCCGGAAGGATCGTTCGCGCGAGCTGGTTGACGTCCTCTTTTGCGCGCAGCGCGGCGGATAGCTCGTCGACGGCGGCGACTTGGATCTGGGCGATGTTGCGCAGCTCGTGACCGACGCCGCCGGCGAGCGTGCCGAGCGTGGCGCGGCGTTCGGCGAGCAGCAGCGTGGTGCGCGTTTGCTCGAGCTTATCCTCGATCGAGGATTTTGCAGTGCGCAGCTCGTCTTCGGCGTGCTTGCGACGCGCGATCTCGGCTTCCTTTTCGGCGAGCAGGAGGCGCATCTCGCGGACGTCGCGCGCGACGATCACGATGCCTTGCAGTGTGCCGCTATCGTCGAGCACGGCCGAGCCGGTGACCGAGACCGGAATGCGCTCGTTGTGCTTGGTGACGAGCCAGGATTCTTCGCGGCGCAGCACGTCGCCATCTTCGATGCGGCGGCGCACGACCGTGCGTAAGCCCGAGCTATCGTCGACGAGCAGCTTGCTGACGGCCATGCTCTTGAGCTCGGCGAGCGTGTAGCCCGTGAGCCGCGATGCGCCCGAGTTGGCCAGCGTGATGGAGCCCTCGGCATCGACCACCAGCACTGCATCGACCATCGCCTCGATGACGAATTCGAGCACCGCACTGACCACACTATCACGCGAGCGTTACAGTCGGATTGTGGCGCGTTGCCCGACCTGTCATCGACGTCTGAGGTCCGGACAGCCATGTCCGACTCACCGTGTCGGTGGCGACGTCGTGCAGGCACAGCAGATCGTTGCACCTTCATTCGAGTGGTCCCCCGTCGGGGATTCCCAAGGGCCTCCCGAGCCGGTGGGCGCGTTGATCGGATCAGGCGGGTTTGCTTCGGTGTGGGCGCTGACCGACCGCGTGATCAAGATCGCCCACGCGAGTCACGAGCTCGCACGTGCACGGATGGCTCGCGAGGCCGAGGCGCTGCGCGCGATTGGTGCGCCTGCCGTGCCGCGTCTCCACGATAGCGGCGTGACCGCCGATGGTCGCGCGTGGGTCGTGATGGATCGTGTCGCCGGCGCGAACCTCGCCGATCTCGCGAGCGAAGGCCCGATGCGTTCGGCGGAGGTCGTCGCCCTCGGACTCGCGACCCTCGACGCGCTCGAGCGCGTGCATACCGCGCGGTTCGTGCATCGCGACATCAAGCCCGACAACCTGGTGCGCACGGTCACCGGGCGCGTCGTGATCTTGGACCTGGGTTTGGCGCGCAAGCTGCCCGACGATCCCGACGATCCAACGCGCGCACATGTGCAGGTCGGCTCGCTCGAGTACATCGCGCCCGAGCAGATCGCCGATTCGGCCGCGGTCGACGAGCGCAGCGACATCTACGCGCTCGGCTGCGTCCTCTACGAGCTGCTCGCGGGGCGGCCACCGTTCGTCGGCGATGCAGCGGCGCTCGAACGCGCGCACACGGCGCTGCGGCCGCCGCGGCTGGGCGCGCTGGTCACGATTTCGGCGGCCGTCGAGTCGCTGATCCACGATTGTTTGGCGAAGGAGCCGGCGCGTCGGCCCGCGAGCGCCGCCGAGGTTCGCGAACGGCTCGCGGTCGCGCGCGACGAACGTACACCGCCGAGCCTCGGCCACTCGGTGTCGATGATCCGCGAGGGCAAGCAGCCGGTCGTGTTGCTGTGGGCAGAGCTGCCGCGCGTCGATCGCGCGCTGCTCGCGTCGCTGACGGGGCGGCGGTTGGTGATCGCGTCGCAGCGCGGCCGCAAGGTACTCGCCGGCGTGCTGGGCGGCGAGCACGCAGATCCGGCGAGCATCGCGATCGCGGCGGCGCGTGAATTAGCTGGCGCGGGCGCGCACGTCGCGCTGCACCTCGAAGCATTGCGCGTTTCGACGAGCGCAGGCGCGAGCACGCTCCACGGCAAGGCCGTCGACAACCCGGAGACCTGGTTGCCCGGTGCGGCGTGGACCGGCGTGATCGTGAGCGATGCGCTCGCCAGCGTCACGCAAGCTGCGACGCGCACGAGCGAGGCGGCGGGCTTTCGCGCGCTCGGCGAGGTGCAGGAGAAGATCGAGCTCGTCGGACGCGAAGCTTTGCTCGGCGATCTGATCACCGACGCAGCGGCGGCGTTACTCGGCGTGCCCGACGAAGCGCAACGCACCGAACAGCGACCGCGGCGCGGCAGTAGCAAATCGAACACGCGACGAGTGAGCGGGCCCGCATTCGCGTTGCTCGTCGGCGATGCGGGTGTCGGCAAGACCGCGTTCGCGCACGAGCTCGCGACGCGGCTCGGGGAGCTCGGTGTGCGGGTGCATGCCGGCACCGTGCCCGCGCCGGGCGGCGGCAAGCCAGGCCACAGCGCGCTCGCCGAGCTGATCGGCACCGTGCCGAAGACGGGGATCGTTCGTGCCGTCGGTGACGCGCTGCGCGCGGCGGCGCGCGCGAAGCCGACCGCGGTGATTCTCGACGATCTGCACCTCGCCGAGCACGAGCTGCTCGATGCACTCGAATACGCCACCCTCGGCGGTGAGCCGCTCGCGCTGTGGGTGCTCGGTGTCGCGTCGCCGCGCATCGACGTGCGACGACCGCAGCTCGGTAATCGCGCCGAGCGCCGGCGTCGCGACGTGCTCGCCCCACTCGACGAGGACGCCGCGGTGGCGCTGACCGCCGCGCTGCTCAGGCCGGCGGAATACCCGCCGTTGCGCGCGCTGCGCCGGCTCGCCGCGATGGCGCACGGCAATCCGCTGCACTTGATGATGCTCGCGCGCGAGATCCATCAGCGCGGCGCGATCCGTGAGCGAGCGGGTGGTGCGCACTTCCTCGATACGAGCGCGCTCGATGAATTGTCGCCGGCGGCGCTCGGTCCGTGGCTCGCCGCGCGCGAGCTCGCGGACCTGTCGGGCGAGCTGGTCGCACTCGCGCGGCTGTGCGCAGTACTCGGCGGCGAGATGACGCGCGACGAGCTCGGCTCGATCGTCGAGGCGGTCGAACAAACGGGCGGGGCGACGACGACGATCGATGTCGACATCGGCCTTCGCGAGCTCGTCGCCGCCGGCATCCTCGCGCAGAGCGAGCACGGGTACACGTTTCGTCAGGCGCTCGTCGAAGAAGGCGTGTACGCGACGACGAACGAGGAGGAGCGGCTCGCGCTCCATCGCGCGGCGCTCGCGTATTGGCGATCGGCTGCGCATACGCCCGAAGGAGCCGAGCGCGCCGCACGGCACGCCGAGGTCACCGGCGATGCGCGCACCGCCGCCGCCGCGTTCGCCGCGCTCGGCGATCACGCGTTCCAGGATCATCGCTTGCTCGACGCCGATCAGGCGTGGTCGGGCGCACTGCGCCACCTGCCGGCTCGCGATGGCGAGCGTGCACACGCGTTGCTCGGCCGCGCGCAAGCTCGCTATCGGCTGCAGCGGATGAGCGAAGCGCTCGTCGATCTCGAGGAGGCGACAGCGATCGCCGCCGAGACCGGTGAGCTGTACCTGGAGGTCGAGACGCTGATCGAGCAGGGAACGGTGCTCGACTTCATCGAGGGCATCGCGGGCAACTTCGAACGCAGCCAGCGGCTCGCGGCGCGTGCGCGCGAACGACTCGGCGCTGCGGCAGCCCAGCATGCCGAGCTCGCGATCGATCTCGATCTCGCCGATGCCCGCACGCTGTTTCGCGAGCAGAAGTTCGCCGAAGGCGCGCCGCTGCTGCGCGACGTGATCGCGAAGGCGCGCGCGCTCGGCAGCCACGAGACGGCAACAATCGGTGCGCTGCTGCTCGGCCCGGTGTTGTCAGATCTGCGCGAGCTCGACGAGGCGGAGCAGGTGTTCGCCGACATGATCGAGGGCTGTCTCGCGCGCGGCGATCGCTGGCACCTCGCAGCCGCGTACGGCAATCGCGCGTGGCTGTGGTCGGCGAAGGGCATGATCGACCGCACCGAGGAAGATTTGCGGTTGGTGATCCAGCTCGCGCGCGAGAGCGGGCAAGCGCACTACGAGCGCGTCGCGACACACAACCTCGCCGAGACCAAGTTGTGGCGACACCAGCTCGACGATGCGCTTCAGCTCGCGCGCCGTGGCCTCGCGCTCCAGAGTCACGCCGAAGGCAGCACGCGGCCCGATCGAATGCTGCTCGCCCGCGTGCTCGCCGCGCGCGCCGAGCTCGCCGAGCTGCGTGAGGTGCTCGCGACGTTCAGCGACGAAGCTGACCTTGCCGACGAGGAGAAGGCGACCCTCGCGGTACTGCACGCAGTGGCGGCCGCCGACCAAGCCGCACTCGGTGCGGCAATTGCGGGCACCGACAATCTCTACGCCGGGCTGCGGTTCGAGCTCGCGATCCTCGCCGCCCGAGCTGGCGTCCTCGATGAGAACCGCCGCGTTTTGTTGCGGCAGCTTGCCGGTGAGGACCCGCTCTGGGCGGCTCGAGTCGCCGAGCTGTGATCGGAAAGCCGACATCCCGCCACCTAGACTCCCGCTTGTACACGTCGCGGCAAGACGCAAGGAACGATACGCTTTTCACAACGGAATGAGCGATAGCCGTAACCGTCGCCCAAAGACGCCGAACGGAGTGATGGATACCCTCGTGTCGTCCACCGTGCCTACGCCGGAGCTAGACGGGTATCGCATCGACCGATTGATCGGCGAAGGCGGCTTTGGCCAGGTGTGGCGCGCGACGCGCGAGCACGACGGCATGCTCGTCGCGATCAAGGTGCTCCATCTCGAGCTGATCCGCTCGAACGACGCGCTGACGCGATTCGAGCGCGAGCTCGAAGCGACAGGGCGTCTCGATCATCGCCACGTCGTGCGCGCATTCGATCACGGCACGCTCGCCGACGGTCGCCCGTTCATCATCCTCGAATACATCGAAGGTCCAAGCCTGCGCGACGTGATCCACGAGCGTGGCTCGCTGCCGCCGCACGAAACGCTCGCGATCCTCGAGCCGCTGTGCGACGCGCTCACGCAAGCGCACGCAGTCGACCTCGTGCACCGCGACGTCAAAGCGTCGAACGTGATCCTCGGTCACGATGCACAGGGTCCGCGCCCAGTTCTCCTCGATTTTGGGCTCGTCAAGCTGCTCGACGCAGAAGGCCCGGGCCTGACGTCGTCGCGCAGCATGCTCGGTACGCCCGCGGCGATGGCGCCAGAGCAGATGAAGGGCCTGCCGGTGACGGCAGCCACCGACGTCTACGCGGTCGGCTTGCTCGCGTTTCACATGCTCACCGGTGCGCCTGCGTTCGGCGGCACGCCCGGCGTCGTGCAGAGCTACCTCCAGGTCCACGGCCCGCGGCCGCGGCCGTCGGCGAAGGTCGACATCGACCCCGCGATCGACGAGCCGATCGTGCGTGCGCTTGCACCCGATCCGGCAGCGCGCTTCGGTTCACCGCGCGAGCTCGTCGATGCGCTACGCGCGATCATTCAGCCCGGCGAGCGCCGCGCCGAAGAAGACGTCATCGCGCTCTACGTGGAAGGTGGGCCGGCCGAGCTCGCCGCCGCAGCGAACTTTGCGGCAACGACCGGCATGACCATCGCGATGACTGCGCCCGACAGTTTGATCGCCGTCGGCGCGAAACTCGATTTGTCCGAAGTCCGGACCCGTCTCGAGGAAATCGCACGGATGGCGAAGGTGGCTGTCGGCACGAGTCGCGCCACGATCTGCGGCGGTGTAGTCGACGGTCCTGCACTCGATGTCGAGGGGTGGGCACCGTATCCGCTCGCAGGCGGACTGTGGATCACGCCGACGCTCTTGTAGGTAGCAAGCGCACGAGCGTGTCGAACACACGGCCGTAAGAAACGTACATTGAATAACAGTGGACGGCGCGTGATCCTTGGTTTGTCGGAGGGTTCACGCATGCGGCCGTATTACCTCGCTGCAGCCATTTCGTTGTTGATCGGGTGCACCGTCGATACGTCGACGAATGAGGGCGCCACAGATCAAGCCGCCACAACGCATAACCGATTGGCGTCGAATCGTTTGGCGTCCAACCGATTGGCCTCGAATCGTTTGGCATCCAACCGTCTCGCCTCGAACCGGCTCACCGCGACGCGATTGATCGCGAATCCCGATACGTCGGAGATCCTCGAGACCGTCGAAGGTCGTGACGTCTACGCGTACATCATCAGCTGCGCACTCGCCGACAACGTCACGATCGAAGCCGACGTGCCCGGCGCTGCGGATACCGCGCCGCCGAACACGACGCATACGTGCGTCGCCGAGCACTGCACGTTCCCCGGCAATTTGAATCTCGCACCGCGCTGGGACGATCATCGCCTCGATCGCAAGGGTCAAGGTTGGGTCAGCGCGTGTCTGTTCTCGCGCGTGAACGCGAACGACACCGCGGAAGCGATCTCGCTGCGCGGTAGGAATCCCGGTTTGACCGTGAGCATCGACGAGATGGAGCTGTACACGGCCGAAGAGGGCGCGTACTACGGCAACCTCTTCATCGACGATCCGGATCCGAGCGTGCCGCCGGACTGGTACGCGTGTCGTGGCGAAGCGAAGGCCGCATGCCCGGGTGATACCGGCTGCGGTGGTCTTGCGAATCGCGACTGCGCGCAAGAGAACCCGGCGAACCCGGGCTTCACGCTGTGCGGCTTCAAGTACGCCGGCGACTGCGCCGACTTCACGCCGAACGTCCCGAGCGCGTACGCGTGCCGCACCTACGACGCGGAGGCGGGCACGTACGGTGACTGCCACGAGGAGCCGGGCTTCGGCCGCTGGAGCGGGTGCAGGAAATATCGCGAAGTCATCACGTCCTGGGTCGCAAATAACTGAGCGCGGGCTGCGTGCTACGTTAGCGGCGTGAGCATCACGCGGCGCATCCTGGAAAGCGCGCAGTCCGGACTGTCGAAGCTGACCTCGCTCGTGATCGTGGACGACGAACCGCTGAGCTACGTCGAGAGCGCGGCGCTCCAAACCGAGCTGACCGCGCGCAAGGCCGCTCGCGAGAAGGCGCAGAAGAAGCCGCTCGACAACCCGCTTGCCAAGCAAGCGCTCGGTAACGAGGCGGCACGCGCTGCACGCGCGAAGGCGGCCAAAGACCGAGCGGCCCGCGTCCATCGCGAGCGCGACGAACGCGAAGCCAAGCAGCGTGCCGCAGCCGACGAGGCGTTCCGGCGCATGAAGGAACAGGCGGCGCGCGGCGGCGGTACGACGAGCAGCTACTCGTCGACCTCGTCGACGTCGTCGAGCTCGGGCGGCAGCTCGCGTCCGCCGCGCCCGGGCAGCGCGGAAGCCCAGGTCGCCGACTGGTACCGCCAGCTCGACCTCCAGCCGGGCGCGGACATGGCGCAGATCAAGACGTCGTACCGCCAGCTGATGCGCAAGTACCACCCGGATATGCACGCCGGAAATCCGCAACGCCAGAAGGCCGCGACCGAGCTATCGATGCGCGTGACCACCGCTTACAACGGCCTGATCGCGCACCTCGAGAAAAAGTAACAGCTGCGCTGCAGCGACGATGGCCTGCGTCGGTAGAACCGATCGTGATATAGCCCGGGCGTGGATATCGAGAGCTCTGCGTCGAAGACGGCTCTGATGGTCTGCGCGTATCGCGCGCGGGCGAGCCGCTGGAAGAAACCGCTATTCGTCGATCCGTGGGCCGAACAGATTGCTGGCAGTGATGGCCACGAGATCGCGAAACGCCTCGACCAGAAGTTTGCGCCGATGGAGCTGTGGCTCGCGCTGCGCGTCGCGTATCTCGATCGCCTCGTCGGCCAAGCGGTCGATCGGCTATCGATCCGCCAGGTCGTGATCCTCGGCGCCGGCTACGACACCCGCGCCGCCCGGCTGCCGCGCGCGGGCGTTACGTTCTTCGAGGTCGATCATCCGGCGACGCAAGCGGCCAAGCGCGAGCGCCTCGCGAAGCTCGACAACTATCCGGTCGAAGCGGCGCGCTACGTGACCTGCAACTTCGAGCGCGAGGATCCGATCGAGCGGCTCGTCGCGAATGGATTCTCGACGACCGAGCCGGCGCTCGTGATCTGGGAGGGAGTCGTGCCGTACCTGACCGAAGCTGCCGTGCGCGCCACCGCCACGCGGCTCGCAAGCGGCCTCGACCCGCGTTCGTTGGTCGCGTTCGACTTCGTCGGCAAGAAGCTCGCGATGGGGCAGAACCTGTCGGAGCAGGACCAGGGGACGCGCGAGTACGTCGGTGAGCTCGGCGAGCCGATCCGCTACGGCACCGACGACATCCTGCCGCTGCTCTACGACTGCGGCTTTCGCTGGGTGCGTTCGCTCGACTTCAACGAGCTCGCGCTCGAGATGGTCGGCGACTACGTTCGCGATCGCCAGTTCCGCTTTCAGCGCCTTGCTCTTGCAGCCGTCCGTACGCCCGTGGCCGAATGGCCATGAATGGCTGACGCGCCGCTGCGCCGCTGGGCCGCGATCGGGCTGGGGCTGCGGCCGTACGTGCCGGCCGCGATCATCGTTGCGCTCGCGCTTGTCATCGCGTGGGGATTTGCGGCCACCACGCTGCGCTACGCCGGCCCGATGGGCCTACCGCTCGACGACAGCTACATCTACCTGACGTACGCGAAGCAGTTCGGCCGCGCCGAGCCGTTCACGTACTTCCCGGGCGGCGGCTACTCGGCCGGCTCGACGAGCGTGCTGTGGCCGATGCTGCTCGCTCCGTTCTGGACACTCGGCGCACGCGGGCACGCGCTCGTCTGGGTCTCGTTTGGTCTTGGCGCCGTGCTCTACGCCGCGGTTGCGGTCGGCGTGTATCGCTTCGTCGCGCAGCTGCGCGACCGAGTGTCGGGCATGGCAGGCGCCTTGATGGTGCTCGTGATCGCGCCGTTCGCCTGGTGCTCGTTGTCGGGGATGGAAGTCGGCTTCGCGGCGGCGATGCTCGTCGCGACACTGCTGCTGCTCTTGCGCGAGCCGAACGAGGGCAGGCCGAGCTGGCTGCTCATCGCGTGCCTCGCGGCGACGTCGCTGTCGCGCCCCGAGGCGACGCTACTCGTCGGCGCGGTCGTCGGGCTACGGTTCGTGCAGCGCGGGCTCGCACGGCAGTGGCGTGCAGCGGCATGGTGGATCGTGCCGCTCGTGCCCGTGCTCGTGTGGCTCGGCGCGAACAAGCTGATCGCCGGCAACTACTTCCCGAACACCGGCGTGGCGAAGAGCCACTTCTATTTGCCGGGCTTCGACTGGGTCTACTGGTGGGACACCGTGACGACCTTGTCTTGGCGGATGCTGCGCGGGCTGTTCTGGGACAAGACGAGCCCGCTCGTGTGGCCAAGGCTCGTGCTCGCGTTGTTCGTCATCGGTACCGTGCGCGTGGGTTGGTGGGCATGGCGCGAGAACAAATTCCTCGTCGGCGCGCTCGTGATCCTCGGGCCGTTCATGATGCTGCTCGCGGTCATCGCTTCGTCGGGGCTGTGGAGCTTTCAGAACTACCGCTACATCGCACCTGCGTTGCCGTTGCTGATGATTCCGGTCGGCGTCGCACTGTCGCCACTGACCCCTCCGGGCCCTCCCGGCGAGCGCCGGAACGCGAACCGGTTGTGGAGAACGCTCGACAAGGCTCGCTCGATCGTCGATCGGGTGCTCTCCTCGGTCGCAGTGCGCCGTGCATGGTACGCAGGTGCGCTCGCACTCGCGGTCCTGTTCGCGCGTGCAGCGCGCCCCGGGTTGCTCGCCGACATGAAGCTGTTCGCGCAAGGCGCGATGGATACCAACACGCAGGTCGTCGCGATCGGCCACTATCTGCGCGACAAGCTGCCCGACGCGCACGTCATGTTCCACGACGCAGGTGCGATCGCGTACTACGGCGACGGTCATGTCTACGACATGCTCGGCCTCGTCACGAATCACCAGGCCGGCATCGCGAACAACGGCCCGGGC
>DATDCH010000793.1:0-10661 GCA_036524455.1 Kofleriaceae bacterium | reverse complement strand
GCGCCGGCAACGCCGCCGATCGCGTCGTATGCGTGACGCGTGAGCGTGCGTGTCGCGACGTCGCGCGCGTCCCACAACCGGGACGCAGTGAACTGGAGCAGCGGCAGAGCGCCCGCGGTCGAGCCGAGTACGCCGATCATCTCGTCGACGATCTGGTCCGACTCGAAGCGCGCGTCGACCATCGCGAGTGGCAGCGTCAACACCTCGCGCATCTCGTCTCGACTCGGCGGAGACAGCAGGACAATGCCGCGCACGAGCTCGTCTGCGAACCGGCGATCCTCATCGACGCGATCGATAAAATCGGAACGCAACGAGAGCACGACTCGCACCGGTGATGCCGCGTCGTCCGCGACACCGGCGAGGGCGGCCGTGACAGCTTGCCGCTCCACGGGATCGGCGACGAGCGTGTAAAGCTCCTCGAACTGATCGACGAACACGAGCAGCTTCGTGCGCGTGGCACGCGCGTACTCGCGAAGCGCGCTACCGAGCACACCCGGCTCGGAGCGCAGGCGCTCGGTGAAATCGGGTGCGAGTGTCATCACGGTCGCAAGCTGCATCGCGAGCGTCGCGAGCGGTGTGCGCCCCGGTCGAAACGCGAAGGTCGTCCACGACTCGCCCGATGCCTTGAGCGCTGGAATCACGCCCGCACGGACGAACGAAGACTTGCCGACGCCCGACGGTCCGACGACCGCGATCAGCGGAAGCTCGCGCAGTCGCGTCACCGCGCGCAGCGTGTCGCGATCGCGGCCAAAAAACCGATCCGCGTCGGCCTCTTGAAACGAGGACAGCCCCGGGAACGGGCACTCGCCCTGAGCGAGGCGGCGACCACCGCGCGATGGCAGCAGCGGCTCGAGCTCTGCCAGCAAGGAGCGTGCGTCGGGGAACCGTCGATCCGGTTGCTTCGCAACGCACCGATCGACGATCTGCACGAGCGTTGCGGGCAGGTGCGGCGCAAACTCGCGCACGCTCGGAAACGGCGAGTCGATGTCGCCGGCCGCGAACACCAGCGCGGCCGTCGTCGGATTCTCGACCGGGTGCCTGCCCGTGAGCATCCGGAACATCACGATGCCGAGTGCGAAGATGTCGGCGCGATGATCGATAGCCCCGGTCGCGAACTGTTCCGGAGCCATGTACGTCGGCGTGCCGACCTGCAGCGCTTCGGTGCCGCTCGGTGAGCCCTCCGGAAACACGCTGGTCGGTTCGTCGAGATCCGAACGCTTCGGCATCACGCGCGCCGGCATCACGCGCGCAGGTCGGATCGGCGCGACACCGATGCCGGAGTTTTCGGTGAGCACCTTGGCCACGCCGAAGTCGAGAACCTTCACGACGCCGCTCGTCGAGACGAGGATGTTGCCCATCTTCAGATCGCGATGAACGATGCCGAGATCATGAGCGCAGATCATCGCCTTGACGACCGGAACGATCAGCTCGACCGCACGCGCCGGCGGAATCGCGGAGCCGCCGACCTCTTCGCGCAGGGTCCGACCCTCGACGTATTCGAGCACCATGAACGGCGTGCCGAAGTGAGCATCGACTTCGTGGACGACGACGATGTTCTCGTGGTGGCACGCCGCGGTCGCACGCGCCTCCGCGACGAACCGGCGCGCGGCATCGGACGATCGCGTCGTCACGAACTTCATCGCGACGAGTCGGCCGAGCTTGAGGTCGCGAGCGAGGAACACCGCGCCCATGCCGCCTTCGCCGACCTTGCGGATCAGCTCGTAGTGACGAATGTGAGCGCCCGGCTGGAGCCCGGCCAACACGCGCTCGTCACGATCGCCCGAGTCCTCGGCGAACGTCGGAGGCTGACTCTGCGTCTCGACTTCCGCCGAGACTTCATCAGGCTCCCTCACAGCCATACCCCCGAGCGTACCGCAGCCAATGCACTCGAATGCAACGACGATCACCCACAACGAGTTGTGGTCGAGCGCCTACACGGCGGCGGTCTTCATCGTGCCTTCATGATCGGGCGGGATCAGCTGCTGGAGCTGCCACGCTTGAAACGTCAGTCGCGCTTCGGCGTTGCGAATCTCGGCGACGAACAAGCGGCCGTAGATCGCAGCGGCCGCGAGGATCCCGAACGTGACGGTCACGAGATAAACGAGCGTTGGCGTCGGTGGGAAGTAGTGCATGTGCGGCGTGATCAAGAAGTTGCCGTTCTCGAACGCGTAGAGCGGCTCGATCAGCCCGGCCTCGGTCACCACGAACGGCACGATCATCACCACGAGCATCGTCAACAGCAACAGCACGCCGGCCAGGGTCGTGGCGACGGTTTGGCGCCACGCCACGATCGCGACCGTGAAGCAGGCGGGCACGAACCCGAACAGTCCCATCGACAGCACGACGCATCCGCTCGCGAACGTTTGCGAGAGAAACGAGGCCGCAACCCACGCGCCGCTCGCCGTGCGCGCACCGGCGAACTGCGTTACGGAGGCGACGATCGTCGCCAGGGCGAACGCCCCGACATAGGTCCAGTTGCGGATCCCCATCCACACCATGAACGGGATCATGAGCAGAAGCGCGAGCGTCGCGACCGCGCCGATCCGCATCGTGCGGGCACGGCGAGCCAGCCAGCGCCGATCGATTTCTTGCTGCGCCGCCGGCGGTAGCTCGCTCGGCATATCCGAGAGCAGCCGCATCAGGATGCGCAGCGCCCGCGCGTTTGCCGGATCGAGCCCGAGCGCGCGGCCGACTTCGCGCGCGGTGGTGCTACGCGCATCGGGGTCCGAACGCGCGCCTGCGAGTGCCTGCTCCGCCCGTGCCACGTGCTCGGCGGCAGCGGTTCGCCGCGCTTCGAGATCGCGATTGCCGTCGAGGAATCGCTCGAGCGCGTCGTGGAGCTCGCGTGCGCTCGCGTAGCGCGACGCCGGATCTTTCGCGGTCGCCTTGACCGAGATCGCGCCGAGCTCGGGCGCGATGTCGTCGTCGGTCTCGATGATCTGGCCGAGGATGACACCGAGCGAGTACACGTCGGTGCGCGCGTCGGCTGGCTGGCCGCGTTCCCGCTCTGGCGCGATGTACGGCGGCGTGCCGAGCGTCGTGCCCGCGTGCGTATTCGGCGAGTCCGAGCCCGGTTCCAGCCTGTCGCTCAGCTCGCCGACAGGTGTCTCCACGCGATCGAGCAGCTTCGCGATGCCCCAGTCGAGGATGTAGACCTCGCCGAAGTCGCCGAGCATGATGTTGTGGGGTTTGAGATCGCGATGCACGACGCCGCGTGTGTGCGCGAAGTCGACCGCGAGGCATACGCTGGAAAACGCGGTCAGCAGTCGTCGTCGCGAATACGCACCGACCTGCTTGTTCGTATTCTCGATCGCGTTGGCGAGCGTCAGACCGCGGATGCGCTTCATCGTGAAGTACAGCTCGCCGTCGCGCGTGACGCCGAGATCGTGTACGGGCACGATCGACGGATGCTCGAGCTGGCCTTGCAGCCGCGCCTCGAACAGAAACCGCTCGCGAAACCCCGGCTGGTCGCGATACTGCCTGCGCAAGAGCTTCATCGCGACGTCGCGCGCGATGCGTGTGTCCTTGCACAGCTGGATGTCACCCATCCCGCCTTTGCCGAGCTGACCGACGCGCTCGTAGCGCTCCGCGTCCCATTCGGGCTGCCCACTGTCGACGTGTACGCGCGGTTCGCGAACCGGCTCGGGTACGGTCAGCACGTCGTCGGAGTCGTCGCTCGCCATCCTGCCAGCGTATCGGACTACCGCCGCAAACGGACGTCGGCGTAGTCGGGCAACCCGCGGTCGAAGCCGCCCGGCATGTAGAGATCGGCGCGCATCTCTTTTTGCGGCGCGCGATCATCGATGCGGCGCTCCAGCGTGCCGCCGCCCTTGAGGCGCAGCTCGACCCAGTGCTCGTGCCGGCGTACATCCGTGCGCGACAGGCCGAGCGCGGCGAGACCCGAATCGGTGATCGCCATCGACTTCTGCTTGTCGAGGTTACGATATGCACCGAGGCCCTTGGCCGTGTACGAGTCCATGTACGGATCATTTGCATAGCCGTACTGCGTGAGTTTCATCTGGACGCCGCCGTGCGCACCGGCGAGCTCGTCGAGTGTCATGGTTTCGAACGCCATGCGCCTGCCCTGTTGCGATCGAAGTGCCACGCGCATCGGGACGACAGTCCCCAGATCGCGTCAATCATTTCCGCGACCGGTGACTGCGCTCCCCGGCATGTCGAGGGGCGTTGCCCCAGCCACAGTTCAAGCGTAGTTGCCGCTGCTGCCGGTATACGTCGCTACTGGTATACGACGCGATAAACGAAGCCTTCGGACTCGCGGGTATAGAGCATGTACTTGCAGTCCGACGTGAAGAACGGCTGGCTCACGCTCCCCATCGTGGGCAGCCTCGTCGCCGATCCGGTGAACGCGTCGTCGAGAGAAGCGCGCTCGACGTAGAACGCGCCGACCGGTTGGCTCGTGATCTGGCCGCGAAACACCAGCCGGCGGCCGTCCTCGGTCAGGTGCGCCTCGCCGAGAAACGCCACGGTCTCGCTCATCGCCGTCGAGAACGACGCGATCGCCTGGGTGCGTTCCACGTGCCAGCTGCCCAGCGAAGCCTCGCGAATCTCGATCATGGTCTGCACGCCGTTCATGATCACCATATGCCTGGGCGTGGTCGTCGTCGGCGGGCTCGGCAGCACCCCCGAGCTGAGCACCGTGTTGATAGCGATCGGGATCGGTGTGGTCCACAAGTCCGTGGTGGCCGTGCGCACCGAGCGCCCGATCCGAGTGCCCCCGGTCGCGAGCATCTCGATGCGCACGTACAGCTCGAGGCCACTCGGCGCCAGGCGCGGCGCGCGATACTGCGTGTTGCCAGCCTCGTCGCCGAACAGCCGGACGAACGACGGATTGCCGCCGATCACGTCGCCGCTCGTGCCGCGCACCACGCCGATCAGATTGTTTTGCATGTCCAACTCGAAGTTGAACTTCACCGCATAGCGGTCGGGCGCGATTCGCGCACTCGCCCATTCGCCCATCTCGAGCCCCGACTCGAGGCCAAGCCCCGTTGGCGGATCACACAGCGTGTTGCTCGACGCGTCATGTGGAACGATGCCATCTGGATCGACGAGCCCACTATCGAACGGACACGTTTGGTCGCTTGACTCCACGCACCAGCCACCCCTGCACTGCAAGTGAGACGGGCATACCGTGGTGCACGCAACCGTGCACGGCGCCTCCCCGCTCGGCCGATAACAGCCGACCAGGCACAGGATCCATGCCGCCCTCACCTGCCGATAATAGCCGATCGCCATATCATCGACGCATGCGCACCACGTTGCTGCTCACCGCCGTCGGTTCCGACCGGACCGGGCTCGTCGAATCGCTCGCCCAACGCATCACCGCAGCGGGCGGCAATTGGGAAGAGAGCCGCATGGCGCGTCTCGCGGGTTCGTTCGCCGGCATCGTGCTCGTCTCGATCGACAGCGCGCGCGCCGATCAATTGATCACGAGCCTGCGCGAGCTCGACGCGTCGGGCCTGCAAGTCACGGCTCGCACGGTCAGTGCACCGGCGCACCAACCGACCGGCACGCGCGCACGCCTCTCGGTGACCGGCGGTGATCGCCCCGGCATCGTGCGCGACGTGTCGCGCGTGCTCGCCGAGCGCGGCGTCAACGTCGAGGAGCTCGAGTCGGCGATGGCGAGCGCACCGATGTCGGGTGAGCCTCTGTTCACCGCGCGCGCCCGCTTGCTGGTGCCCGCCGGTCTCGAGCTCGCAACGCTGCGCACCGCGCTCGAAGCGCTCGGCAACGAGCTGATGGTCGACGTCACCGCAGAGTGATCGGTCTACAGCCGCCAACCGAAGCCAAGCGACGCGCTCTGCTCGCCGAGTGCCGAGACATCGACGACGAGCGTCAAGCCGAATGCGGTCGCAACGCTGAGTCCTGCACCGAGCTGATAGTGATGCGTATCCGAGCCAACGACGCTCTCGCCTGCGATCGTCCAAGCGACCGGTCCACCGAACGCGCGGCCCATGATGTACGGCTTCCAGATCGTCGCGAAGGCGCGACCGGCCATCGCGCCGATCCGCAGATCGCCGGCGGTCAAGCTCGGATCGTCGGCGGCGCCGGTCTCGTGCGTCGATGCGCGGACCGCGCTGAGCGTGGCAGACCCTGCGACGAACCACTGCCCGTCGCCGAGCGTCCATTGCTTCGCAACGCTGACCGCGCCCATCACGCCGGGCCCGAGATCATGGGTGCCTGGCATCTCGTTGCCTTCGAGTGTTCCATCGATCAGTGCGCCGATCGCCGCGCGAAAGCTCCACCCCGACGCCGTCGCGTAGGCCCCAAACGCGTTCGCCGCCTGCTCGTCGAGATCGAACGTCGCGTCGTTGTCGAACTTCAAGCGCGTGCGCATCGCGCCCACCGTCGCGCCAACGACGAAGGAGTTGCCGTACGCTTCGCCTTCACACCCGGTCGGACCGACCGGAGCCAGCACACCTCACGCGTCTGCGCGGCGAGGCTCGACTAACATCAGGCCCGCGAGCACGACGATCGAATAACGCATGGCCAGAGAGTACTCCCACAGTCACATAATGCGAGCGGCCGCGATCGGTCTCGTGCTCGTCGCATGCGGCGGCGCGCCCGTCGCCAACCGCGGCCAGCCGCAAGCACTGCCGGCGCTCGAGCTGCCACTCCTCGACGGAGGTACGTGGTCGTCCGCGAGCGCGCGTGGCTCCGTGCTCGTGATCGACATTTGGGCGTCCTGGTGCAAGCCGTGCAGTAAAGGCTTTCCCAAGCTCGACGCGCTCGCCGCCGGCGATTCCAAGCTCGCCGTCATCGCGATCACCATCGACGAAGATCCGGCCGCGATCCGCGCGTTCCTCGCCGAGTTCCCGCTCGCAGTTCCGGTCGCGCACGACGCAAAGCAGCTGGTCACGAAGGAGCCGCTCGCGATCGCGCGCTTGCCCGCGGTGCTCGTCATCGATCGCGACGGCATGATCCGCCATCGCCTCGACGAGCCAACCGAGCGCGACTATGACCGGCTACCCGAGCTCGTCAAGTCCGCCGCCGCGGATCGGGAAGGCCGATGACCGCGCTGGCGGTCGACGCATCGGTGACTCCCATGCGCAGCATCGCGTAACGCGGATCGGTCGCCATCAAGTCGAGCACGCGCAGTGCCTCGGTCGCGGACGCAAACCGCTGCGCGACTTTCCGAGCCATCAACTTGCGTGCGAACGCCTCGGCCAGCGGATCGACATCTGCGACATACGTCGAGATCGGTGGCGGATCCTTCGAGATGTACGCGAGCTGGATCTCCACCGCCGTGCGGCCCTGAAAAGGCACGGTCCCCGCGAGCATCTGGTACATGATCACGCCGAGCGCGAACAGGTCGACGCGATGGTCATACGGTTCAGCCTGCGCTTGCTCCGGCGCCATGTAGAGCGGCGTGCCCACGATCTGTCCCGTGTCGGTCAACCGACCGCCTTCGACCGCGCCATCGCGATCGCGCAGGATCGCGATCCCGAAATCGACGATGCGTAAAATCTCCTCACCGTCGGGTCCGAGCTCGACCATGATGTTGTCGGGCTTGAGGTCACGATGAATGAGCCCAGCCCCATGCGCGTGCTCGAGCCCGAGCAGGATCTGCTGGACAAGCCGGATCACGCGACGCGGTGCCGGGCTGATGTCGAGCAGCGCCGTCAGCGTCTTGCCGCGCGCCAGCTCGAGCACCATGACCGGGCGCTTGTCGCGGGTCTCGCCCGCATCGAGCACGCGCATCAAGTTCGGATGCTTCATCTTCGCGGCCACTCGCGCCTCGCGCTTGAAGCGCTCGAGCAGCTTCCGCTCGTGGAGCAGGTCCTCGTGCATGACCTTGATCGCGACCTGTTTGCCGTAGCGCAGGTCGACCCCGCGGTACACGGTTCCCATCGTGCCCTTGCCGAGCTTTTCGTCGAGCTGGTAGTTGGCCAGAACGACGACTCCGATCAGCGGGTCCCCCACCATCTCCGAGGATATCACCGGCCCTGGCCGGCAGGCCGCCGACATCAGTTCCGGAGCCCGCTCGACTGTGCTAGAAAACGAGGCCTTCGGTGCCATCGCCAAGTGGTAAGGCAACGGTCTGCAAAACCGTCATTCCCCAGTTCAAATCTGGGTGGCACCTCGAAGAAGAGCCCCGCAATCGCGGGGCTCTTCGTTTTGCGCGTGGGATCGCCTCAACAAGCGCCCGCCCGCGCGCGGTCTATTGTCAGCGGCAACCGAGCGGTCAAGCGCCCCGTGTTACGGGCGACTTCGGCCCATCGGGCGATCGCGGCAATCGCCACGACTAACATCGATAACGTCCTTGAGCAGGCGGTTCCTCAACCTCGAGAGTTTCGCTCCTTTTGTGGCCGTCGCTTTGCGTCCCGGCGGCATGAAGCAAGATAGAAGCGATGAGCGATCGAGGCGCAGAGGAGCTGCTCGTACACGCGGGATGGCTGCGTGCGCTCGCGCTTCGCCTCGTGCGCGACGATGACGTCGCCGACGATCTCGTGCAGGACACGTGGATCGCGACCATGCGCCGCGCGCCCGAGCGCTCCGAGTCGGAGAAATCGTGGCTCGCGCGAGTGTTGCTCAACCGGCTGCGCATGCGGGCGCGCAGCGAAGGGCGCCGCACCGCTCGCGAACAGGCGACGCTGCTGATCGGCGACGACGATGTTCCGACGCAGGACGTGCTAATCGCGCGCGCCGAAACTCAGCGCAAGCTGGTCGAGCTGGTGCTGCGTCTCGACGAGCCGTATCGCGCGACCGTGTTGCTGCATTTCTGCGAGGGCGTACCGCTCGCGCAGATCGCGCGCACGCAGGGGATCCCAGCCAGCACCGTGCGTTGGCGGCTCAAGACGGCGCTCGACCAACTGCGCGAGGGGCTCGATGCCGAAACCGGCGGTCGGAAACAATGGGCCGTACCGCTGCTCGTAATTCCGAAGGGAGTGCTCGTGGCACAGAAAACATCCAAACTGGTTGCCGCAGCGATCGTGTTGTTGCTGCTGCTCGTCGGCGGCTGGTTGCTGCTTCGCGATCGTAGCAGCGGCAACGCCGATCGCTCGCGCACGGCTGGTTCGGGCACGCCGGGTACCGTGCTCGCCGGTGCGGTCCCGACCGCGCTCGGCGCAGACACGGATCGGCCCGCGTGGTTGATCCAACCCGACGTCAAGCCGCGCCGCATCGCCGGCCGCGTCACGTTCCGCGGTGCGCCAGCGGCAGGCGCGACCGTCGAGCTTGCGAGCCTTGCCACCGAGAGTGGCCTCGGCGTGCCCTTGCAACGCACGACCAATGCCGCCGGCGAGTTCGATTTCGGTCCACAACCCGCGATGGGATTCAGCGTGCGCGCGTCCGCGCCTCGTCGCGCGAGCGCGATGCTCGATGTCGATCTGCGCAATCCATTGGTGCGGTCGGACAAGCTCGAGCTCTCACTCGGTGCCTGTGACGCGGCGATGCACGGCACCGTGCGCGACGCATCCGGCGGCGCGATCGCAAAGGCGCGCATCGCGCGGCTCGACGTCGACAGCCACGGCAACGTGCCCGGCGGCCCCGCCATGACGACCGCCGAGAACGGCGAGTACGAGCTGTGCGTCGAGACGCGGTGGCCACCGGACGTGACCGTCGAGGTCTCGGCGGCGGGATATGGCACGATCGTGTACACCGCGATGGTCCCCGGGCGCGTGAAGACCGACTTCGCGCTGGTTCCCGAAGCGACGATCGTCGGGCGCGTGATCCGCGACGACACGCGCGAGCCAGTCGCGCAGGCGTACGTCTACGTGCCCGCCGGCCCGGGCGGCGTCCAGCGCACGGGATGGCGCGCGACGTTTTCCGATGCCAGCGGTCGCTTTCGGCTCGATCGGCTCGCACCGGGTCGTCATCTCGTGTTCGCGCGCGCGGAGGGCTTGGCGGATGCAGCGCGCGGTGTGCCCGTCGGGATCGAGGCCGGCCAGACCAGCGCGGAAATCGAGATTCGGCTCGAAGTCGGTTCGACGATCCGGGGTCGAGTCGTCGACGGTGACAAGCCGATCGCCGGCGCACGCGTGGCAGTGACCAGCCGCAGCGCCTACTCGCAAGACGATGGCTCGTACGTGCTCACCGGCGTGGTGCGCGGCGAGGTCAAGTTCACGGCGATGCCGTACGACGTGGTGAAGCCGCGGACCTTCCAGGTCAGCCAACCGCTTCACGATGGCGTCGTGATCGACGTCGAGCCGCTCGGCACGATCACCGGCCTCGTCGTGCGCGGCCGCGATCCTGTACCTGGCGCGGCCGTGTACCTGAACGGGCCAAACGGCCGCGAGCTCGACTCGGTCTTCGCCGATGCCAAGGGTCGGTTCGTCGCGCGCGGCTTGCGCGCCGGGCCATGGGACGTGGCCGCTGGTAGCCAGCACCTGGGCGCGTTCGGTACGGCGCCGCAGATCGTGCAGCTTGCACGCGGTCAAACCGTCGATGTGACGATCGACATGAGGTACGCCGCGTCGATCTCCGGTCGAGTCGTGGATCATACCGGCGCTCCGGTTCCCGGCGTCACCGTCGCGTTCGAACACACGGGAGCCAACGACGTTGGAATGGGAACGACCGCCGCAGACGGCAGCTTCAAGGCCGCTACGATGACAGGCGGAGGCCAGTACCGTCCGCGATTGAGCACGATGTCGAGCATGGGCGCCAGGAGCGCACCGCTTCGGCCCGCGACCGGTGACGAGTTT
>DATDCH010000792.1:0-5928 GCA_036524455.1 Kofleriaceae bacterium | reverse complement strand
GGCCGCGCGTTTCTGTTGTTCACGTCGCATCGCGCCCTGCGAGATGCCGCGACCCGGCTCGCCGCCGCGCCGTATCCGCGGCTCGTGCAAGGCGACGCACCGCGCGCATCGCTGATCGATCGGTTTCGCTCGACGCCGGGCGCGATCCTGCTCGGCACGAGCTCGTTCTGGGAAGGCATCGACGTCCCCGGAGATGCGCTGAGCCTCGTCGTGATCGACAAACTACCGTTCTCACCGCACACCGATCCTCTGATCGCGGCACGCATGCAGGCATGTGCGGAGAGCGACCGCGATCCGTTTCAGACAATCCAGCTCCCGGCCGCGGCGATCGCGCTCAAGCAGGGGTTCGGCCGACTCATTCGCCGGCGCGATGACCGCGGCATCGTCGCCGTCCTCGATTCACGGATCGTGACGAAGACGTACGGCCGCACGTTTATCGAGACACTGCCGGGTGGGCTCCCGCGCACATCGACGCTCGAACAAGTTCGTCGTTGGTGGCTGGCGCCGCAGAGCTAAACTGGAGTCGTGCTGCCTCTGCTGATGATCATCGCCGGATTCGCAGCGGGATCGATCCCGTGGGGCGTGATCGTCGCGAAGCAGCGTGGCGTCGACATTCGCGAGAAGGGCAGCGGCAACATCGGCGCGACCAATGTCGCCCGCGTGCTCGGCATCCGCGACGGCTTGCTCGTGCTGCTTCTCGACGCGGCGAAGGGCGCTCTCGTCACGCTCGCCGCCGCGCGCTTCGACGGCGATCCGTGGGTCGTGGTCGCAACCGGTTTCGCTGCGATCCTCGGCCACTGCTTCTCGCCGTTCCTCAAGGGCAAGGGCGGCAAGGGCGTCGCGACCGCGCTCGGCGTATTCGTGATCGTCTCGCCGGCACTCGCGCTCGTCGCGGTCTCCGTGTTTTTGCTCGTCGCGGGCGGCACCCGGATCCCGGCGCTCGGTTCGCTCGGCGGCGTCACGTCGGCGACGATCTATGCGTTCGTGACGAGTGCGCCGACGTCGATCGAGCTACTCGCGCTCGCGACATCGTTGCTGCTCGTCTATACGCACCGTGGCAACCTCGCGCGGCTGCTCTACCAGATCGACTGAATCTGCTCGAGTCCTTGGGTCGCGACGCGATGCGCGAGCGCCGCCAGCGTGTCGGTCGTGCCCGGCAGGATCGTGTCGTCGCCGACGAGATCGATCAGCGGCTGCAGCGCGAACCGACGCTCCGAGAGTCGTGGATGCGGGACCTCGAGCTCGGGCGTGAGAATCACGCGCGTCCCCCACACGAGCACGTCGAGGTCGATCGTGCGTGGCCCCCACCGCGCGGAGGCGCGCCGATCGCGACCGAGCAGGCGCTCGATCTCGAGCACGGTGTGCATCAGCTCGCTCGCGATCACCTCGCCCCAGCGCACCCGGAGCGCGGTGTTCAAGAACGCACTCTGCACCGGACCGATCGGCGCAGTGCGATACAACGCGGCGCTCTTCACGTCGCCGATCTGCGCGAACGCCTCGCGCGCTCGTACGAAGCGCTGGATGATCGCGGGCTCGTCGCCGACGTTACCGCCCAGCCCGATCACCACTGCGTCTTCGACGAGCTTCGCGGTCACTTCGCGATCACCGGATTGCGCAGCACGCCGATGCCTTCGATCTCGACCTCGACGACGTCACCGGGTTGCAGCGGGCCGACGCCGCTCGGCGTGCCCGTCGAAATCACGTCGCCTTCTTCGAGTGTCATGTGCTGGCTGCAAAACGCGATCAGCGTCGCGACGTCGAAGATCAGATCGCTCGTTGAAGAGTCCTGCTTGACCACGCCGTTGACCCGGGTGGTGATCCGCAGGTTCGTCGGATCGAGGCCGGGCACCACGCGCGGACCGATCGGGCAGAACGTGTCGAAGCCTTTCGCGCGCGTCCACTGGCCGTCTTTCTTCTGCAGATCGCGAACGGTCACGTCGTTCACGCAGACGTAACCTTTGACGAATTCCAGTGCCTGCTCCCGCGGCACGCGGTGGGCGCGCTTGCCAATCACCACCCCGAGCTCGCCCTCGTAGTCCACTCTCTCGTAGCCCGGCGGGCGACAGATCGGCTCGCCGTCGGCGATGATTGCCGTCGACGGCTTGAGAAACATCAGGGGTTCTTCGGGGATCCCTTTCCCCATCTCGGCGGCGTGCGCGCGGTAGTTCTGGCCGATTCCGATGACCTTGCCGGGGCGAAGCATGGCGGGAAAGGTAGGACACCTCCGAGGGCGTGTCATTGATCGATAGCGTTACGCCCCGTACAATTTCAGGCGATGGGCCGGGCTCCAAACTCTGGAGGGCCACAACGTGTATCTGCCCACGTTGTGCCAAAGGCGAAGCCTTTCCCTGACAACGAGGACGAAGAAAAAACCACCATCGAATCGCAGTGGGAAGACGAAGCGAGCACGACGGTCGAACAAGGCGACGTCGCGGATAAAATCCGGTCGCTCAACGTCGCGGCAGCTCGCGGCGGCGGAACGAACGTAACGAGCACCGGCGCCGGCGCGCTCGACGAACCAACCGTCGACGATCAGCACGCGCAGCTGTCTGCGATCACGCCCGTGCGCGACGTCGCGCGCTTGCAGATCACGCAAGGCAACGACGCGGGCAACGAGATCGAGATTCGCCCGGGCAAGACGTACACGATCGGTCGCGCGATCGACAACGACGTCGTGCTCACCGACATCGCGGTGTCGCGCAAGCATTTCGATCTGCGCTTCGAAGACGGCGCGTGGGTGATCGTCGATCGCGGTAGCGGTAACGGAACCGTCGTCAACGGCAACCTCGAAGACAACCCGTTCATGCTCGCGAACGGCGACTCGATCGAAATCGGCAACACGGTGTTCCGATTTGATCAGCCGAACGCGGCGTCGCGCGTGAACCCGCAACGCGCGATGGATCTCGACGCGGACGACGAGGAGATGTCGACCGTCGCCGGCAAACCGCTGCGTCCCGAGCTCGTCGACGTCGCCGAGCTGCATCGTCCGATCGGCCAACGCCCGACGGCGTCGCGCCAGGCCGAGCGCCCGACGCAAACGTCGCGCCCGAAGACACTGCCGCCACCAACACCGCTGCGGCCATCCTCGGCGAGCCAACCGCCGCCACTCGGCTATCCGCCGCCGGGCCCGCCGTCGATGCCGCAACCCGCATCGACGCTGCCAATGGCGCAGATGTCGAATCGACCGCCGCCAGGGTTGCTCCCCGCTTATGGGCCCGGTGCGCCGGCGATCCTCGGCGATCCGATGCCCAATCTGCCGGGCATGCTGCCGACGACGCTGCCCGGCCAAGGACCGCCGCCACAACGGCCGATGTTCGCGTATCCGCAGGCGAGCGAGATCCCGCCGCACTCGGTGCACGCGCAGATGCTGCTGATCCAAACGCAGAACCGTCGTGGCGATGCGTCGACGGCGCACGTACCGCCGGTGCCGTTCGAGATGGTGCCGCAGCGCTACACGCAGCCGCAGCTGACGCGCAAAGCGAAGTTCGTGCTGCTCGGCATCGCCGTCGCCGTGTTCACGGCGGTGCTGCTGGTCGCGCTCATCAAGTCGAATGCCCACAAGCCACGAGCGACCGCCGGCACAGGCTCGGCCGAGAAAAAGACCGAGCCGAAGAAGAACATGGCCGCGAAGACGGCGGCGCAAGGCGACGCGAAGACCGCGACGATGACGCAACCAACGGCTCCCGCAAAGCCGACCGTGGCGCAAGGCTCTCCGACCCCCAATCCGCCCGCGCCTGCAAAGACCGCGACCACCACCGTGCCGCCGCCTGCACCCGCACCCGCACCGGCGCCACCCAAGACGACGGTGCCATCACCGGCACCTGCGCCGACCAAGACCGCGACCACCGTGCCGCCGCCTGCACCCGCGACTGCGCCCGCGAAGACCGCGACCACCGTGCCGCCACCCGCGCCCGCGCCTGCGCCCGCGAAGACCGCGACCACTGTACCGCCGCCCGCGCCTGCGCCCGCGAAGGTAGCGACCACGGCGCCAGCGCCGACCCCCGTCAAGACCGTCACCCCGGTGAAGACGGCCGCGAAGACCGACACGGCGAAGACGAAGGCGCGCACAAAAAGCCGGCGCAACAACGAGGTCCCGCGTCGAGACACCACCGTCACGGCCGCAGCGCAGCCCGAGCCCGATCCGGCCCCAGAGCCCGAACCCACACGCGCGAGTGGCGGAAGTCCCGATAAGGCGCTCGCCGAAGCTAAGCGCC
This sequence comes from Kofleriaceae bacterium, assembly GCA_036524455.1. GTDB lineage: Bacteria > Myxococcota_A > Polyangia > Haliangiales > Haliangiaceae > JABFXX01. Next base: position 1,714 of record DATDCH010000792.1, on the reverse strand, counting down.
TCTACCAGGCAAAGAAGTTCAAAGAGGCGTCGGCGTACCTCGCCAACCAAGCCAAGAAGTTCGACGAGTCCGTCGCGAAGGGCATGCGTAAGACGAGCGAGTACTACGCGAAGCTCGGCAAAGCCTACGCCGTCGGCACCGCGCAAGGCGGCCGCGCGATCGACGCGTACGAAGCGCTGCGCTCGGCCCGTACGTACGACGTCCAGCTCGAAGAGGAGTTCATCGGCGAGATCAACGCGAAGATCGGTCCCGCTGCAGGCAAGGCTGCGCTGCTCTACATCGCGAATCGCAACTACCTAGCAGCACGCACCGCGCTGACCGACGCGATCAAGTACGGCGCCGGCACCGAAACTATCGACCTGGTCAAGTCGCAGCTCGAATCAGCGGCCGGCCGGCTCTACAGCGAAGCGCTCGAAATCTTCGACGACAACCCGAGCGGCGCGAAGGACAAGCTCAAGACCATCCTGCAGCTCGTCGACCCGACGAGCTCGTGGCACAAGAAGGCGACCGCGAAGCTGAAGGGCTAGACCAGCTTCGTCTGCACGCTCGTCCGCTAGGCGCCAACCAATCGCTGCGGGCAGGTCTCGATGGAGCTCGCTGAGCGCCGGGGCAGCGTCGTTCGCCTACGCCTACGCGATCTTCCGAAGTCGCTCTAGGACGCGTCGCCGAGCAACAGGCGCGCGATCACGCGCTCGAGGTGCTCGAACTCGAATGGCTTGTCGACGTGCGCATCGGCACCGTAGATCGGCGCGGTGATCTCGTTCGTCTTCTCGCCGATCGCGGACACCATGACGATCTTCACGTCCTGCGTCGCCGGATCCTGCTTGAGCGCGCGCGCGACCTCCCAGCCAGACTTGCCGGGCATCATGATGTCGAGCAGCACCACGTCGAACTTACCGGCCTTCGCGACCTCGATTGCCTTCGTACCGTCGGACGCGCTCGTTACTTGATAACCGCGCTTGGCCAGCCTGGTGCTGAGCATCGTCACGATCTCGGGGTCGTCATCAACGACCAGAATGCTCGCCTTCGACATGCCGTCAGGCTATGTCGCGCGGCTCCGCAGCGTCAAGGAGCCCTTCACGCCAAGCGTGGATCGTGGGATACGAGGCGTAGTGTCACGACGTTGGCTCTGGCTGCTGATCGCTGTTGTGATCGGCGTTGCCGCGTTGTCGATGGTCGGCGATCTGCGCAGCCTCGGCGACCGCCTCGCCGGCTTCGGGTGGTGGGCGCTGATCGCGGCGCTCGCGCTCGCGTTCGGCAACTACGTGATGCGCTACGGGCGCTGGGAGATGTACCTGCGCCGGCAAGGCGTCCGCGTGCCCATGGCATCGAGCGCGATCGTGTTCGGCGCCGGGCTGTCGCTGTCGATCACGCCGGCCAAGCTCGGCGAGTTGGTGAAGAGCTACTTGCTCCGCGAGATGCACGACGTGCCGGCGCCGAAGACCGCGCCAATCGTCGTCGCGGAACGCGTCACGGATCTGATCGCGTTGCTCGTGCTCGCGATCATCGGTGTTGCCGCGTATGGCGTCGATCCGACGCTCGTTGTGGTCGCGAGCGGCATCGTGGTGGTCGGGCTCGTCCTGCTCGCGTGGCCGACGCCGACCCACGCGCTTATCGATCTGATCACGAAGCCGCAGCGCATCCGCAAGCTGCGCGAGCCGCTGCACGAGACGCTGCGTGGACTGGGTGCGCTCTGCCGCCCACTGCCGCTCCT
>DATDCH010000791.1:0-8196 GCA_036524455.1 Kofleriaceae bacterium | reverse complement strand
CAACGACCACCGCAAGTTCCCGCAAGGCACGGCCGCGGTGCTGCCCGGCGAGGACGGCGACGCCTGCAAGGAGCCGAACCGCCGGTTTCCAGTCAGTGCGGCGTGGGACGATGATCCGATCTGGAGCGCGCTCGACGCTCGGGTCGAGGAGAGCGGGCGTTTTTCGTATCACTTCGAGTCGACGGGTAAGAAGTCAGCGCGCGCGTGGGCGGTTGCCGACCTGTCGTGCAGCGGCAACCAGGTGGTCTACGAGGTCGTGCTCGAAGGCCGCTCGACCGGCCAAGTCGAGTGGGCTCTCATCGATCCAACGATGCCCGAACAAGCGCTTCCGGCGGCTGAGGCCGACAGCGCCGCCGACTATGACGAACCGAGCGCCGACGACGACACCGCACAGAACGAGGATGACCCGTTCGCGTACGGCGCCAAGGGTGGTGCACCTACCGGCGCGTCGGGGAGCTCGACCGGCGGCGTGCTGAGTGGCTCGACGGGAACCTCGACGTTCGGTGGTGTTGCGACGGTCAGCATGACGTTGCCCGAGCCAGACGATGAGCCGGGCGACGACTCGCCAACGGGTGGTTCGTCGGGCGGCTCGACCGGCGGCGGTTCGACCGGGGGTGGCGGCTCGTCGGGCGGCGACACGTCGGGCGGCGGCTCGACGACCGGTGGTAACGGCAACGGCAACGGCAACGACAACGGCAATGGCAACGGCAACGGTTCGTCGGGTGGCGGCTCGACCAGCGGCGGTGGCTCGACCACCGGCGGCAACGGCAACGGCAACGGCAAGTAGCTCGGTGTAGGCGTACAGTCGCGTCCATGCGGCGCGCTGTGATCGTGGTCGTCCTGCTGCTCGCTGCTCCGGTCCACGCGCAAGTCGCGGTGGCGGTGCAGCTCAATCCCGAGGGCGAGATGCTCGCGAGTGAGCTCGGCATCTCGTCGCAAGACCTCGCGACGCGGATCCAAACACGCGTCAACGAGATCTACAGCGCGAGCAACGTCGACGGGTTTCTGCGCTCGTTCGCCGACGCGACCGCGTTCTCGATGCGCGGGCTCGGTGTCGACTACGCGTCGGATCCCGAGAGCTTGATTCTCGGCGTCGGCGCGAACTTCGCCGTCGCTGCAAGCTCGGATGTCACCGCAGAGGAGCGGCCGACGGCGGGCCTCGCCGCGAACATCGCGTTCATGGCCGGCTACAACCTCGCGAGCCAGGACGCGCCGCGTTGGACGCTGTTCGGCAATGGCTTCTACCGCAAGGGCTCGACGGAGAGCTTGCGTGGCGGCATCACGAGCTTTGGCCTGCACGCGCAGTACCGCGTGATGAATCCGCAGAAGGACGAAGGCACCGCGAAGTTGCTGCGCTGGATCGGCATTGATCTGACCGGCGGCCTCGAATTCACGCGGTGGAATCTCGACGTCGAGGACACGATCGAGACCGACTTCTCGGTGCAGGGCTCGTCGGGAAATGCGGCACTCACGCTGACGGAGACCGGTACGTTTGCGCTGTCCTCGACCGCGATGACCGTGCCGATCGAGGTCTCGACCGGCGTTCGCATTGCGCTGCTACTCAGCGTGTACGTCGGTGCCGGCGTCGACCTCACCGTCGGCACCGGTAAGCTGAACGCGAACCTCACCGGCACGATGCGCACCGAGGACAACCGCGACATCGGCACGACCACGATCACCGGCGGCGGCGAGAACAACGCGAGCCCGCTTGCCGCGCGAATCCTCGCCGGCGTGCAGCTCAACCTGTGGAAGATCAAGGTGTACGCACAGATCAACGGCTCGGCGACGCCTGCCGCGAGCCTGGGCTTCGGCATCCGCGGCGTGCTGTAATGCAGCCATGCGGTGGTTAGCGGCGCTGTGCATCCTCGTCGGGTGTAGCCGGATCACCACCACGCCCGGCGACGATGGCTCGACGACGACCATCGTGCTCGAGATCGGTCGTTGGCCCGCTGCACAGCGCATCGACACGATCCTGATCAGCTGGACGCAGGGCGAGCTGACGGTCTCCGACACCGTCGCGATCTCGGATGCCGAGTTCCCGTTCACGTACGACCTCCAGCTGCACGGCACCGGCCCGATCGAGATCGCCGTCGACGCGCACGATGTCGGCAGCTTCCTTGTCGGCCGCGGCACCGTCGAGCTCGCCGCCGACGCAGAGAGTGGCAAGGTGATGCTGCAAGGCGCCGAGCTCCAGGTCAACAACGTGTTCGCCGGCAGTCAGTTCCTGACCGACGACTTCGAGGCCGTCGGCCTTCAGCTCGCGGCCACGGCCGGGTTCGACACGTGGATGGTCGCGTTTCGCGATGAGTGCTCGAACTGCAACGTCTACGGCAGGCGCTTCGATGGCAACGGCATTCCGGTCTACACGACCTTCGCGGCCACCGTGGGCCAGTTCCAGCTCAACACGGTTGCGATGGCGAGCACGGCGTCGCCCGCGCTTGTGGGTTTGATCGATCGCACGCTCGCGTTCTGGGACTTCACCGATATCACCGGCACCGGCAAGGGCATCGCGTGCCGAGGAGTGGATTACGACGGCATCCCCACCGAGCCGGTCACGATCATGACCGAGGCTGCCGATGTGGTGACCGCGACGTGGCTATCGAATACCCAAACGGCCGTCGTGACGTGGCAGCAGCTCAACTCGAGCCAAGTCCAGGTCGTGCGCACGATGATCGTGAGAAGCGATTGCTCGCCATTTTCCTTGCCGTTGACAGTCTCCGCGACAACCGACAGCGCACATCGCTCGCATGTCGCAGCCCTGGATCAGCGGGTCCTGTATGCATGGATCGTCGATGGCGAAGTGCACATACGCACCGGCAACGATCTCGGCGAGCTGTTCGCCGACGAGAAACTCCTGCTGACGCGTAACGGCAGCGAAGAGATCGATTACGTACGCGTGGCAACGTGGGGCAGCGACTTCGCGGTCGCGGTGCGGTGGTCGACGGTGACCGGCGTTGGCCCGGCGCGGATCGAGATCCAGCGCGTGTCCCCGGTAGGCATGCGGCTCGGCCAACCCATCCTGATCGCCGCTGACACCGGCTCGGATTTCGCGTCGAACAAGGCGTTCGGAATCGCATCGCGGCCCGACGGCACATTGATGGTGGTGTGGCACGTGTGTTCCGAAGGGCCCGGCTCGTGCGACGTCTACGGCCGCATCGTGGTCGACGGCGCTCCCACCGGCAAACCGTTCATCGTGTCGACGACGACGCAGAGCGATCAGACGAACCCATCGGTGGCAGCAACGCTCGACGGCTTCGTCGTCGCGTGGAGCGACTTCAGCGGCACGCAGCCCGATGTCTCTGGCGAGGGCGTGCGCGCTCGTATCATCCGGCCTGACTTGTGATCCGCGGCGTGTTGTAATCGCAGCATGCGGTGGTTCGTGGCTCTGTGCATCCTCGTCGGGTGCAGCAGGATCACCACCACGCCCGGCGAGGGCACCGGCGATCCGCCGGTCGCCCTCACGGTCGATCGCCGGCCTGCTGCACAGGGCATCGCTCGTTTGGAGATCCGCGCGAGCGGTGCCGGCGGCGATCACACCAACGAGCTCGAAGTCGGCGACGCATCATTTCCGTTCGCGTACGAGGTCCCGCTCTCGGGCCCCGTCACGATCACCATCGACGCGTTCGATACGTTCGACGTGCTGGTCGGCCACGGCACGACGGATACGCTCGGCGCCGAGACCGCGCGGGTTTGGGTGCAGGGCGTCGACTTCGCCGTCAACAACGTCTACGCCGGAGACCAGTTCCTGACCAACGACTTCGAGGCCGTCGGCCTGCAGCTCGCGGCGCAGCAGAACTTCGGCACGTGGATGGTCGGGTTTCGCGACGACTGCACGACGTGCAGCATCTACGGCCGGCGCTTCAACGCGCTCGGCGCTCCCGTGCTCACGGACTTCGCCGGCGGCATCAATCAGTTCGAGCTCAACGCGACGCAGACCACGGCGTCGGCGATGCCCGCGCTCGCCGGCGGTTCCGATCGTGTCGCTGCGTTCTGGGATTTCACAGACGCGTCTGGCACGAACAGCGGCATCGCATGTCGAACCGTCGACTTCGTCGGCTCCTCGTCGCCCCCCGTCACGATCACAGACGAAGCCGCGGACGTCGTTACCGCGGCGTACGTGCCACTGATCGATGGGTACGTCGTGACCTGGCAATCGTTCATGGCTAGCCAAGTCGTGCGCTCGGCGATCGTGCGCCCACACTGCTCGCTCGCGTCTCCGCCGGTCACCGTGTCTGTGGCGACCGGGGACACGGGTGCGCGCCGCTCTCACGCGGCTGCGGCGCAGGCGAGCACGAACATCCTCTTTACATGGATCCTCGACGGCAATGCGAAGGTGCGCGTCGGCGACGTGTTCGAACCGTTCGTCAGCAGCGAGTCGACGCTCCTGTACGGCACCGTCGACCAAGACGTCGAATACGTGCGCGTCGTCAGGTGGGGAAACGAGTACGCGTTGGCTGCGCGCTGGGCCGCGAAGACCAGCATGGGACACGGCAAGATCGAGGTGTATCGAGTGTCGGAGACGGGACAACTACGCAGCTCGCCGATCGTGATCACCGACGCCGTGGGCTCCGACTTCGCATCGAACAAAGCTTTCGGGCTCGCTGCGCGCTACGACGGCACGCTGATGGTCGTGTGGCACACCTGTCCTCAGGGCGCAGGCACCTGCGACGTCTACGGCCGCTATGTGACGCCAGGGGCCGAGGTCGCCGGCGATCCGTTCATCGTCGCGACGACGACGACAGGCGATCAGGTCAATCCATCGGTGGCAGCGATGCTCGACGACTTCATCGTCGCGTGGAACGACAGCAGCGGTGCGCGGCCCGATACGTCCGGACAAAGCGTGCGCGCGCGGATCATTCGACCAGATTCGTGATCGCCCGCGCGACGCGTATCCCGTCGAGCGCTGCCGACACGATACCACCCGCATAGCCGGCACCTTCGCCGCACGGATACAGACCGGCCAGGTCGGGCGACTCGAGCCGCTGGCCATCGCGCGGCACGCGCACCGGCGATGACGTGCGCGACTCGACGCCGACCAGCACCGCGTCCTCGGTGAGGTAGCCGCGCATCTGACGATCGAAGACCGGCAACGCTTCGCGCAGGCGCTGCGCAAGTGGCACGCCAATCGAGTCGAGCACCTCGGCGATGTTGCCGGCGGCGAGGCCGGGTTGATAGCTCGTGCTCGGCACCGTCGAGGACGCGCGACCGCGTACGAAGTCTGTCGCCCTCGTCGCCGGTGCGCGCAGCGAGCCGCCACCTGCGAGCGCCGCCGCTTGCTCGAGCTTGCGTTGCAGCTCGACACCGCCGAGCGGCAGCGGCAACCGCAAGCGTTCGAGATCGGCGAGCTCGACGGCGACGACGAGACCGGAGTTCGCGTACGGCGAGTCGCGTCGCGACAGGCTCATGCCGTTGACGACCACGCCATCGGGCTCGGTCGCCGCCGGTACGATCCAACCGCCGGGGCACATGCAGAACGAGAACGCGCCGCGCTTGTCGTCGGGTGTGAACGCGAGCCGATACGCGGCGGCCGGTAGCTTCGGGTGTCCTGCGTGCTTGCCGTACTGGATCCGATCGATCAGCGGCTGCGGATGCTCGATGCGCACGCCCATCGCGAACGGCTTCGCCTCGAGCCGCACGCCCGCCGCGACGAGCAAGCCGTGGACGTCGCGCGCCGAATGGCCCGTCGCCATCACGACCGCGCGTCCTATCACTTCGCCGCCGTCGGCGAGCCGTACGCCGATCGCGCGACCATCGCGCACGACCAGCTCGGTCGCCCGCGCGCCGAATCGGATCTCGCTGCCCACCGACGCGAGTCGTTCGCGCAGCGCGGTGATGACCTTCGGCAGCTGGTTTGACCCGATGTGGGGCCGTGCGTCGACGAGGATCGACTCCGGCGCGCCGTGCAGCGCGAGGATCTCGATCACGTCGCGAATATCGCCGCGCTTGTGAGCGCGCGTGTACAGCTTGCCGTCGGAATACGTGCCGGCGCCACCTTCGCCGTAGCAGTAGTTCGAATCGGTGTCGACGCGGCCATGCTGCGTGAGGCCCTTGAGATCGCGACGGCGCGCCTGCACCGGCTTGCCGCGATCGACGATCACCGAGCGAATGCCGGCGCGCGCCAGCTCGTATGCGCAGAACATTCCAGCCGGACCGGCGCCGACGATCACGACGGGCGGTCCCGCGGTCTCGCGCAGCGGGGCACCACCGAGCTTCGCGACCGGCTCGGCGACGCCGACGACGAAGTGGAACCGAATGCGACCGCGGCGCGCGTCGATCGAACGCTTGCGAACTTCGATCGCTGGCAGTGCGGCCGGTGCAACCCCGACCTGGTCGGCGAGCTTGCGCGCGATCACGGCGAGATCGTCGGCTTCGTCGAGCTCGAGCTCGACGGTGTAATCGCGATCAGACTCCAGCACCGCGCTCAGTTCATGTCCTCGTCGTCGTCGATCTCGTCGTCGTCGTCATCGTCGTGGATGTCCGCGATCGGCGCGCGCTTGCGCTCCGCCTCGTACGCGGGCGTGCCTTGGAACTGGGCGAGCCATTGCTTTGCGGTCTTCTCCTGCCATCCCCACTTCTCGCCGAGCACGTGGAACATGGCGCCGAGCAGACGCTCGTCCGCAGGCGGATTCTGGAGCAGCTCCCACTTCACGTGATAGTTCGAGTGCCGCAGCATGCGATCGAAGAGCGCGATCGCATTGTCGTCGAGCGGACGCGAGCGCACGATCGGAACCGCGGCCTCGAGCACGCGCGTGTCGGGATCGAGCAAGTTCTCGCCACCCTGGCGCGCGCGCGAAATCACGTCGTGACAGGCGTCGATGATCGAGGGCTTCGCTCGCGACAGCTCTCGCCGTCCCGCCTCGCCGATCAACGCGGCACGCCCGACAACGTGCGCTTCACCGATCGCGCGCACCAGGTCGTCGTCGCCGAGCTCCCGTGCGGCACGCGCGTCATAGATCGGCGCTTCTGGCATCGGCTTGCCGAGCGTGGCGAGCAGAGCATGCGCGCGCCGGCGGATGTCCGCTTCAGCGAATCGCGTCAGCCACACGAGGTCGTCGACCGCGACGAGCTGCGGCACGATCTCGGCGACGCGCAACGCGACCCGCAGGTTGCGCACGGTGTAGTCGTGGTCGTAGTCGAGCGACGTCAAGCTCTCGTGGAGCAGTGGCTGCAAATCACGAGGCGTCTCGCTCCCCGCACCGGGAGTGCTTGCCAGCACGAGCGCCGCTTGGCGAGCGAGCATCGCAATCGCGTCGTCGCGTGCGCTGTCGGACTCGGCGAGCTTGCGGCGGGCCTCGGCGCGCCGATCCGGCGGCAGCTGCTTCGCGATCCGCCCATATGCGAGCTGGGTCTGCGCGTTGAGCTCACCATCGTTGCGCTCGCGGATCGTGGTCAACAGCTCGGCGAGCACGGCATCGTCGATCTGCCGAGGCTCCGGCGCCGCCGCGAGACACGACGCGAGCGCATCGGCGGCGATCGGCCGCGGCTCGTCGTTGTGCGTGCCCGGTGCAGCGACGACCCGTGCGAGCACATCGATCGCAGCCGGATCGCCGATCGCACCGAGCGCGGCCGCGGTCGCCGCGACGAAGTCTTCCTTGCCGATCGAGTCGAGCGAGCTCTTGATCGTCGTCTCTTCGAGGATCTTGATCATCGCGGGGACGGCGGGCCTGTAGCGCAGCGCGCCGAGGATCTGGACGACCGCGCGACGCCGATGCTCGAATTTCTCCGACGTTTCGAGCACGGGCAGCAGCTGCTCCGCCGCCCGCGGATCGAGCTTGCCGGCCGCCGCGCGCGCCGCTAGCAGCTCGCCTGCGTAACTCGTGATCTGACGCCCGCGGTCCTCGTCCTCGTTGCCTTCCGACTCGTCGTCGTCGTCGTCGTCATCGTCGTCTTCGTCGTCGTCATCATCGTCATCATCGTCATCGTCGTCGTCGTCGTCGTCGTCGCCCTCATCGTCGCCCTCGGCTTCGCTGGCGGCGTCGTCGTCGTCATCATCGTCGGTGGCGGGGCCATCGTCCTCGTCGTGCTCGCGGGTGTCGCCGCCAGCTGCGGCGGCGACGTCGTCGTGATCGCCCTGGTCGTCGGGATCGAACACACCGTCGACCTCTTCGCCGTCCTCGTCGTCATCGTCACCGCTGTCGCGTGTGGTGACGACCTCGATGGCGAGCTCGCGCAGCATCTGCGCGATTTCGTCGGCCG
>DATDCH010000790.1:0-5220 GCA_036524455.1 Kofleriaceae bacterium | reverse complement strand
GAGCGCGGCGATTCTGGCATCCGCTCGTTCTGTTCGGTGCAGGGCTCGCTCTGTATGTATCCCATCTATGCCTTCGGCTCCGAGGAGCAGAAGCAAAAGTGGCTGCCCGAAATGGCGGCAGGCCGCGTGATCGGCTGCTTCGGCCTCACCGAGCCCGACTTCGGATCGAATCCGACCGGCATGCTCACCACCGCGAAGCGCACCGCGAGCGGCTATCAGCTCACCGGCACCAAGCGCTGGATCACGAATGGCTCGGTCGCGCACGTCGCGCTCGTGTGGGCTAAGCTCGACGGCAAGGTGCACGGCTTCCTCGTTCCGACGAAGACGCCGGGCTTCACCGTGCGCGACATCCACGGCAAGTGGTCGCTGCGCGCGAGCGTGACGAGCGAGCTGATCCTCGAAGACGTCGAGGTGGGTGAAGAGGCACTGCTGCCGGGCGTCAGCGGGATGCGCGGTCCGCTGTCGTGCCTCTCGCAAGCGCGATTCGGCATCTGCTACGGCGCGGTCGGTGCGGCGCTCGCCTGCTACGACGAGGCGCTGTCGTACGCGAAAGATCGCGTGCAGTTTTCGCGGCCGATTGCGGGCTATCAGCTCGTGCAGAAGAAGCTCGTCGATATGGTCAACGAGATCACGAAGGCGCAGCTGATGTGCTGGCGGCTCGGCCGCCTCAAGGAAGCCGGCACGCTGACGCCGGCGCAGATCTCGCTCGCGAAACGCAACTGCGTCGCGATGGCCCGCGATATCGCCCGCGATGCGCGCGACATCCTCGGCGCGAACGGCGTCACCGACGAGTACCAGTGCGGTCGCCACATGCTGAACCTCGAGAGCGTGTACACGTACGAAGGCACGCACGACATCCACACGCTCGTCGTCGGCCAAGACGTCACGGGCCTGGCCGCGTTCGACGGCTAGCCATGGCACCGTACCGCGGGGCTGCAACGACGCGCGCGCCGGATGTCCTGGTGTGCTCCGGCCTCGATCCATCGGGCGGTGCGGGCCTGATCGCCGACGTGCGCGTGGTCGCCGAGCTCGGCGGCCGGCCGGCGGGTGTGGTCACCGCGTTGACCGTGCAGAACTCGACGGGCGTCGTCGATTATCAGCCGTGCGTTTCGGACTTCGTCGGCCACCAGCTCGCGTTTCTGCTCACCGATATCGAGGTGCGCGCCGTCAAGATCGGCATGATCGGCTCGACGCCGATCGCGAAGGCGATCGCGAATGCGCTCCACCTGACCAAAGCGCCGGTCGTGTGGGATCCGATCCTCCGGCCGACGCGCGGAGTCATCTCGATGGTCGACGCGGATTTCGACGACGCGCTCACCGCACTGCGCCCGCACCTCACCGTGGTCACGCCGAACAAGCACGAGCTGTATCAGCTGACCGGGCTGCCGACCGGCGATCACGCGATGGCTGAGGGTGCCGCACGCGAGCTCGCGCTACGCCTCGACTGTGCCGTGCTTGTCAAAGGTGGGCACTTCAGCGACGACGCCGCGCTCGACATCCTCGTGACCGAGACCGAACGGCACGCGCTGCACGGGAAGCGAATCCCCGGCGGCGAGGACGTACACGGCACGGGCTGCGCGCTGTCTTCGGCCATCGCGACCTACCTGGCGCATGGCCGGGAGTTGTTCGAAGCGTGTCAGCTCGCCAAGCAATACGTAGCGAAACTGATCGAGAATCCAGCGCACCCCGGTCGCGGGGCATCGGCGGTCTTATGAAGAAAACCAAACGCAAAGCACAGCAGACCACCAAAACGCGCAACGGCGCAGGCGGCGATTCCCCAGAAGGCGTGCTCATCGCGGTCGACAAGTTCGTCGCGACACGCAAGGCCAACGTCGAGCGCCTCACGACCCGCGTGATCAAGAAGAAGAAGCCAAAGCCAGAGCAGATCAAGGAGCTGCACCTCGCGCGCGTCGAGCTCGCGGAAGCGCTTCGGCTCCGCGTGCGCGTCGCGAAGGTCGTGATGGACGTCGAGCAGCGGCTGCGCATGATCGAGAACTCGGCACGTTTCGCGATCGCTACCGCATTCGCCGATTACCACCAGCGCCTTCCGCGGAGCTGACGTGAAGGTGGTCGTCACCGGCGCGACCGGCTTCATCGGTACGCCGCTGGTGGCCGCGTTGCGTGCGCGCGGCGACGACGTGATCGCGCTCGTGCGCGACGTCGAGCGGGCGAAGCAGCATCTGCGCGGCGACGACGCTGCGCCACCGCTTGGCGAGAATGCTCCGCCGCGCGTGCCCGGAGCGATCCAGCCGGGTGCGCTCCACCTCGTGCTCGCCGATCTCGAGGCGCCGGGCGTGTGGTGCGATCGTCTCGACGGCGCCGACGCCATCGTTCACCTGGCCGGCGAGCCCGTCGACGCGAAGCGCTGGGACGCCCAGCAGAAGCAGCGGATCCGCGACTCGCGCGTCGAGACCACGCGCACGATCGTCGAGGCGCTCGCGAAGACGCAGCACAAGCCGAAGGCGCTCGTCACCGCGTCGGGCGTCGACTTCTATCCGTTCGCACTCGAGCACGACGACTTCGACGACGACGAAGTCACCGAAACCGATCCGCCGTCGGAGACGTTCCTCGGTCGCGTGTGCCGCGATTGGGAGAAGGAAGCCCGCGTCGGCGAGTCGCTCGGCATGCGCGTCGCGTCGATGCGCACCGGGCTCGTGCTCGCCAAGCACGGCAACGCGATGAGCAAGCTGCGCCGCCAGTTCAAGCTGTTCGCGGGCGGCCGGCTCGGTAGCGGCCGGCAATGGATGTCGTGGATCCACCTCGACGACGTCGTCAACGCGTACATCGCTGCCGCCACCGACGAGCGCTATCGCGGGCCGATCAACATGGTGACGGAGTCGACGCGCAACGCGCAGTTCGTGCGCACGCTCGGCAAGGTGCTCGGCAAGCCGAGCTGGTTGCCGGCGCCGGCGTTCGCGATCAAAGCGGTGCTCGGCGGCGAATTCGCCGAATCGGTCCTGCAAGGTCGCCGCGTCGTGCCCGCGAAGCTGCGCGAGCTCGGCTTTGTCTGGAAGTATCCGACGCTCGAAGGCGCGCTCGCCGCGTCGGTTTAGTCCGATTTCACGTTGACGTGATCATCGACGGCGACGGCGACGGTTTCGGTTTAATCCGGTGTGAACCGTAGCAGGCGGCCCTCGACGAGCGGCGAGTAACCTGCCATCGGCCCGGCCGCGGTGCCGCATTGCACGAGCTCGACGGGGCCGCCGCCGGCGCCTTCGAGGCCGACGGTCGCCGAGCAGCCGAGGTGGCGCTCGAGTCCGCAGTCGCGCTCTTTCGGACCGCCGGTGCGCGGCCCGTAGTGCATTTCGATCACGCCACTCTCGTGCAGCACGAGCTGCTGCGTCGCGATGACTTCCTGCGTCCAGAAGCTGCCACCCTGCGCGTAAAACGCGTCCATGTTGCGCCACTCGACGGAGAACGTGCGGTTCGGAGCGGTACCGGCCGTTGCCGATACGATCGCAGCCACCGGAGCGATCGGCGACGCGTACAGATCGTCCCACAGCAATGCGATCATCGCGTCGGGTGCTGCAGGCGTGAACGGGCACTGATTCTCGGCGGTCGCCACGCCGGTGAGCGGCGTCGTGAACGTGACGTAGCCGTTCGTATTGATCGTGATCGTGTCGTACGTGACGCTGTAGAGCTCGAACACGAACGGCAGCGTCGCCGTGTAATTCTCGTCGTCGTCGTCGACCAAGAAGCCTTCGAGCGGCATCGAGTCGACGAGCCCCACGTACGGCGCGGTGGTGTCGACGAGCGTGTAGCTACCGGATCCGGGCGGCGAGTCGATCCCGAGCGCGGCATCGCCGGCGAGCGGCTTCTGAAAGCCGCTGTCTTCCGCTGCGTCGAACCCGATACGGCAGGCCGAGCAGAGTGCCAAAACAACCGGCACGCGCATGCGGCCATCGTATCACCGTGCAATCGGTGCTCGATGTCGGGGGAACTCGTACGCGCGGCACTTGATGGTGATCGCGGCGCTTGTTGCGGCGTCAGTGCGGCGCTGCCCACAGCGTATCGACGTCGATCCATGCGACGCCCGCGTCGTCGACGGCAAACATGTCGGCGCGCGGCGCGAAGGGGTCGCGCCCGCCGTCGAACGTCTTGCGGCGCTGCAAGCTGAGTGCGTCGCCGTGGTGATAGAAAAAACCGCCGCCGCGCCGCGCATCGTCGATGTCCTTCGCTTCGATCATCTCGCTGCCATCGAGCTTCACGATCGCGGTCGTTGGCGAGCACGCGCGCTCGCTCGGTCCCGGAACGCACAGCACGTGCTCGCCGAGCACGCGTGATGCGATGGTGCAGGCAGGGCACTGGCCCTTGATCTCACCCGGCTTCGAGCCGAGCCGCTTCATCCGCTTGCCGGCAACGATCGGTGGCGTGCCAGCTAGTAGCTCGGGGCAGCCATCTGCTGTCACGCACGCGGCGACCACCGTTGTCGCGCCGCTGCGCAGATCGGTGACGACCACGGGGCCGGGGCCCATCGTCGTCTGCGCGACCCAATACAGCTTGCCTTCATGAGCGATCAAGTTCGAGCTGGCGAGCGTGCCGGGCGGACCCCGCGCGATCACTTCCGCCTTGCCGGCTTTCAGCTGGACCAGCGGCGCGCGCCAAGCAGTGCGTGGCCGACTCGTGTCGGTCGTGAACGCAGCGGCGTAGACGTCGTCACCGATCACGGCGAGATCGAGGTCGTGGTGCGTGGCGGCGACCGAGGAGGCACTGCCGAGCTCCTCGACTGCGCCGCCGGTTCGCGTGACGCGCCGCCAGCTCGTAATCTGCGTGTCGTCTTTGATCGTCGACCAATAGACGTAGTCGCCGACGATCGACAGCCCACGCACACCGTTGCCGCGATCAACCTTGCCGACGCTCGCGAGCTTCACTGCGCGCAACGGAAGCCCGGGCGCATCGATCAATGCATCGGCCGGCACGTGCGCGACCGCCGGCGGCGATGCAGGTTCGGGCGCTGGCTTGTCGCGTTTCGCGTCGCACGCGGCGAGTACGCCGAGGAGCACGATCGCCGACGCGCCCGACGCGCCCGACGCGCCCGACGCGCCCGACGCGACCGACGCGACCGATGTCGACGCGACCGACGTCGATGCGACCGACGCGACTGTCGACGCGAGCGATGTCGACGTGACCGATGTCGACGTGATCGATGTCGACGTGAGCGATGTCGACGTGACCGATGTCGACGCGACCGACGCGGCTTTGCGGCGCATGCGGCGCATG
>DATDCH010000789.1:0-13123 GCA_036524455.1 Kofleriaceae bacterium | reverse complement strand
CTGGGCACACGGCGACTACCTGCGCACGTGGAAGGGCGGCGCGAATAACTTGCTGCCGTGGACGGCGAACGTGTCGTTTGCCGTGACGCAAGACCACAACCACGGTAGCCATCTCAACTTCGATCGTTGGGCATGGGACTTCGGAACGCCGGTCGGGACGCCGATCCTCGCCGCGCACTTCGGCACCGTGCGGCTCGTCCGAGGCGATAGCGCGAGGGGCGGTTGTTCGAGCTCCTTTGGAGGTGACGCGAACTACGTGGTGATCGATCAGGGCAACGGCTACGAGTCGCTCTATCTGCATCTCGAGTCGGTCACGGTCGCGAAGGGGCAGCTCGTCGAGCGTGGCGATCTGATCGGCTATAGCGGCCAGACCGGCTGGTCGTGCGGCGCGCATCTCCACTTCGCGATCCAATTGAGCCCGACCAACGGCGGCGGTGCGGGCTGGTACAACCCGTCCATCCACGACTACTTCTACGACCCGGGCTTCGCGTTCGATCCGGCCGAGGGGACGGTCGTCAAATCCCAGAACGGCGTCTCGAACCAACCGTAGGCTTGGCCGCGTGAGGAACAACTCAGCGTGGGCACGCGCGGTGCAACGAGAACGCGCAGCCATGGCTGTACTGACCAAGATCGGGGACTACGACGTTCGTCCATCGTCGATCGATGCGGGGGTGGTGCGATACGAGGCTACCCACGTCTTGTTGCCGCGACGGGCAACGATCGAGCGCGTCGAAGCCTCGGCGCCGCGGAGCGCCGCGATCAGGATGATGCGGCACGCGTGCATTCTCGAAGCGTTGCATCACTCCGGCGTGCCGCGGGTCTACGAGTGCGGCCGAGTCGACGGTCTACCTTGGGTCGCGTTCGAGCGGATCGATGGCGCAGCGCTCGAGACCGAGCTGCGGTCGCGGCGGCTCGACGGCCCAGAGGTCCTCGATCTGATCGTCGACGTGGCGGCGATCCTGACCGATGCACACGCGCGCGGTGTGCTCCACCGCGACATCACGCCGAGCGTCATTATCCGCACCGCGAACCGCGAGCACCCGGTCGTGCTCGCTGGCTGGGACAGTGCCTGCACGCTTGACACCGAGCTCGCGACCCCGCTCAAGGGTAGCCCCCGGTATCGCGCCCCCGAGCTCATCCACGATCTCCCGGCCGACGGCCGCGTCGATGTGTTCGCTCTCGGGATGGTCTGCTACGAGGCGCTGACCGGCGAGCTACCTCTACTGTCCTACGCCCCCGAGGACGCGGCGGAACCGACGACGCTCGCGACGCTGATCCGCGCGATGCTCAGCGACGACCCCGTCAAGCGGCCGACTGCCGCCGAGGTCGCGACGATGGCCTGCGCGATTCGCGAGCAAACCAAGGCCGCCAGCGCCAGCGCCGAGGACGAGGTTTACGCGTCGGTCGAGATCGCCGTCGACACCGCCCGCGAGATCGAGCGCGCGATCGAAGACCAGCTGCAGGCCGCGCCGCGGGTCAAGCCGCGCTGGACGCCGCAGTGGGCGCTCGAAGAGCGAGCAGCCGCAGGTGGGCTCGTCGAGATCGTGCCGCGCCGCATGCGCGACGCTCGCGACGACGGCAGCTCGTAGTCAGCTGCGATCCGACGTCCACTCGAAGAACGTGTCGACGCCGAGCACATGATTCGCGAGCGCGATCGCGATCCGCGCGGCCTCGTCGCCGCGAGCTTCCGCGAACGCGCGCACGTGATCGGCAGCGACCGGGTCGATCGTCGCGAGCACGCGCAGCAGATCCTTGCGCCGCGGCTGAAACCGCGCGCGCTGCCAGAACGCGTACGCGACGATGTCCTGCACGGCATTCGCGAACAACAGCTCCGCCATCGCAGGGTCGACGCCGAGCAGATCGCGAGCATCGTCGAGTGTGTCGACTGCACCGTAGCGCTTGCTCGCGAGCTCCGCGGGCGTGAGCTCGATCGGCTTGGCGAGCCACTCGCGCGCCTCGCGCACCAGCTCGTCGACGATCGGTTCGGCGCCGTCGAGCACGACACCGGTCGCGAACATATGCGCGGTGCACGGCCGGCCGTCTGCGTGCTCGTTCTTGAAGTAGCCGCGAATCCGCTCGGCCGGATTGACGAACAGCTCCGCCGGCACGCCGGCAAACCGCCGCTGATCCCTCACGCGCCACGGCTCGGCATGGACGATAAAGATGTCGAGGTCGCTCGTCGGCCCGGCCTCGCCGCGCACGATCGACCCAGCGACGACGACGCCGTGAACCTGCCACGTCGCGCGGATGAACGCCTCGGCCTCGGCGACCGCGCGGTCGTACGGAGGAGCACGCCACGGCATCTGTGGACGGTACCAGTTGCCGCGTATAGTCGGCACATGTGGGCTCGCGTTCATAAGATCGACCGGGTGCGGCCGCAGCCAGGCGGCGGCGCGATCATCTTGATCGAGGACGAACGCAGCGCAGCCCAGATGCAGCGCGTGCCCAGCCTGTCGACACTGATCGCGATCGCGCGCGTGATCGCGGCGCGCCGCGCACTCGACGCCAAGTACGCCGGCAAAGGCGAGGTCCGCTACGCGACGAGCGCACGGCTGCCGAGCTTTCTCTCGGAAGCGATCACAAAGGCGGGCGCGGCCGTCGCCGAGCGCGGCGGTGACGAGCGCGTGGTGATGCCGGCGCAGCCGTCGGGCGTCGCGGCGCTGATCGACATCGCATTCTCCGAGCTCGCACATCACGCGCGCGGCAACATCGGCATCGTCGACGTCGACGTCGCGCTGCGGCAGCTCGAGGAGCGTAGGCGCGCGAGCCCGCTCGATCGCGACGACAAGCCGGAGCAATACTGGACCGCAGTGCTCGAGCTCGCGGCGCTCGCCGGCGAGCCGGCGCGACGTCGCGGCGGCCGCTGGATCGAGACGACGGATCTGCCGTTGCCGTTCGCGCTGACGTTCCCCGAAGGCGGTCGCGCACGTCCAACCGATGTCGCGCAGAAGATCGTCGATGGCAGCGACTCGGTGGTAACGCTAGCGCACGTCGAAGCCGACACGAAGACGTGACAACTCGCGACAACGAGCTGACGACCGAGCACGGACATCGTGACGACCGCGTCCGCCGCGCGCTCTAGCCTGTGCACATGCGCAAGCTGATTATCGTGAGCGTTCTCGTGGTCGCTGCGAGCGCGCAGGCCGAACCGCCGAAGTACACCCGCAAGCAAACGGTGCAGGTCGAGGTCAAGCTGTCGAACCGGGTCAAGCCGGCGAAGCCCGCGTCCTCGGAACCGGCGGGACCGATCCCTGCCGACGGCGTACTCGCGATCATGGAGCGTGCGCAGCCGCTGCGCCGCGAACAAGAAGCGTTGCTCGAGAGGCTGATCCGCGACGCACCGGATAGCGACGAGCAGAAACCGGACTACATGTTCCGGCTCGCCGAGCACTACGCGCAGCAGCTACGGTTCTGGCGGATCAAAGCGATCGAGCCCACCGTGCGGCGAGCTCGCTAGCACCTACATCGGCCCAGAGCAGGATCGACTGCACAATCGAGTTTGCACTGCACTGCTGCCGAGTCAGCGAGTGCGCCTACGCGCGCGAAATACCGCGCTTCGGGTTCGGCACGATCGATGAAGTTACGCGCGCGCGATGAGAGTCATCGTGTGCGCCGTGATCGGCGCGTTGGCAGTCGCGTCGCCTGTGTTCGCAGAACCGATCTCCGGTGGTGGCGAGTACGGGCTCCCGGGGCCCGTCGCATTGACGCAAGCGCAGCGCAAAGCGCGTGCGGAGATCATTCGCGATAGCGCAGCTGCGGTCGGCATGACGAACGCCGCGCTGCTCGGTGGCATCGGCGAGGTCGAGACGAACTTCGCGCACTGCTGGTCGGAGGCGACGTGGGCGTGTCAGGGACCCGCGTCGTCGTCGTGCGGTGGGGGTCCCGTGATCGCAGGGTCGGCCGATGGCCCGTGCTCGGATCAGCAGGGCGGCCTCGGCATGTTCCAGTTCGACTCCGGCACGTACTCGCAGACGCTGAGCACGTACGGTCCGACGATCGTGACGATGCAGGGCAACGTCGACGCGGTGATTCCGTTCTTGCTCGTGCGTGCGGTGCAGTCGGTCGACGGCATCAACAGCCAGGCCGAGGCACTGGCGTGGATGAACTCGATCAAGATCCAGGACGGCGACCCGCAATACGAGGCTTGGTTGTACTTCGTCTCGTGGCGCTACAACGGCTGCATGGGCTGCACGACGCAGATCAACAAGTATCGCGCCGGCACCAACAAGCTGCGCGACGAGTTCGGTCCGGACTTCTGGAAGATCGCCTCGGAACCGCCGCCTACGTGCGCGGCGCTGCCGGCCGCCGGCGGCACCATCGATGACAAGGACCCATGCTTCACGAAAGCGGGCACGGCGACGTCTTGGTATCCGAGCACGAAGGGCACCGGTGGGGCGTGCTGGTTCACGTACACGACCGACGACGCGCAGCCCGACAACCGCGCGAGCTGGCAGCTCGACTTCGAAGTCGACGGCCGTTATCTCGTCGAGGTCAACACCGACATATCGCTCGCGCAGACCCAGCGCGCACGCTACGTGGTGACGCACGCGGGCGGCACCACTGACGTGGTGATCGATCAGAGCGCTGTGACCGGCTATCAAGCGCTCGGCGAATTCGACTTCGTCGCCGGCGAGTCGTTCAGCGTGCAGCTTGGCGACAACACGGGCGAGACCTATATCTCGACTGCGAAGATCGCCATCATGTTCGATTCGGTGCGCGTGACGCCGATCGAATCGGGTGACGGTGACGGCGACGGCGATGGCGACGGCGATGACGACCCGGTCGGCAGCGGCTGCTCGACGGGCGGATCGCACGGCACGCCGTTCGCCTTGTTGATCGTGCTTGCTATCGCCACGATCCGGCGTTCGCGGCGCGCGTCGCTGTAAGCCGCAGCCACTGGTATGCTTGCGCTGCCGTGTCTGCGCCGGCCTTCCGCATTACGTATCAGAGATTCTCCGACGTGCGCGATGACGTCGCGCAGATGACCAAAGGTGGTCTGCTCGTGCGCGTCGGTGATGTCAGCGGGCTCGACCTGCACGCGGCGGTGACGATCGAGCTCGTATTTCCCGACGGCAAGGCGCATGCGGCCAATGTGCAGGTACTGCATGTGCTCGCCGGCCACGGCGTCGCGGTGACGGTCACGCCCGATCTCGTCGAAGCAGCCCGACGCGCGTCGGGCCAAGATGCGGGCAGCTCGCCAGCGCGCCACGAGCGCGTCGACCGTGCGCAACCAAGCGCAGCGCCGCCTGCCGCGCCGCCGCCTGCAGTCGAACGGACCGCAAAGCCGGTCGAGGCGCTAAGCCAAGCCGAGAAGATCCAGCTCGCGCTGCACGGCAATCGCGATCAGCGCAACGCGATCCTGCGCGACAACAACCGCGTCCTCCACCAGTACGTGCTCAAGAATCCGCAGATCACGACCGAGGACGTGCTCGCGATCGCGAAGAACGCGCAGATGGCGCCAGAGCTGCTCAAGTTGATCGCGGAGCGCAAGGAATGGTTTCAGCGCCCGCAGATCGCAGTCGCGCTCGCGCGCAATCCGAAGACCCCGGGCGAGGTGGCTGTGCGCGCGCTCGAATACTGTTCGATCGATGCGCTGCGGCAGATGGCGAAGGGCACCGGTGTCATGCCTCACGTCGCGCAGGCTGCGCGCAAGAAGATTCTCAAGTGACCGTGTCACGTCGCGACGTGCTCGCCGGCTTTGGCGCATCACTCGTGGCGTGCAAAATGGATCGGACACCGAGTCAAGTGAGGAAGATGCAGGGCGTGGTCGCGTCGAGCCAGCGCGTCGCGAGTGAAGTGGGCGCGTCGATCTTGAGCGCCGGTGGTAACGCGGCCGACGCGGCGATCGCGACTGCTGCCGCACTCAACGTCACCGAGCCGATCTCGACCGGGCTTGGCGGCGATTGCTTCGCGCTGTACTACGACGCCGCGACGAAGCGGCTCACCGCGCTCAACGGATCGGGGCGCGCGCCGCAGCGGCTCACGCTCGAGCTCGTGCGCGAGCAGGGGATCACGGAGATGCCGCCGCGGCATCCGCACACCGTGACGGTGCCGGGCGCATGCGCGGGATGGCTCGATCTGCTCGAACGCCACGGTACGCTGACCCGCGCGCAGGTGCTCGAGCCCGCGATCGCGCTCGCCGAGCGTGGCTTCGCCGTCGGTCCGGTCACCGCGCAGTTCTGGGCGATGAACATCGAGCGCGCGAAAGGTGCACCGAACCTCGACGAGCTCACGATCGACGGACGCGCGCCGCGCGGCGGCGAGCAGTTTCGCAACCCGGGGCTTGCCCGCACGCTGCGCGCGATCGTCGCCGGCGGCAAGGATGCGTACTATCGCGGCGAGATCGCGGCCTCGATCGTCGACGTGCTTGGCGCCAATGGGGGCGTGATGAGCCTCTCCGATCTCGCGTCGCACACGTCGACGTGGGTCGATCCGATCTCGACCACGTACCGGGGCAAGCAGATCTGGGAATGTCCACCGAACGGGCAGGGCATCACCGCGCTGCTCGCGCTCAACATCCTCGAGGGCTTCGAGCTCGCGAAGCTGCCGCCACTGTCGCCGGCGCGCACGCATCTGCTCGTCGAAGCGCTCCGCCTCGCGTTTGCCGACACGCGCTGGTACGTGACCGACCCGGGCAAAGTCTCCGTGCCAGTCGCGCAGCTGCTGTCGAAGGACTACGCCGCGCGGCGGCGCAAGCTGATCGATCCGGCGCGCGCTACCGCCGATGTCGTACGCGGCTCGCCGACGAGCAGCTCCGACACCGTGTACTTCTGTGTCGTCGACGGTGCTGGCAACGCGTGCAGCTTCATCAACAGCAACTACGCCGGCCTTGGCACTGCGATCGTGCCGAAGGGCTGGGGCTTCTCGCTGCAGAACCGCGGCCACGCGTTCTCGCTCGACCCGGCGCACCCGAACGCGCTCGCACCGGGCAAGCGCCCGTACCACACGATCATCCCAGGTATGATCACCGAGCTCGATGGTTCGCTCTACGCACCGTTCGGCGTGATGGGCGGCTTCATGCAGCCGCAAGGTCACGTGCAAGTCGTCGTCGGTTTACTCGACGACGGCGCAGCGCCACAGGCCGTGATCGACCGGCCCCGGTTCTGCATCGATCCGATCGACGGCCCCGCCAAAGTGTCGTTCGAAGCCGAGACGCCGGCGGCGGTCGTCGAGGGTATGCGCGCGCTCGGTCACGTGGTCGAAGGCGGTCTCACCGGACTCGAGCGCGGTAAGTTCGGCCGCGGCCAGATCATCCACCGCATGCCCGACGGCACGTTGGTCGTCGGCAGCGATCAACGCAGCGACGGCGGCGCTCACTACACGTGATGGCGGTCGTGCTGCGGCCCGCGCGTCCGGACGATCGCGAGTTCTTCTGGGAAACGCGGCGCGACGGCTTCCGCGCCTACGCCGAGCAGTCATTCGGGCCGTGGGACGACGTGCGGCTACGTGCCGCCGCCGATCAGGAGTTCGACGAGCTGCCGGTCGAGATCATCGAGCGCGACGGCGAGCGCATCGGCTATCAGATGATCGTTCGTCACGCGGACCACTGGTACCTCGACGAGATCGCGATCACCGCGGCCGCGCGCAGCCAAGGCATCGGTACCGAGCTCGTGATCGCGACGATGAATGGAGCACGCGCAGCCGGCCTTCCCGTGCGGCTCAGCGTCCTGTACGTGAATCCGGCGCAGCGGCTCTACGAGCGGCTCGGCTTTCGCGTCACGCGCGTCGAGCACCCACGCGTCAAGATGGAGTGGCCGTGACGGCCTACCAGCAGGTGTGGAACGACTGCTCGTCCTCGACCTTGGTAGTCGGCGTGCCGGCACCACCGCACGCGGCGTAGACGCTCTCCGCATCACCGCCGAGCGCAGCGGCGACCTCGAACAGCGCGTCCTCGTCGAGCACGCCGTCGAAGCGCGTCTTGTAGACGAGCTTTTCGTTCCACTCGTCGACGTTGAGCTTCTTGTACTGGCGCCAGCGCGGCAGCCCGCGCGCCACGGCGATCGCTTCGAGCGCCGCCTGCTGACAGCCGTCTTGCTTGCCCGCGGCCTCGAGCCGCTTCGCTTCGGCGAGTCGGTAGTGCACGACGTTGATGCCGCGAGCGGCGCCGTTGCCGACCGCTTCACACGTGACGCCGGCGCCCGCGATCGCACCGCACTCGTCGAGCTTCTTGCCGCGCGGTGACTTCGTGAAGTGCGTGACGGTCACGCAGCGCAGCTTCTCTTGGCTGAGCGGGTGCGAGCGTGCGCGCCAGGTTCCGGCGACCGTGACGACGTCGGTCTTGGGCAGCTTCACGCGCTGGGCATCGCGAAACCAGGTCGACACTTCGGCCTGCCAGCTGCCCTTGCGCGCTTCGCGCGGAAATCGGCCACGCGCTGCGCGCACTGCGAGCTTGCCATCGAGTGCATCGACGACGAATAGTGGGCTGTCTTCGCCGCGACGACACACCACGTGCTCGAACGCCGTCGGCCCCTTGAGCTTCTGGTCGGCACGCGGATCGGCGGCCTCGGTCGGATAACACGATGGCAGACAGCGCTCGTGCTTGTTCCACGGCTTCGGCTCGCTGCACGACGTGGCCAGCGCATTCTGCTGCTCGAGCTCGCCCACGCGATGGCGCGCGGCGAGCACTTCCTTCTTCTCGCGTTCCTCGCGTTGTTCGCGTTCGCGCTGCGCGTCGCGGTCGGTCTCGGCGGGAGCGGTCACCGCGCGCTGCGTCGTGCTCGTTGCGGGCGTGGAGCCACCGCCGGCCGAACCGCACGCAACCAGGAGGCACCAGCACACGATTCGCAACACGGGCTCGTAGCTTAACGCTTCTTGCGCGCCCGCTCGCGGTCTTGCAGTACTCTCGCACCATGAGGGTCGCGATCATCGGGGTCGCCTGCATCGCATCCGGCTGCGGATCCTCGGGAGCGATGCCCGACGGCGCGACCGGGGACGCGATGCCCGTGGCGCCGCAGCTCGTGTTACCGCGCGAATCGCTCGCGCCCGCGGACCTCGCCGTGCTGGTCAACTCCGACGATCCGCAGTCGGTCGCGGTCGGCGAGCACTACGTGCAGGCGCGCGGCATCCCGGCTGCGAACGTGATCGCGCTGCCGCTCGGCGCGACGTACGCGGCGATGCAGACCACGACGATGACCGCGGCTGCGTTCGCGACGTGGAAGACGCAGATCGACGCCGCGACGCCGGCGACGATTCAGGCCTACGCGGTGACGTGGATCTATCCGTCTGTGGTCGGCTGCATGTCGCTGACCAGCGCGCTCGCGTTCGGTTACGACGACAGTTGGTGCACGACGTCGCCATGCGCGGCGACGGCGCCGTCGCCGTACTTCAACACCGAAGGCACGACGCCGTTCACCACCCATCAGATTCGGCCGGCGATGGTGATCGCGGGCACGTCGTCCGTGGCCGCGAACGAGCTGATCGATCGCGGCGTCAGCGCCGACGGCACGTATCCACTCGCGACCGGTTACCTCGTCCGGACCAGCGACAGCGCGCGCAGCGTGCGCTACCCGGATATGCAGAGTGTCGCATCGACGTGGAACAAGCCCGACGGCCTCGCTTTCGTCTATCAAGACGATTCCGCGAGCGGCACTGGCCTCATCGCCGACAAGCCCGACGTGCTGTTCTACTTCACCGGGCTCGCGTCGGTCGGTCAGATCGCTACCAACCAGTACCTCCCCGGCGCGATGGCTGACCACCTGACGTCGTATGGCGGGCAAATCCCGACGAGCGGGCAGATGAGCATCCTGCGTTGGATCGAAGCTGGTGCGACCGCGAGCTTCGGCACCGTCGTCGAGCCGTGTAACTACACCGCGAAGTTCCCGCAGGTCTCGGTCGCGGTCGCGAAGTATTTCGCCGGTGCATCGCTGATAGAGGCGTACTGGAAATCGGTCGCGTGGCCCGGCGAAGGGCTGTTCATCGGCGAACCGCTCGCGCGTCCATACGGCACGAGCTACGCGGTTGCCGACGGCACGCTGACGATCAAGACCACCGCACTCGTGCCGAACCAGCTCTACAAGGTCGAGTCGGCACCGACGGCGGATGGCCCGTGGACGACCGCGATGGGTGACATTCAAGTCACGACGCGGTCGCTGAAGGTCATCGCGTTTCCCGCAACCGAGCCGTTCTACCGGCTAACCATGCAGTGACGGTAGCGGCATAATACAGGCGCCGTGTGGTTCATCTTTGTTGCTGTTGGCCTCGTGCTTGTCACGGTCAGCGGCCTCTACACGCGGCGCCGGCTCGCCGCGGCGCTGCGCCACTTCGGCGTTCGCGAGCGGCCGATCCGGATCATGCGCTGGGCGGTCGCGTGGCTGTTGTTCGGCTACCCGCTGCTGATCGTGATCCTGATCTTGATCACGTTGGCGATCGGGCGTTCGACGCTGCCGCGCTTCGACGGCACGCTCGGCTCGTGGCTGCTCGGCTACCCGTTCGCGTGGGCGGTGCTCGTCGTGCTGCAGTCGCTGATCTGGCTCGTTGTCCTCGACGGCGTGCACTGGCTCGTGCGACGCCGGCGTGGCGTCGCGACCGCGGCGCGCGTGCGCGCGATCGGCGTCGTCGCCGTGCTCGGCGCGTTCGCGATCTACACGCCGGTGCGCATCCTCGTCGAGCGCGACGACCTGCGCGTACGTCATCATCAGGTCGGCACGGCGTCGAGCGGGACGCCGTTTCGGATCGCGTTCATCGCAGATGTCCAGCAGGACGATCACACCGACGCCAAGCGCGCGCTCGAGGTCTATGCGCTCGTCACGGCGGCGCAGCCCGATGTCGTGCTGTCGGGCGGCGACTGGATCAACACCGGGCCTGATCACATCGCCGAGACCGCGGCGACCGCCGCCGCGTTGCGTAGCCGGCTCGGCACGTTCTCGGTACGCGGCGATCACGAGCACTTCGCGTACCTCGATCGCAATCGCAGCGTGGTCGAGGTCGAGGCCGCGATGCGTCAGCACGGCATCGCGATGCTCAACAACGAGGTGCGCTGGTTCGAGCACGCCGGCAAGCGCATCGCGGTCGTCTTCGTCAACTACAACTACGTGTTCCGCACCGACAGCGCGACGATCGCGAAGCTCGTTGACTCGGTCGCGGCCGCCGACTACTCGATCGTCGTCACGCACCAGCTCGATCGCGCGCTCGCCGCGCAGCTCGAGAACCGCGTCGACCTCGTGCTCGGCGCGCACACCCACGGCGGCCAGATCAATCCGGTCGTCGGACTCACGCACGTCAAGCTCGCGCGACTCGAGACGCCGCTGATCGACGGGCGCTACCAGCTCGGCTCGACGACGGTCATCGTCACGTCGGGGGTTGGCTACTCGCTGATTCCGATCCGCTACGCTGCGCCGGGTTCGATCGAGCTGATCGAGCTCCGGCTCTGACTACTCGGGCTCGAAGATGTCTTCGATGCGCGCGCGAAACAGCTTCGCGATCTTGAACGCGAGCGGCAGGCTCGGATCGTACTTCTCGGTCTCGATCGCGTTGACGGTCTGGCGCGACACGTCGAGGCGCTCCGCAAGATCGCCCTGCGACCAGCCTCGCTCGGACCGTAGCGCCCGGAGGCGGTTCTTCAACGGTAGCGCCTCCACGCGAGCAGCAGACTCGCGAGCACGAGTAGCGCCGGCGTCATCAGGATGTCGGGCGGATCGAGGCGCGGCACGTAGACGCCCGCGCTGCGCAGGTTCACGTAGAGCGCAGCGAGCGGCAGAAACACGACGAGTGCCGTGGCGAAGCCCTCGAGCACGACCTTCTGCAGCAGCTCGTCGAGCTCGGATAGCAGCCGGCGGAATCGGTACGCGGTGAGCGTGAGCGGCACGATGGCCGCAACTGCGATCGCGATCGCAATCCAGCTCGGACCTATGTTCGCTTCGAGCAGCATGCGCGCGCCGAGGTTGCCGACGAGCGCCAACGCGATCGAGAAGACGAAATAGCGGAAGAGGCTGCTGCCGATCGGTTGGCTCGTGGCGGTCATGATCAGAGTGTAAAGTATGCTTGTCACCATGTCAAGCATGCTTTACACGGCGGATCACGCTAGCCGGCGGTCGGATAAAGCCCGTCGGCGTGCGCGTCGCCGTGATAGCCCTTGATGCCGAGCGCGCGGGCAAGCTCGCTGCGGATGTCGCCACGGTGTTCGCGCGCTCGTGCCAGCACGCTCGCGAAGTCGTGCTTCGGCTTCCAGCCGAGCTGTTCGCGGGCGAGCGTGTTGTCGTAGACCCTGCTGATCGCCGGTGGCATCCGCCAGCCGAGCGCGTCGTAGACCTCGCGCCAACCCGGCACGTAGCGGCTGATCACAGCCGGCGCGTCGCGACGCAGCTCGGCGACGTCGTCGCGGCGAAACGGCGTGGTCGCGGTGATGATGTAGCGGCCGAAGCCGAGCCGCGGCGCTTGCTCGAGCGCGACGACGTGCGCTTCGACGCAGTCCTCGACGTCGAGGCGGCGGTGAAGCATCTCGTTGAGCTTGAGGTTCGCGTCCGCGTACGCAGAGCGCGCCCGCGGATCGTCATCGGCCTCGGGAAAGAACCGCGACGTGCGGAGCACGAGGCACGCGAGCCCTTGGTTGCGATGCGCGAGCTCGCAGAGGTCCTCGGCGGCGACCTTCGTGACGCCGTAGATGTTCTTCGGCACGGGCCGCACCCGCTCGTCGATCCACGCGGCCGGCGCCTCGGCGGGTGGCTCGAGCGCTGCGCCGAACGTGCTCGTCGTGCTCGTGAACAGAAATGCAGTCACGCGAGCGCACACGGCTTCCTCGAGCAGGTTGAGCGTGCCGGTGACGTTCGTGTCGATGAAGTCCTGACGCGTGTGCGTTGCGACATGTGGCTTGTGCAGCGTCGCCGCGTGGATCACGTGGGTGACGCCGTCCATCGCGCGCTCGACGAACCCGCGGTCGGCGATCGTGCCGGCGAGATCCGTGCGCGGCGACGGCACGAGATCGATGCCGCGCACGGCGCGCCCGGCTGCGCGCAATGCGCGCACGACGCCTTCGCCGAGGTGGCCGGCCGAGCCGGTGACGAGGATGAGACTCATGCGAGCCATAGCGCTACCACGTGCATGCGCGTCAAGGCGCGGCGAGCCGATAGCCGTTGCACTTGGCGTCGACGACGTATTCCACGCCCGGCGCCGGCGCGAACGGCATCGG
>DATDCH010000788.1:0-9150 GCA_036524455.1 Kofleriaceae bacterium | reverse complement strand
CTCGGCCTCGACCTTGTCTTTGTCGCGGCGTGCCGCGATCAGCGCGGCCTCGTTGACGAGGAACTCGAGATCCGCACCGGAGAAACCCGGCGTGCTGCGCGCGATCACCTCGAGGTCAACGCCCGTGCCGAGCGGCACCTTGCGCGTGTGAACTTGCAGGATGCCGATGCGGCCGCGCACGTCGGGGCGCGGCACGACGATGCGGCGATCGAAACGGCCCGGGCGCAGCAGCGCCGGATCGAGCACGTCGGGGCGGTGGGTGGCGGCGATGATGATCACGCCGTCGTTGGACTCGAAGCCGTCCATCTCGACGAGCAGCTGGTTGAGCGTCTGCTCGCGTTCGTCGTGACCGCCGCCGAGGCCAGCGCCGCGATGGCGACCGACCGCGTCGATCTCGTCGATGAAGATGATGCACGGCGCGTTCTTCTTGCCCTGTTCGAACAGGTCGCGGACGCGCGAGGCGCCGACGCCGACGAACATCTCGACAAAGTCAGAACCGCTGATCGAGAAGAACGGTACGCCGGCTTCGCCCGCGATCGCGCGTGCGAGCAGCGTCTTGCCGGTGCCCGGCGGGCCCATCATCAGCACGCCCTTCGGAATGCGGCCGCCGAGGCGCGTGAACTTTTTGGGGTCCTTGAGGAACGCGATGATCTCCTCGACCTCGTCCTTGGCTTCTTCGACACCCGCGACGTCTTTGAACGTGACGCGGTTTTGGTGATCGCTGAGCAGCTTCGCCTTGGACTTGCCGAAGCTCATTGCCTTGCCGCCGCCCGATTGGAGCTGGCGCATGAACAAGAAGAAGATGCCGACTAACAGGAGCATCGGCAGCCACCACACGAGGACCTGCGGCCAGAAGCTCGACTCGTCCTTCGATTTCACTTCATAGGAAATCCCGGCTTCGTAGATTTCCTTGGTGATGGTGCCGGGGAACTCGGCGTGGACGACTTCCTTGACGTTGTTGCCCTTCTTCGTGATGACGTAACGGGCATCATCATGTCCGCGGGGCTCGACGCGGATCTTCTCGATCTCTTTGGCCTTCTCTTTGTTCGCCAGGTCCGCGCGGAACGTCGTGACGTCGACTTCCTTCTCTTTGGACGACGAGTCCGTGAACATCGAATAGATGCTCACGAACATGAGGATCAGGATCGCCCAGATCAGGATGGTCTTGTGAGATTGTCGCATCTGTCCCGCGCAGTTAGCCCCTGTGTGACGCTTCCTAGCATGCGGCCTTTGCGCCGGCTTGCAAAGTACAAATCTGTCTAAAAACTCCCGCTAGAACGGTCGGGTACGGGAACCACGTTCGGTGACTCTCCGAACGCAATGCCGATGTGCTCGGCCCAAACGATAACGTGATCATCTGACCGGACCAGCACGCGCGCGGTGCGCCGCAGCTCCCGTGGCACCTTCGCATCGATGAACAGGTCGGACAGCTTGCGCGAGCGACCCTTGAGCCGAGCGGGCTTCATCCGATCCCCGGCACGCCACGTGCGCAGCTCGAAACCGGCATCCGGTGGCACGAGCGGATCGGGAGAGTGCTCGCGGTGCAGGTACAGCATGTCGTAGCTGCGAATCACTCGGCCTGCGGGAATGTCGACGCCTCGCTCGCCACCGCTGCTGTCCATGGCGAGGTCATCGATCGCGTCGAGGTGGACGGCGTCGTATCCGAGGCCTTCCGCCTCGAGCGAGCGCGCGTAGCCGCGCATGCGCACCGCAGGTTCGAGCTCGACAAGCTCATCACATGAAAGTGGAAAGCGCGACACCGTGCGCGCGAGGTGATCGATCACGTCGGTCCACTCGCGTGACGTCTCGGCGAGCCGGCAAAGCGCGTCATCGATCGCGGGATTCTCGGCGCGCAGCGCTGGGAGAATGGTGTTCCGAAACCGCACGCGTGCGATGCGCGGGTCTTCGTTCATCGGGTCGTCCCAGGTCGGAAGCGCGCGCTCCCTGACGTAGATCTCGATCAACTGTCGCGGGAGCTGCAAAAGTGGGCGCACGAAGCGATTGCGGATCATCGGAATCCCGGCGATGCCTGCCGGTCCGGTGCCGCGTACGATCCGCATCAGCACCGTTTCGGCTTGGTCGCGCGCGGTGTGGCCGAGCCAGATCCACCACGCACCAATTTCATCGGCGATCGTGGTGAGCGCCCCATAGCGCGCATCTCGGGCGGCGGCTTCGAGCGACGCGCGCTTCTCGACTTCGACCCTGCGCACGATCGCGGCGACGCCTTGCCCCTTCGCCCACGCAGCGACTTCCGCCGCGATCTCCGCGCTGTGCGGCGATAGCCCGTGATCGATGTGGATCAGGACGACGTTCTTTGGTCCGCGCTCGGCGATTAGTGCATCCGCAAGCGCCATTGAGTCGGCCCCACCCGAACAGGCCAGCCCGTACAGGCCGTCGAGCCGGTTGGTCAGGTGCTTGACCGCCGCCCGCAACGCGCTCACCGGATCGCGTGGCATGGTAGGCATGGCACCCGACGATATGACGGATCGCGAGATTCCAAGTGGCCCCCTCGCACGTTTGCGCGCACAGCTTGCGGGCCCGCGCGGCTATCGCCGCATCGATGCGCTGTTGTCGTCCGAGGATGCGAACGCGGCCGTCGCGGCGCTGACGGCGAACGAAATCTTCGAGCTCGTCCACGAGGTCGGCTTCGAGGACGCACACCCGCTGATCGAGCTCGCGACACCGCAACAGATCCAAGGCTGCTTCGATCTCGATGGCTGGGACAAGGATCACCTCGATGTCGTCGGGCTCAAGCCGTGGCTCGCCGCGCTGCTCGAGTGCGGCTTCGAGAAAGTCGGCCAGGTGTGGGGCACGCTCGACGCCGAGCTGCGCACGCTGATCATGCAGCGCAACGTGCTCGTCTACGACACGACGCAGAACGAAGGCCCCGACGACGACAACGACGAGCCGATCATGCCGACGCCGGATCGGTTCTTCTTGCTCGAGCTCAAGGGTGACGACAATACGCAGAAGCTGACGATGCAGATCGTCGAGGATCTGTATCGCGCGGATCCCGATCTCGCGCGCCACACGATCATGGCCGCGCGCAGCGAGCCGCCGGCCGAGCTCGAAGAGATGTCTTACCGCTGGCGCTCCGGTCGGCTCGCAGATATGGGCTACGTCGATTTCTACGACGCGCTCGATCTGTTCCGGCCGCTCACCACTGATCAGGTCAGCATCGGCGAAGGCTCCCAAGATCGCCCGCTCGACGAAGGCGAGCTGCGTCTTCCTGTCGTCGTCGCCGAAGAAGTGCTCGGCCGCAGCTTCCTCGCGCGCGCGATGGCGCAGCTCGAAGATCCGGTAGAAGCCGAGCGCCTCGAGCAAGCACTGATGGTGCTCGTCAACAAGGTGCTCGCCGCAGGCCGCGCGAAGCCGGGGCAAGCCGAGGTGATGCGGCGCGGTGCGCTCTACGCAACGGCCACGCTGTCGCTCGGCCTCGAGACGATCTCGCGCGGCGACATTCACAAGGCGACGCAAGCGATGAGCTCGATCGCGTTCGGCCGATTGTTCCGCCTCGGCTACACGGTCACGCAAAAGCTCGCGAAGCTCGCGACCGCACTCGCACCGCGCTCCGCGACCGCAGGCTCGCCGGCGAAGGAGCTGGTTGCCGCGCTGTGCTCGCCGCGCCCGCTGTTCTCGCGCGCCGCCGACGAGCCGGCGATGCCGGGCATGCGCCCATTCGAGTCGGCCGCCGATTTGCGCCGCGCCGGCGAGATCCTCACCGGGCTCACGCTGCGCATCGCGCTCGTCGAAGGGCTCGGCGTCAACGTGATCGCGATGGGTCAGGCGCCGGAGCCGCGCCCCGAGCTCGACGATCACATTCGTACCGCGCTCGCGCGTGCGGTCGTCTGCGGCGAGCTGCGCGGCGAAGCGCTCACCCAAGCCGAGCTGCGCCAGCTGCGCACCGATGCGTTCACCGAGAACAAGCTGCGCGACGACGCGCGCCGGCGCGGCTTCGAGGCCGTCAAGGCTCGGCTCGGCGCTGCGCAGCTCCAGGCGTCGGGCCCGCTGCTCGCGAAGCTCGTCGATCGCTGGCTCGACGATCTCGAGCGGATCCTCGGCGGCGTCGTCGGCGAGGTCGATCCGCGGTTCGTCGAAGGCGTGCTCGTCGAAGTCAAGCGCAGCTAGGGTTCGGCGCACACGCATCCGGCCTGCGCGCGCGGCTCCGTCGCGTGAAATTCTCGAAAATCTGTCGCACCGACGGGCGTCGCTGACAGCGATGTCGCGACGCGACGATCTGATCCCTCGGTGGTGAAGCGGCCGCGGTGCCGTGGTAACGCTTCGGGCAGATGTCCGAGGGAACTCCTGCGCCTTACCGATCCGGCATGGCGACCGGCGTCGGCGTCGTGCTGCTCGCCGGTCTGTTGCTCGCGATCGTCGACCTCGTGCACACGGGCGGCGCGCCGCTCCAGGTGCTCGCGCTGTGGTCGTTGCTCGCGCTGCCGCCTGCGATCGGCACCGGCCTCGTGCTCGCCGGCGGCAACGCAACGTGGGGCACCGGCTGGGTGCGCCGGCTGTTCGCGCGGCTGCGCGACGACAGCGAGCTCGACAAGACCGTTGCCGGCGTGCTGATCGCCGCCGTCGTGCTCGCGGGCGTCTTGATCCTCGGCGTCGCGAAGCTATCGGTCGGCCTCGTCGGTGAAGTGCAGCGCAAAGGCGTCGGCGGCCTCTTGCTCGGCGTCGTCGTCGTCGCGCTGATTCCGCTGCTCGCGCTCGGCGCGCTGCCGCTGTACCGGGTGACGCGCAAGATCGCGGCACTGATTCCCGCCATCGGACCACTCTCTCGTGTCGTGCTACTGGCCGCCGGTGGCGCGGTGGCGGTCGCGGCCGCGGGGCTGTTCGTCCTGTTCACGAAGCTCGACTACCAGGCGCTCAACCTCGGCTCGCTGTTCGCGCCCGCGCTGATGCCGGTGCTCGCGATCGTCATCGCCCTGCTCGCGTATGGCCCGCTCGCTCGCGTGCGCGAACGGATGCCGATGCGCGGCGCCCTCGCCGCGGGTGGCGCCGTGATCGCGGCAGTGTTGCCGGTGATCGCGCTACGCGGCGCGCAATCGGAAGCCACAGTCGTCGCGATCACCGAGCGTTCGTACGTCGGGCCGCGCATGGTGCCCGCGCTGCGCAAGTTGATCGATCGCGACAAGGACGGCTACTCAGCGTTCTTCGGCGGCCCTGACTGCAACGACGCCGACAAAGCGATCAAACCCGGCGCGGTCGATGTGCCCGACGACAAGATCGATCAGAACTGCGACGGCTTCGACAACCAGAAGGCTGCGAAGCTGCCCGACCTGCCGGGATCCGATTCCGGCTCACCGCCGAAGACGACGCTGAACGGCGGCGACAACGTGGTCGTGATCTTCGTCGATACGCTGCGCTTCGATCGGCTTGGCTTCGCCGGCTACAAACGCGATGGCAAGTCGCTGACGCCGCGCATCGATGCGTTCGCGGCGCAGTCCATCGTGTTCAAGCGCGCCTACGCGCAGGCATCGAACACGCCGCGCTCGGTGCCGTCGTTTCTCGGCGGGCGCTATCCGTCGCAGATCAAAGTCGACGACCTCAACAAGAACTATCCGTTGGTCGACGACAGCAACGAGATGTTGCTCGAGACCCTCAAGAAGGCCGGCTTCAAGACTTTCGGCATGTCGAGCCACTTCTACTTTTGCGACAAGTCGCGCTATCCCGCGACGTGCGACGACGTCAAGAACACCGACGGCAAGGCGATGCGCACGAACGCGATCCAGGGCGCCGAAGACTGGGACAACGCCGAAGCGCGCAAGATCTACGACAAGGACGGCGGGCCAGACTCGAACAACGACATCGCCGGGCCCCGCATCGTCGCCAAGACGAAGAAGAAGCTCGACGAGCTCGCGGCCGCGAAGAGCAAGTTCGCGATGGTCGTCCACCTGTTCGAGCCGCACTCGAGCTACGTGACGCACCCGGGCTATCCGATCACCGAGAAGGGCTCGGCCGCCCTTTCGCAGAAGTACGACTACGAGATCGCCGTCGAGGACAAGCTGATCGGCGAGCTGCTCGATCACCTCGACAAGACCGGACTTGCCGCGAACACGACGGTCGTCCTGATGTCGGATCACGGCGAAGCGTTCGGCGTGCACACGTTCGGCGGCGAGAAGCAGTTCTTCCACGGCATGACGCTCTACAACGAGGTGCTGCACGTCCCGCTGATGTTCCGCGTGCCCACCGCGAAGCCACGCCAGGCAGCCGAGGTCGTGCAGCTCATCGACATGGCGCCGACGATCACCGCGCTGTTCGGCATCGAGCAGCCCGCGACCTGGCAGGGGCGCAGCCTCGTGCCGGCGCTCGAGGGCACCGCGCTGTCGCCGCTGCCGTCGTTCGCCGAGATGCCACCGTCGAAGTCGTGGCCGCACGAGGCGACGTCGATGATCTCCGCCGACGGCAAGCGCCACGTGTTCCACCGCATCAGCGACTCGCGCTGGGAGATCTACGATCTCGAGAAGGATCCCGAGGAGCGCACGAACATCCTTGCCAGCGATCCGCAAGCGAAGGAGCTGCAACAGCAGCTCGCGAACTGGGAGCAGAGTCTCATCACGGAGGGCGGCAAGTGAGCGGCGAACAGTGGAAGAACCCGACCCCGACGGTCGACATGCTGGTCGAGCTCGACGGCAAGCCCGGCACGCTGGTGTTCATCGAACGCAAGAACGAACCGCAGGGCTTCGCGTTGCCCGGCGGCTTTGTCGACGAAGGTGAGTGGGTCGCCGACGCCGCCGTGCGCGAAGCGAAGGAAGAGACCGGTCTCGACGTCGAGCTCGTCGAGCTGTTCCACGTCTATTCCGATCCGTCACGCGACCCGCGCAAGCACACGGTGTCGACCGTGTTCATCGGCCGCGCGCGAGGCGAACCCCGTGGCGGCGACGACGCCGCGCGATGCCTCGTGTGCAAGCCCGAAGAGCTCCCCGCGAAGCTCGTGTTCGATCACGCCGTGATCGTCGCCGACTACTTCACGTACAAGCGCACCGGCAAGCGGCCACCGCCGAAGCGCTGAACCGCCGAACTGGCGTACGCTCGCGGCATGGAGACAGTGGAAGCGCGACTCGCTGCGCTTGATCTCGCCGTCGAGGATCTACGTGCACAGCTGCGCGAGGCGCACGCCAGGTTGGATGAAGAGCGCACCCGGATCCGCACGATGCGGCTGACGCATGTGTGCCCTTCGTGTGGAGGCAAGCGTGTGCTGCAGTTCCGTCGCGTCAACGAAGTCGGTGACTCGGGCGTCGTTCCGCTATCGCTCAACACGAAATACCGCATGTGGTCGGGTGTGCACGAAGGCGACCCGCTCGAGGCGTACGTGTGTCGCGCATGCGGCTTGGTCGAGTGGCACGCGCCGGCGGTCGACAAGCTCGTACCCGATGGCACGACGATTATCGAGCTCACCGATCCCGAGCCTGCGCCCCCAGAACGCGACCCCTACCGTTAGCGCCGGGAGCTAACCGCGAGGCGTCTCGCTAGCGGCGCAGCGCGGGATCGCGAGGCTCGTCAGCGGCGCAGCGCGGCCACGGCCGCCAACGCGCGATTCGGATCGGGATCGCCGGCGAGCACGACGAGCTCCGCCGTCACGGTCGCGCGCCGCGCGTCGTCGGCATCGAGCGCTTCGATCAGCGCTGCGCGCAATTCGACATCGCGTGGCTGCGCGCGCGACGCGACCCACAGCCGCGCGGTGGTCGCGGCCGTCGGCTGTTCGCGATGGGCGAGCAACGCGGCACGCGCATCGGCATCCTCGGTCCGCGTGCGCGGCGCGAGTTGCGTGCGCTGGACGAGTAATGCATCCGCCTGCGCCTGCCTGCCCAACGCGCGGCTCGCAACGACCGCGACGTCGAGCGCACGCGGCAGCACCTCGGGCCCCGCGAGGTCGAGTGTGGTGCGCGCCGCATACAAGCCGTCGACGTGCTGGCCCGCGTCGACGAGCGCGCTCGCGACCGCGACCCACACCACCGCCGGATCGCCCCAGGCCGCCGCCGCCTGCGTCGCGAACACGAGCGCAGCGGGTCCATCGCCACCGCGCGCCGCCGACTCCGCCAAGCCGCGCACGAAGATCGGCTCGGGACTCGCGTCGACCGCCGCCTGCCACGCGGGACGCGCTCGCCCCGGATCGCCGAGCGCGTCGAACAGCGCGCCGATCGTCGCGTAGCCAGCTGCCGCATCGGTCGCGCTCGCGACGAAGTCTCGGCCGAGTCGCTCGGCGACCGACGGATCGCGATTGAACGCGGTCGCGATCGGTACGAGCGCCGCGATGCCCGCACGATCCGAACCGAGCGCGCCGGTACTCGCGGTCGCGCCGGCGGCGGTGTCGAGGCTCGTCGCGCGCGATGCTGCATAGCGTGCAGCCACGGCCGCGCGAGGCTCCGCGTCGATCACTGGTGCCGGCGGCAGCGTCACCTCCTCGGGCACAGGTGGCGTGCACTCCGTGCCCGGAAACCAGCAGCGCTCGGGCCCGACGAGGTCCTCGGCGTGCGGCGGTTTCACCTCGCCGAGCCATACCGGCGACCACCACGCGACCGCGCGCAAGTACGCGCCCTGCAGCTTCTCGTCGCGGGGCACCTTCGTTGCCGCGTGCCACGCGGCGAGCTGATCGTACGCTTCGCGCCGCGCGCCGACGCTCCAAGCCCACACGCCGTACGCCGCGCGCGCGGTCGGTGCCGCATCAGGCTTCGCACCGGTCCAGCTCTCTTCATCCGACAGCTCGCTGCCCGCGCGCGGCGGTTTCGCAAAGCCCGCAAGCGTCGCCCTGCCCTTCGCGCGTTCCTTTGCGTCGGTGTGGCGGAGCTGCGTCACCGCGATCGCGATGCGCGCCTGCACGATCTCGTCTTTCGTCGCGGCCGCCCCGAACGTGCCGGCTCGCTCGAGATCGGCGAGCGCAGTCGCGGCACTTCGCGCGAGACGCGCGCGTCCACGCGCCAGCACGAGCCGCGCATACCGTGCGCGATCTTCGTCGTGCCAGCGCGTGCCGAGTGGACCACCGAGCTTCAGCACCGCTTCGAGCTGCTCGATCGCTTCGCTCGGCCGCCCCGTCTTGTCGGCGAGCTCGGCGAGTGCGAGCCGCGCTTGCACATCGCGCGGAGCGTCGAGCACGCGGATCGTGAGGTCGCGCCGTGCCTCGGCCGCGCCGCGCTTCTGGATCAG
>DATDCH010000787.1:0-2961 GCA_036524455.1 Kofleriaceae bacterium | reverse complement strand
TGGCCTACGACGCCGCCGACGACAAGACGGGCAAGCAGAAGTGGGTCGACTACGAGAAGCGCGCCGCCGAGCTCGATCGCGTCTGGGGCCAAGCCGAGCTCGCGTACGAATCGGCGCTGCTGCTCGACAGCTCACGCCGTGACGTACGCGATCGGATCGCGAGCGTGCTCGCCGATCGCGCCCAGCTCGCGCGCCGCGATCAACGCGAAGACTCCGCGAAGGAGCTGTACGCACGCCTCGCGGTCTACGACGACGGCACGCATCGCGCGCGGTTGGAGGCACCCGCGACCGTCGACGTGATCCTCGAAGCGCCGGCTGACACGCGTGTCGAGCTGCGTGCATCGACCGGCAAGAGCTTCGGCGCACCGCCGTGGCGAGTGCCTCCGGGCGCGTACCAGCTCGCGCTTACCAGCCCGACGCACGTCGATGCGACGCTGCCGCTGCTCGTCGAGCCAGGCGAACAGCGCCGCGTCGTGCTCCATCCACCGCGCCGCGCCGACGTTCCGAAGGACTGGATCTGGATCCCGGCAGGACGCGGCCTGTTCGGCACTGCGGATCTCGGCGACGAGGGCGACTTCATGCAGACCGCGCCGCTGCACGCGATCGACACCGACGCGTTCTTGATCCAGCGCCACGAGACCACGTTCGGCGAGTGGATCGAATACCTCGACGCGCTGGCGCCCGCCGAACGCACCGCGCGCACGCCCGCGGTCAACAACGTGCCGCTGCTCGCGGGCGGCCCCGGTGCGTGGCGCTTGCGCTTTCCACTTCCAGCGGGCGAGCTCGTCGGCGAGCCCGGCCAGCCGGCGCGCTATGCCGCTCGTCCTGGTTCCGCGCCATTCGATTGGACGAAGCTGCCCGTCGTCGGCATCGCGCCGAGCGACGCGATCGCGTACGCCGACTGGCTCGCGACCACGAAGCGCGTAACCGGCGCGCGGCTATGCGACGAGTTCGAGTGGGAACGCGCGGCGCGCGGCGCCGATGGGCGACGCTTTCCGCACGGCGCTGCGGTGCTCGCCGCCGGCGATGCGAACGTCGATCTCACCTGGGCGAACGATCCGGCGCGCTATGGTCCCGACCCGGTCGGCTCGTATCCGCGATCGGCGAGCCCGTTCGGTCTGCTCGACACCGCGGGCAACGTGTTCGAGATGGCGAAGAGCCGGATCAACGCAAGCCCACTCGCCAAGGGCGGCGCGTTCAAGTTCCCGCCGAGCGCGGCGCGACTCGATTACCGAGAGGCGACCGACGACAAGCTCCGGAACGAAGCGGTCGGCGTGCGGCTCTGCGCGAACGCTCCGCGCTGATGTCAGGTGCTAGTCGACCGATGTAGTTGAGCAAAGCGGTTGCTAAATCCTTGCTCAGCTCCCGTTGCTCGGTCGCGATTTCCGCACGCATCTCCGCGACTTCACGCGCTGTGGTTATGGCATCGCAGCTGCTTTAGGAACGCCTCATGCGGAATTACTTCGCGCTCGCGGTGGTGCTCGCTGGTGGGTGTATCGACGCCTTCGAGGATACGAGCACGAGCACGCAGGCATCGACGTACTACAACGGGCCCTACGTCAACGGACCGTACGTCAACGGTCCCTACGTCAATGGTCCATATGTCAACGGTCCGTACGTCAACGGGCCCTACGTCAATGGTCCCTACGTCAATGGTCCGCAGATCAACGGGCCGTACGTCAACGGTCCCTACGTCAATGGTCCGCACCTCGATGGCTACGAGATCACCGAGATCTACGCGGGCGCCGGCCAAATGACGGCGTCCACGCGCGGCGGGGTTCAGCTGCGCGATGCCGAGCTGATCGGCATGACGATCGAGACGGTCGTCAGCGACGATCCGCTTAGTTCGAAGGACGCGCACGTCATTACGCTCCGGGTCGACGATGTCAGCAGAGGCGCCGGCTTCAGCCTGTTTACGATCTCGTTCGCGATCGACGGCACTCCAGGCTCGCCGGAGACCTACGACTGGCAGCCGCTGTGCGGCGTGAACCGAACGACCGGCGAGCCCGGCCGTGCGATTCCCGACGAGGGCTTCTGGAACTACGGCGAGGGCGTGCGCGGTGGCGGCGCCCGGTTGGCCGAATCGCCGCCAGGCGCGGTCACGTTCGCGTGCGAAGGCGGCGCGATCTACAAGTGCATGGACATGGGCTACCTCCCCTGGCTGCCATCGACGAGCACGACGAACCCGGACTACGCGGCTGTCGACATGTACGACGCACATCAAGCCTGCGTACGCATGGTCCGCCTCGACCTCTGTGGCGACGGCGCGCCGTGGACGGTGGCGGGCACGATGCTCCACGTCCACGACGGCCTCGGTGTCCAGGCCGACACCAGCTCGACGCTGCCGGGCTTGTGGGTTTACGAAGGCGGGTGGACCTCGCGCGGTGTGGAATGGCTGAGCGGCGTGCGCGTGAGCCAGTACCACGGCTGGGGCGGGACCCTCCTGGAGTATCTGTCGATGGCGAGCCGCGACGATCCGGTGAGGGCGGCCTGCCAGTCCCGGCTCAACACGTTTGTCACCTCGGGCTACATCGGCGACGTCACGCCCGGCGACTTCGAGCCGGTGAACGAGGACTGCCGGTCGGATTGGTGCCTCGTCACCAAGTACGACAAAGACGCGGCGAGTGACACCGAGTACACGCTGCTGCCCTAAGGCCCGCCGGTCAGCGCGTCGACGTCGGCGAGGCATGGCGCGTCGAACAAGATCGACGAACCGGTGAGCAGCCTCTGCTGCACGAAGCGGCTCGCATCGGCGGATCCGTCGTTCTGCCAGAACATGACGCAGTCCTGGTTGTTGCAGTGCGCGCCGTGCGACGCATCTTTGTGCGGCGCGACCATCGGCACGCCGTTGTCGGTGAGACCGATCGAGTGCGCGAGCTCGTGGATGAGCGTGGACTGCTCGACGTAGCGCACGACGTTCGGCGCGACGACGATGTTCGTCGAGCGAATCACGTCCTTGAA
>DATDCH010000786.1:0-6954 GCA_036524455.1 Kofleriaceae bacterium | reverse complement strand
ACGTCGAACGTCTGCCAGGTGCCGAGCCCGACCACGGGCAACTGTTCGCCGCTCTTGGGAATCGCGCGGGTATTGAGGGTCATCTTCTTGGGCTCGGTCTTGCCGCCGGCGGCGTAGAGCCGGGTTGGGCCAAGGAGCGCGGTCGCCGCGGCGAGCTTCAGAATGTCTCGACGAGTCGTCACGGAGTGTAGTTAGTATGCGCCATGGGGAGACTTTGCCTAGCGTTCGCCTGCGCGCTCGCCGCTGCATGCGGCTCGAGCAGCGGCGATGATACCGGCAACTACGACGCGATCGAGGTCGAGCCCGCGTTCACAACGGTGACCGTCCCACTCGGCGGCACTGCGACGCAGGACTACAAGGTCTATGGCGTCACGATGGGCGGCCGCACCGAGATCACATCGCGCTGCGCGCTCGGCATGGACGCCGATTTCGGTAGCTTCACGAACGCGACCGCGACCGTGCTGCCGCGCGGCGGTAAGACGACGATCACCGCGCTGTGCGACATGCAGACCGGCACGGCGCTGCTCGGCGTGAATCTGGTCGGCGACGTGGTCGTGCCGCCCGCGCCGAGCGACGCACCCGACAAGTTCGGCAACGCGACCGTCGGCACCGATGCCGCGCGCACGCCCGTGATCGAGTATCCGCTCGAGCACGCGGTGTCGCCGCGCAACATGCCGCCGATCGAGGCGCAGTGGACCACGACCGGCAACGACCTGTTCCACATCACGCTGACGTCGACGTTCGTTTCGATCAACATCTATACGACGAGCCCCGAGGTCCAACTCGGCGAGCAGGACTGGGAGAACGTGCTCGCGAGTAGCGCCGGCGAGAACCTCGTGTACACCGTCGAGGGGCTCGCGCAGGCCACACCCGACACCAAGTTCGTCAGCGTGCCGCGCACGATCGTGATCGCGCGCGACATCATCGATCGCACCGCCATCTATTACTGGGCATCGTCGCGCGGCCAAGTCATGGAACAGATGTTCGGCGCGACGACACAGACGCTGGTCAAAGGCGACTGCACCTCGTGCCACACGGTCAACCGCAACGGCACGCGCATCGGCTACAGCCGGTGCGTCGCCAACGACTGCAATAACCTCTACGCGGGCTTCCTCGAGTACGACGCCAGCTCGAAGTCGTGGGTCGAGACCGTCGACGCGAACGCGATGCAGATCCGCGGTTCGTACACGACGTTCCCGCCGAACGGCACCGGCCCGTTCACCGACACCAGCACCGCCGCGATCGTGTCGATGAACAACGGTACGCTTCAGCTGTACGACCCCGACACCGCGACGGTGATCGCGTCGAACCTGAACCAGGTCTCGACGATGGGACCGACGACGGGGCGCTCGGCGCTGATGGCCGACTGGTCGCCCGACGGCCAGAAGATCGTGTTCGCCTCGACGCCGAACGCGAACCAGTGGATCGATCTCTCGGGCTCGTCGATCGCGACAATGACGTACTCGTACACAGGCGGCCAGCACGTGTTTGGCGCGCCGCAGTTTCCGTTCCCCAATCCGATCACGCTGCAGAACGGCAGCTACACGAACTTCTTCTTCCCGAGCTATTCGCCGGACAACGCGCTGATCGTCGTCAATGCGTCGCGCAGTGCGTGGCGGTCGAACCCGGCGCGTGCAGCGGGCCAGCGGCTCATGCTCGCGGATGCGAACGCCGCGTGGATCGTCGACATGACCGAGATGAACGGCGGGTTCACCGACCTCGACATCACGTGGGCGCACTGGGCACCGACGGTCGGCGCCGACTACTACTGGGTCGTGTTCTCGAGCCAGCGCGACTACGGCCACCGCATCACCGCGGCGAACACCGAGCCGTCGTGCATCGCGAACGGCGTGACCCAGTGCAAGCAGATCTGGATCGGCGCGATCGCGAAGAACAAGCTGTCGGGGACGATGGATCCGAGCTCGCCGCCGATGTGGCTACCGGGCCAGGACATGAAGGCCGACAACATCAGCCCTTACTGGTCCGTTCCCGCCGGTCTGCAGTGACACAGACGACGAGCTTCCGCCCGCGGGCGGGAAGACCGAAGGCGCAACGCGCCGCGTAGACGTGCGGCGGTCGCCTTGCCTGGTGGTCGGCACTCGAGCCGCGGACGCTCGACCGGATTCCGTCGCTAGCGGCGCGGGTGATCGATCATCCACTCGGCGAGCGCGAGCACGCCCGCAAAGCTCTCGTCGCAGGTTGGCCTGATCTGCTCGGGCGGGAGCAAGAACCCGCCCTCGGCGCGCCGCGCCGGACGAAGCTCGACGAGGAACGACAGCGCGCCGTGTTCGCCGTAGCTCCAGTCGCCGGCCGTGCCTCCCGCACCGATCCGCAGCTCGGAGCCGGCGCGGACCGCGTAGCGCTCACCGTGCGCTGCCGACATCGCGTCGCGCATGCGATCCGCGATCGTCGCGAACGCGTCGCGATCCGGTGGCTCGTCTCGGCGGTGACTCCACGGATACACGATGACCTGCGAGAAGCTGTGGTAGTCGATATGTGCCGCGATTGGCTCGCGCTCGAACAGTGCGCGCATCGCCTGCGTCTCGGGCTCGCTGAACGGATACGCGCCGCGATAGTTCGACGACGCCGGGTCATCGCTCGAGTCGGCACCACCCCAGCCGACGCTGTAGTTGCGGCTGAGGTCGACGCCGTAGCCGTTGCGGCGGTTCTTGCGCCACGTCCGATCGACGGTCCAGGTGTAGTGATAGCCGTCGGGGTTGACGACCGGAACGATGAAGAACCGCGCCGTGTCGAGAATGCGGCGGATCCGCGCGTCGCGCGCGTAACCGATCGCGAGCCGGTCGGCGATGCAAATCGGCACCATCACCGAGATCCACTCGCGCGCGTGATGGCCGCCGTCGATCGCGATCCCGAGCGTACCGCCATGCGAGATCTCGAGCGCGCGGATCGGCCGGCCCTCGACGGAGCTTCCGACGTGCCGCACACGCACGAGGTCCGGATAGCGCGACGCGAGTGCGTCCATGTACGCGTTCACGTCGTCGTTGCTGCGATATTGCGCGAACCAGTCCGGTGCCGCGCGCTCACTCGAGACGAGCGCGGAGACCGCCAGCGCGACGGCCGACATCCAGGGCAGGGACGGGTGCTCGCGCATCTGGACCGATGATATCGCCGCGGTCAACGCCTCGGAAGCCGGTGACAGATGCGCGTGGTATGAGCCGCGCATGGTCTCGATCGGAACGCCCAAGACTGCACACGCCACAAAGGTCCTGCTGCTCGGCTCCGGCGAGCTCGGTAAAGAAGTCGTCATCGAGCTGCAGCGGTTCGGCGTCGAAGTTATCGCATGCGATCGCTACGCGGATGCACCCGCAATGCAGGTCGCCCATCGCAGCCACGTGGTCGACATGCTCGATCGCGCGGCGTTGCGCGCGGTGATCGAGCGCGAGAAGCCACATCTGATCGTTCCGGAGATCGAAGCGATCGCGACGCAGGAGCTACTCGCGCTCGAGAGCGAGGGCTGGAAGGTAATTCCCACGGCGCAGGCGGCGCGGCTCACGATGGATCGTGAAGCGATTCGCCGCGTCGCCGCAGAGGAGCTCAAGCTGCCGACGGCGCGCTATCAGTTCGCGGACACGTTCGACGAGCTGAAAGCCGCGGCGAAGGCGCTTGGCTGGCCGGTCGTGATCAAGCCGATCATGAGCTCGTCGGGCAAGGGCCAGTCGGTCGCGAAGACGGAGGCGGATCTCGAGCAGAGCTGGCACTACGCACAGACCGGTGGCCGCACCGGCGCGGGCCGCGTGATCGTCGAAGAGCTCATCGAGTTCCAGAGTGAGATCACGATGCTCACGGTCCGCGCGTCGAATGGCACGCACTTCTGTGACGCGGTCGGGCACCGCCAGGTGGGCGGCGACTACGTCGAGAGCTGGCAGCCGCACGCGATGAGTGCCGCGCAGGTCGAGCGCTCGCAGGCGATCGCGCGCAAGATCACGGAGCGGCTCGGCGGCTACGGCATCTTCGGTGTCGAGCTGTTCTTGTGCGCGAACGATCGGGTGATCTTCAGTGAAGTCAGCCCCCGTCCGCACGACACCGGCATGGTCACTCTCGCAACGCAGACGTGGAGCGAGTTCGCGCTGCATGCGCGCGCGATCCTCGGGCTGCCGATCGCGGCGATTCGCCGGCATTCGGCGGGCGCAAGTGTTGCGCTGCGCGCGGACGGCAAGCTCGCGTCGCCGGTGCTAGAGGGGCTCTCCGAGGCGTATGCGGTCCCGGACGTCGACGTTAGGTTTTTCGGCAAGCCGAATGCGGTGCCTCGGCGGCGGCTCGGGGTCGTGCTCGCCACAGACGAGAACGCGCAACGCGCACTCGAAAGAGCGAAGCGAGCGGCAGCCACGCTGAATCTGCGCGACGCGTAGTTTCTCGCACAGAATATTTGCCGACAGAATTTTGATCGGCGTCATGACCTTTCGATCACTGCGCGCCGCGCAGCGGTTCGGTAATTATGGTCGTTGGTGAGATCACCAAGGCCCGATGATGAGACCACGCGGCTGGCGACGCTGCGCGAGTACTACATCCTCGATACGGCGCCCGAGCCCGCGTACGACGAGCTCGCGCGGCTCGCGATGCTGGT
Source organism: Kofleriaceae bacterium (assembly GCA_036524455.1). Classification (GTDB taxonomy): domain Bacteria; phylum Myxococcota_A; class Polyangia; order Haliangiales; family Haliangiaceae; genus JABFXX01. Next base: position 2,369 of record DATDCH010000786.1, on the reverse strand, counting down.
CGGCGCTACGCCGATCGCCGTCGTTACCTTGGTCGACTATGACCGGCAGTGGTTCAAAGCACGAATCAACGTCGACCCGATCGAGACGCCGCGCGACGTCTCGTTCTGTGCGTACGCGATTCTTTCGTCCGAGGTCTTTATCGTGAACGACGCGACCAAGGACGCGCGATTTGCAACCAGTCCGCTCGTCACCGGACCCACTGGCATTCAGTTCTACGCCGGTGCACCGCTCGTGATGTGGAACGGCCAACGCATTGGCACGGTCGCGGTCATGGACACTCGCCCGCGGAGGCTTGCTCCCAATCAAGTCGACGGTCTGCGCGCGCTCGCGCATCAGGTCGTCGCCCAGCTCGAGCTTCGGCGGCTCGTCGAGGAAGAGAAGCGGATGCAGCGCCAGGGCACCGAACGGTTCCAGCTGCTCGCGCGCGCGACGAACGACGCGGTGTGGGACTGGGACTTGATGACAAACGAAATCTGGTGGAGCGAGGGGTTACGCACCTTGTTCGGCTTGCCGCCCGATGCGGTGCCGACGCTAGACACCTGGGCGGCGCGTATCCACGCCGAGGATCTGCCGCGCGTCGAGCGCAGCCTCTTTGGTGCGGTCCAGAGCGGCAAGCACTTCTGGTCCGACGAGTATCGGTTCCTTTGTCACGACCGCCGTTATGCCGACATCCTGGATCGCGGCTACGTGATCCATGACCGCGGCAGGCCCGTGCGCATGGTCGGCGCGATGCTCGACATCACGGAGCGGCGGAGACTCGAGGACCAGCTCCGCCAGGCGCAGAAGATGGAAGCGCTCGGTCAGCTATCGGGCGGCATCGCGCATGACTTCAACAACCTGCTCACGGTCATTCAGGTCAACGCGGCGCTGATCTCGCGCGGCGCCCCCGAGGGAGAGATCAAGGAGCACGCGTCTGACATCGCGCACGCGAGTGACCGCGCGGCCGCGCTGACCCGCCAGCTCCTGACGGTGAGCCGCAAGCAGGTGATGCAGCAGCACGTCGTCGACGTCAACGAGGTCGTGCAGAACATGACGCGTATGCTGCAACGCGCACTCGGCGAGGACGTCGCGCTCGTCGAGCATCTGTCGACGAATCTGCCGCCCGTCAAGGCCGACGTGGGGATGCTCGAGCAGGTGCTGCTCAACCTCGCGGTCAACGCGCGCGACGCGATGCGGGCCGGCGGTCAGCTAACGATCGCGACCGGCGAGAAGCTGATCGCGGAACCGCGGTCGGGCTCACTCCCCGCGCAACACGTGTTCGTCAGCGTCAGCGATACCGGTACCGGGATCGCCGTGGACCAACTGCCCCACATCTTCGAGCCGTTCTTCACGACCAAGGACGTCGGTAAGGGCAGCGGGCTCGGGCTCGCGACGGTCTACGGCATCGTTCGGCAGCACCAAGGCTGGATCGACGTGGCGAGCGAGCCGGAGCACGGCACCACGTTCTGCTTCTTTCTGCCGGCAACGAGGCCGTCCCACGTCGAGCACGACACGAAGCCGAGCGTCGACCCCGAGCTGCCCCGCGGCACCGAGACACTGCTCGTCGTCGAGGACGAGGACGCGTTGCGCCAGCTCGTGGTGAACGTGCTCGAGGCGTGCGGCTACACCGTGTTCGCGGCGAGCTCGGGCGTGCAAGCGATCGAGCTGTGGCCCGTGCTTCGCGATCAAGTCCAGCTCTTGCTCACCGACCTCGTGATGCCGGGCGGCGTGACCGGGCGCGAGCTCGCGGAGCGGCTGCGCAAGGACCTGCCGGCGCTGCGCGTCGTCTACACGAGCGGCTACGCCGCGGCGCAAGCTGGCACCGGCGAGCCGCTCGTCGAGGGTCAGAACTTCCTGGCCAAGCCGTACCAACCCGAGTTGCTCGCGCGGATCGTGCGCGGCGTGCTCGACGCGTAGCGGCTACTTCGCGATCGAGAACGTATCGAGCTCGGCGCCGTCGTTCTCGATCACTTTCGCAGACAGGTTCTTGCCGTCGACGGTGACGAGCGCGGTCGACAGGTTGTTGCGCAACGTTTTCTCGACCGTGCAGTCGGCGTGATTGAAGCCCGGGATTTCCGGCGAAATGTTTCCGATGTTCGTGATCACGTGAATGATGCCGCCGGTGATCGTCGAGCGCTCGTAGTACTTGTCGTGTGCAGCGAAGATGATGTCGATGCCGCCGTTGTCCTTGAACGCCTTGACGAGGTTGCTCTGCACCCAGGTACGCGAGCTCGCGCGCGACGCGTACTGCGACGAGCATCCGGGGTGATGCCACATCGCGATCACGAACGTCGGATCGTCGGTGCCGTCGTGCGCAGCAGCAGCGGCGGTGCGGAGCCACGGCACTTCGTCCGTCATGACGTCGTCGTTGTCGCCCTCGGTCGAATCG
>DATDCH010000785.1:0-23102 GCA_036524455.1 Kofleriaceae bacterium | reverse complement strand
CGGGCCGCCTCCACTCTGGGGGCGCGTCGGCGGCGGCGCTCGGCACGAGCCTGCGTCTGATCGACGTGATCGGGACGAGCGATGACGGCCAGGTGTTGATGCTGTTGCCCGAAGTCGATCGCGAGCAAGCGCGAGAAATCGCGGAGAAGGCGCTCGCGCTCGTCCCTAGCGCGCGAGGCGGGCTCGCGATGTGCCCCACCGACGCGTGCGACGCCGACACGATCTTGCTCGCGGCTCGCTCGGCGGCGCGGCGGGCGACGGCGGGGCACGTCGCCGATGCTGCCGAGACCGCGACGACGATCGAGCTTGGCTCGCGCCACGTGCTCGTCGCCGATCCGGCGATGAGCCGCGTGTTCGCGCTACTCGAGCGGCTCGCGGTCTCCGAGCTGCCCGTGCTGGTCACCGGCGAGACCGGCGTCGGCAAGGAGAACGCCGCCTACGCCGTGCACCACTGGTCGAAGCGCAGCGGCCCGTTCATCGCGGTCAACTGCGCGGCGATCGGGCCAGAGTCGCTCGTCGATGCCGAGCTGTTCGGCTACGAGAAGGGCGCGTATACCGGCGCGACGGCCGCAAAGGCCGGCTTGTTCGAGAGCGCGGCAGGCGGCACCGTGTTCCTCGACGAAGTCGGCGAGCTGCCGCTCGCGATCCAGGCGAAGCTGCTGCGTGCGCTCGAGGTCAAGCGCATCACGCGGCTCGGCGAGACGCGCGAGCGTGCGATCGACGTGCGGGTTGTCGCCGCGACGAATCGCTCGCTCGAAGACGAAGTCAAGGCCGGCCGGTTCCGCCAGGATCTCTACTTCCGGTTGTCGGGCGCGACCGTCATCTTGCCGCCGCTGCGCGATCGACGCTGCGAGATCCCGTTGCTCGCTCGCGCGTTCCTCGCCGATGCGTGCACGCGCGGTGGCCGCGATCGCATGACGATCACGGCGGCGGCGATGCAGGTGCTGCTCACCTACGGCTGGCCGGGCAATGTGCGCGAGCTCAAGAACACGATGGAGTACGTGATGGCCGCGGCGCCCGACGACAATGTGGAGCCGCTGGACTTGCCCGAGCGCCTCGGTGGCTCCGCGGCTGCGCCGACCGCAGCGGCGATTCCGACCGATGTGGTCAGCGACGGTAAAGCGTTCCGCCCGATCGCCGACGAGCTCAAGGAGCTCGAACGCCGGCGGATGGCGGAAGCTCTGGTGGCAGCCGGCGGCGTGAAGACGAAAGCCGCGCAGCTGATCGACATGCCGATCCGCACGTTTACGCTCAAGCTCAAGCAGTACAAGCTCTAGCGATTCTTGCCCGGCAAGCTTTGCCCACCCGGCAAGCGTTGCCCGCATCTCGCCGGTAAGTGCGCGGCGATCAGCTGGTCCGCTTCGTGCTCTAGCGAACGGCATGCGCCAATTCCTCCTCGTGATTCTCGTCGGTGCGTCGGCATGTGCGGCGCGTGGCTCCAAGCAACCCACCATGCCGGTTCACTACGCTTGCGGCGACAGCGCGGTCACGCGCGACGGCGTCGAGATGCGCTCGAGCGCCGAGCCGGGCGAGATCAGCAGGTTGTCGTGGCGCGACGATCAGGGCGAGCACTTCGTGACGTGGCCGCTATCGCCGACCGATCGCGCGGCGACCGAGTTCGTCGTGCCGAACGATCCGCGTCAGGACGCGGTCCAGCACACGTACGACACCACGTTCGGTTCGTCGACCGCGGACTGGCGGCTCCTCGACAAGCAGGTGTGCACGGCACGCGGCGGCTACAACGACGTGCTCGCGCGTTACATGCGCGGCGAGTCGATCGATGAGCTCACGCGAGAGACTGGCTTGACCAGCCGCGACGAGACGCGCGCGGTGCTGCGCAAGGCACTCGTCTCGCTGCAGAAGCGTTACTGGCGCGATCAGTGAGCCGCTGGGGCGTTTCGCGTTACAACCGCCATGGGTGAGCGCGAAGCAGCCAACCAAAGGCACCGAGATCGCTGCGCTCGAGGCGCAACGCAACGAGCAGCAAGTGCTCGCCGAGGGTGCGCTGGTCGGCGAGCGGCGCGTCGCGATCGCACGGCTCGCGATGGTCGCGATGTTCGGGATCATCTCGAACGTGCGCGCCGGTGGCAGCTCGACCCCGATGTCGATCTCCGGCGCGATCTACACGTTCATCGCGATCGTCACCGTCATCATGGTCCACCGCGTGAAGATCGCGGAGGTCGGCAAGGCCCGAGTACGGCCGTTGATCTTGTCGGCGATCGATTGGACATTCATCACGGGACAAGGCCTGTTCGCCGTCGACCACGGCTCGCACCACGCCGGGATGGCAGCGGTCGCGTCGGCGGTCGTGCTGTCGTTCGCGGTCGCGCGCTGGCCACTCGTCAACGTGGTGTTCTCGATCGTGTGTGCGCCGGTATCGTTCGCGATCGTGTCTGCGTACGACGGCACACTCGGCAGTCACCCGTCGGTGTTCATGATGGGTGGGTTGCTCGTGCTCGGTTTCATGATCCTGCTCACGAACCTCGCGGTGCGCCGGATGTTCGCGGGACTGCGCCAGCGCGACAACCTCACCCGGTTCTTGCCGCGGCAGGTCGCCGAGCGCGTGATGCAACAAGGTCCCGGCGCGCTGGCGCCCGTCGAGCGGATCGTCACCGTGCTGTTCAGCGATATCCGCGGCTTCACGAGTATGTCGGAGGGCTTATCGCCACGCGAAGTGCTGATAATGCTCGACGACTATTTCGGTCGCATGAGCCAGATCGTGAAAGGCCACGACGGCGTCGTCGGCAAGTTCATGGGCGATGGCTTGCTCGCGTACTGGGGCGTGCCCGACAAGCTCGACGATCACGCCGTGATGGCGGTGCGCGCCGCACGCGACATGCGCAAAGCGGTCCGCGAGCTCAACCAGCATCGCGAGACCCAAGGGCTACCTCCGATCAAGATCGGCATCGGCATCCACACCGGCACCGTCGCGGCCGGCATGCTCGGTGGCTCGCTGCAGTCGGAGTACACCGTGATCGGCGATGCGGTGAACGTCGCGTCGCGCGTCGAAGGGCTCACGAAGGAATACGACGTCGACGTGCTGATCAGCGAGACCACGTGGCAACTGCTTGGCGAGCCGCGTCGAGGCGACAAGCTCGGCAGCGCGGAGATCCGCGGGCGCAAGGAACCCGTCGTGCTCTACACCATCGATTCCTCGTCGGCGACGGTCGAAATCGCGGCGCAGCCCGAGGGCAACAATTCGCTGCCCCCCTAAGGCAACGACACCCGTCACTGCACTGCATGTATCGACGGTTACCGCGTCGGTACAGCACCGCGACAAGAAGCCGGCGCGCGTGTACGGTTTGGATTGTTCGCGGCGACGAGGGGGAGGTTGCGCTGAATACCCTGTATCTGATCGACGCTTGTCTGGTGGGCCTGTTCGCGTTCGCTGCAGTTCACTACGCGATCCAGTGGTGGTTCTCCCGCAACGAGCGGGTCCTCCTCGTGTTCGCGGTCCAGTGCGCGCTGTATGTGGCGTTCACCTGGACGATGTTGTGGCGCCGTCAAGTGACGACGCTCGCGGAGACCCAGACCGCTCTCGACACGAACGTGACGCTCGCCCTGATCTTGTTCGCCGTGATCGTCCAATTCTATGCGCTGCTGGGCAATCGCCGTGACCGTACGTTCCGGCTGCTCGTCGTTGGCGTGCTCGCGTCTCTCGCTCTGCTGAACCAGTGGGCGCCACTCCGCGGAACCGTCCTCGAGCTGAAACCGATGCAGCTGCCTGGAGGCGGCACCGGCTTGCTCCCGATCCGAACGCCGCCGGGCGCGGGCCTCGCGCTGCTCTATCTCACGGCGCTGGTGGTTCAGGCGTATGGGGTCTTTGTCGCTTGCACGATCTGGAAGCGCGACCGGTTGGGTACGCTGCTAATCATCCTCGGCGCCGCGGCGATCGAAGCGGGCGCCGCGATCGGAGCTCTGGTCGATTTCGCGGGGCTGCGAGTGCCTTATGTCGGCGCGTTGCCGCACGCGTTCTTCGTGCTCTGCATGGCGCTGTTTCTCGCGCGGGAATACTCGGCACGTGCTGCGCAGGTGGTCGTCGCCAACCGACACTTCGAGACTGTCTTCGAGCACGCGCCGATCGGGATGGCCATCCTCGCACCGGCCGGCGAAGTGCTCAGGGTCAACCGCGCGCTGTGCCGCATGCTCGGCATGAGCGCTGACGTGCTGTGCACGCAAAGACTCCGCGACCTCACGCACGAGGACGACGCGGGGCCAGACGAGGTCGAATCCCGGTTGCTCGCGGGCGAGCTCCAGACCTACTCCGTCGAGAAGTGTTTTGTCCGGACCGATGGCGAGCGAGTCTGGGTGCTCCTCGCAATGTCGGTCGTACCCGATGACCGCGGTCGACCTACTCGCGTCATCGCGCAGCTGCAGGACATCACCGAGCTGCGCACCCATCGCGACAGGCTCGAGGAGCTCGTCGCGACGCGCACGCACGAGCTACGCGACGCCAAGGACGACGCCGAGCGCGCGAACGCGGCCAAGAGCCAGTTTCTCGCGCAGATGTCCCACGAGATCCGGACGCCGTTGGGCGTGATCTTGCTGTACGCACAACTCCTCCAGCGCGAGCTCGACGAGCCACAGCGGGCGAAGATCGACATCATATTCTCGAGCGGGAAGCATCTACAGACGCTGCTCACCGACGTACTCGAGATGTCCAAGATCGAGGCAGGCCGCGCCGAGCTGGTCGAGGATCGGCTCGACCCATGGGCGATGCTCGACGAGGTCGAGCATATGTTTGCCGTCCAGAGCGCGTCCAAGGGCATCGAGCTGACGATCGACCGCTCTGCGGAGCTGCCACGTTTGCTCCTCGGCGATGGTGGCAAGGTGAAGCAGGTGCTGATCAACCTTGTCAGCAACGCCGTCAAGTTCACCAAGCAGGGGGCGGTCCGCGTGAAGGCGTCCGCGCGCGCGCTCGCCGATGAGAAGATCGTCGTCGAGATCGTCGTCGCGGATACGGGGATCGGCATCGCGACGCCCGACCGCGAGCGGATGTTCAAGCCGTTCGAACAGCTGAAGCCCAGTGCACACGCCGGTGGAACCGGGCTCGGCCTCGCGATCAGCCTTAGCCACGCGCGGCTCATGGGCGGAGACCTCACGGTCGAGAGCACGCTCGGCGTCGGGGCAACGTTCACGTTCACGTTTCTGGCGAAGCGCGTCGGAACGGAGCCGACTGTCGAGGCCAGCGAAGCGCTGCCACTTGTCGCGACGGCGACGCCACGCAAGGCGCTCATCGTCGATGATCTGAAGGAAAACCGGGACGTCCTCGCGGAGCTACTCGCTCAGTCAAGCTTCGAGACGCGAACCGCCGAGGACGGACCGGGCGCCCTTGCCATTGACGCCGACTGGTCCCCCGACCTCGTGCTCATCGACCTTCGCATGCCTGGAATGGACGGGCTGGAGGCCATCCTGCGCATGAGGGCGGCCGGGTCCAGGGCGGCGATCGGAGTGCTCAGCGCGAGCGCACTCGCCGATGACGAGCGGGAGGCCCTCGCTATCGGTGCCGACTTCTTTATGCGGAAGCCCTGCGACGAACGCGAGCTGTTCGAGCGGATCGCGCGCGTCCTCGCCGTCCGCGATCGCGCGGGGCTTGGCTGACGGACATCACTCGGCGCGGATCGTCAGCACCGGGCACTTGCTCGTGCGGACGACGCGCTCGGCGACGCTGCCGACGAGCATGTGCGCGAGGCCGGTGCGGCCGTGCGTGCCCATCGCGATGAGATCGACTTGGTTCTCGTTTGCGAACTTGACGATCTCGTCCTCCGGCTTGCCGATGCGGATGAACGTGGCCGCGGTGACGCCATCTTTCGCGATGCGCGCGCGAAGATCCTCGAGGTGCGCCTCGGCCTGCCGGATCGCGTAGTCCTTGATGTTGATCGGTGCGCCGGTCTCGTCAGGCACGATCACGGTGTTGGGATTGATCGACATCGGCAGGTCGATCACGTGCAGCAGGATCATCTTCGCGTTGTGCGCTTTCGCTTCGTCGCGCGCGATCGCGACGGCGTGATTTGCTGACGACGAGAAATCGTGCGGTACCAGGATCGTCTTCCAGATCATGGCCGCGAGCCTCCCAGAGGCCTACAGCGCGGGCAAGCCCCAGACCGACGCAACTCGCTTGTACTCGGCGCGCGGGAGCAGCACGAACAGCGGCTTGTTGGCGGGGTCGAGCTTCGCGAGCAGCGCCTCGAGCTTCGCTTTGTCCATCGCGGTGCAACCGGCGGTGGTCGACTCCGGCCCGCTCCACACGTGCAAGAAGATGCAGCTGCCGAGACCTGGCTTGCCGTCGGGATTGTGCGCGACGTCGAGCACCCACTCGTAGAGGTCGTCGTCGCGGCGCATCTGCTCGGCGGACTGCCAGTCCGACGGGACTTGCTTACGATCGACGATCTTCGTGTAGTGGTCAGACGCCGGATCGTCGACGCATTCGAGATCGAGCGCGTGCTCGTACGGCATGCGCCACCCCTTCGGCGCATCCTCGACGTAGCCGTAGGCGTCGCGGAACGCGAACACGCCGGCCGGGCTCTTGAGGTCGCCTTCCTTCTTCGTCGGACCTTCGCCGGTTGGCGACATGCCCGTGCCCCACGCCGCGCCCGCCTTGCCGATCACCGCGGGCCACGGCTCGCCGACGCGCTGCCAGCCGCCCGGCGTGCGTTGCCACAGCGCGAGCTGAGCGTGCGTCGACGTCCACTCGTCGACGACGGCGGTGACGAGCTGCTTCGCCTGCTTCGGGATCGTGAAGCCCTTCGGCACGACGTCGCTTGTCGACGCCGCGGGTGGCGGAGCCGTGCGATCGCACGCCGCTAGGACTGCGCACAGTACGAGCAGCCGGATCACGCGCTCATCTCGAGCATGCGTTGAATCGGCTTGAGCGCTTTGACCCGCACCGCCTCGGGCACGTCGACTTGCGGCTGCAGATCGCGCATGCACAGGTACAGCTTCTCGAGCGTGTTCTTGCGCATGAACGGGCATAGGTTGCACGAGCAGCTCTCGTCCTCGGGCGGCGCTGCGATCAGCGTCTTGCCGGGCGCGGCCTTCTGCATCTTGTGCAGGATGCCGGCTTCGGTCGCGACGATGAACGTCTGCTTCGGGCTGTTCTTCGCGTACTCGATGAGCCCGCTTGTCGATGCGATGTGATGCGCGTGCCGCAGCACCTCGGCGGTGCACTCGGGGTGCGCGATCACTTCCGCGTCGGGATGCTGCGCCATCAGCTCGAGCAGGCGCTTCTCCGAGAACGTCTCGTGCACGATGCAGGTGCCCTGCCACGTGACGATGTCGGGGCGATTGGCCTGCTTCGCGACGAACGCGCCGAGGTGGCGATCAGGTGCGAACACGACCTTCTGCCCGGCGAGCGACTTGACGATCTTCACCGCGTTCGACGACGTGCAGATGATGTCGCTCAGCGCCTTCACGTCGGCGGAGCAATTGATGTAGCTGACCACGGTGTGACCGGGATATTTCTCGAGCCACTTCTCGAACAGCGGGGCAGGGCAGCCGTCGGCCAGCGAGCAGCCGGCTGTGAGATCCGGCACGACGACGATCTTGTCGGGGTTCAAAATCTTTGCGGTCTCGGCCATGAAGTGGACGCCGCAAAACACGATGACGTCGGCCTTGGTCTTGGCGGCCGCCTGCGAGAGCTGCAGCGAGTCACCCACGAAGTCGGCGAGGTCCTGGATTTCGGACTCCTGGTAATAGTGGGCGAGGATCACGGCGTTGCGCTCGGTCTTGAGCCGCCGGATCTCGGCCTCGAGCTCCGTATCCGTCAGGTCGACACTGCTCACATCTGTGGGCACCGACGCGGCAGGGTTACCGACGACGGGCAGCTTCTTCTCCATAGGTGATTCCTAGCACGTGGCGTCGAGAGTGTTGTGCTTGCTTCTGCACAACGGATTGATGCACAGATGCTGCCGTGGGCCGTCTCGTTGCTGTCTGCGTGTTGCTCGTGGGTTGCGCGCAAGGCGGTCAGCCTGCCGTCGGCATCGATGCGTCGGAGGTCGTCGTCGACACGCCGATGATCGACGCCGAGATCGACGCGCAGATGATCGACGCGCCGCCGCCCGACGCATGCGTCGCGAACGCCGAGTCGTGCAACATGCTCGACGACGATTGCGACAGTCACGTCGACGAGGGCTACAGCACGGGCCTGCCGTGCGACGGCGCCGACACCGACACGTGCGCCGAGGGCTTCGTCGTGTGCAGCCCGATGGGCGCCACGATGTGCAACGACACGACCGCGAACAACGTCGAGCGGTGCAACAACCTCGACGACGACTGCAGGAACGGCATCGACGATACGTTCGCAATCGGCCAAGGCTGCTCGGTTGGGCTCGGCGCGTGCCAGCGCTCGGGCCAGCTGGTCTGCAATAGCGCGCAGACCGGAACCACGTGCAACGCGGTCGCCGGTGCGCCCGGCGCCGAGACCTGCGGTAACAGCGTCGACGAAGACTGCAACGGCGCCGACGTCACCTGCCCGGGCAACGACACCGCGGCCGGCGCGATCGACATCTCGGCGGGCGGTACGTTCACCGTCGATCTCAGCGCGGCCAACGACAACCACTGGATCACGTCGACGCCACCGCTCGACTGCGGCGACCAAGGCGGCCGCGACGTGTACTACCAGTTCACGCTGCCCGCCGAGGAGGTCGTGTACTGGGACACGTTCTCTTCGAACTTCGACAGCGTCGTGCGCATCTTCGCCGGCGCGTGCAGCTCGCTCGGCGCGCTCAAGACCTGCAGCGACGACGCCTGCGCGACGACGCGCTCGCAGGGTGCGATGGATCTGCTCGCCGGCACGTACTGTCTCATCGTCGATCAGTACAACGCGACCACGGCGACCGGCTCGGTGTCGCTCAAGTTCCGCCGCGGCGGCCGCACCGGCATCGCGATCGCGGCCGCCAACGGCAACCAGAGCGGGACGACGACCGGCAAGAACAACCAATCGATCGCGGGCTGCGAGGCCAACTCCGCTCAGCCCGACGTCGGCTACTTCTTTCTGTCCTGCCCCAATCGCACGTACACGGTCGGAGCGAACACCTGCACCGGCACCGCGTTCGACAGCATCGTCTATCTGCGCACCGGCGCCGCCACGACCGGCGATGTCGCCTGCAGCGACGACGTCAGCCTCTGTGGAAACAGCCTGCAGTCGAATTTCACGGGAGCAACCGTCAGCGGCCCGAATCTGCATTGGCTGATCGTTGATGGCTTCGGCATGACCGGGAACGGCAGCTACACGCTAAGCTACACGCTGCAGTGACCGCACCCGCGTTCGAGCCCGGCATGCGGCTGGGCAGATACACCCTCGTCGCACCATTGGGGCGCGGCGGCATGGGCGGCGTGTGGGAAGTCAAAGATCCCGAGGGCAACTCCTACGCGATCAAGTCTCCGGCGGGCGGGATGAACCCGCAGGCCGAAGCGACGAAACGGTTCGCGCGCGAAGCGAACGCGTTGCGCATGCTCGATCATCCGAACCTCGTCGCCGCCGCCGACGTGTTCGTCGAGGCCGGCTACCTGTTCCTCGTGATGGAGTACGTCCGCGGCCGCACGCTGACGAAGGTCCTCGCGCAGGAGGGTTCGATGCAGCCGCGTCGGGCGCTCGTGCTCGCGCGTCAGATGCTCGATGGCGTCGGCCACGCGCACGCGCACGGTCTCGTGCATCGCGATCTCAAGCCCGACAACATCATGATCGTCGACATGGGCGGTTGGGAGCGCGCGAAGATCGTCGACTTCGGCCTCGTCAAGCTGATCGGCGACGCCGAAGCGGCGATGGGCGGCGGCAAGCTGACGACGACGGGCCTGGTATTCGGCACGCCCGCGTACATGGCACCGGAGCAGGCGCTCGGCCGGCTCGTCGATGGTCGCGCTGATCTGTACGCGGTCGCGACGATCCTGTTCGAGATGCTGACCGGCCGCGTGCCGTTCGATCACGCAGATCCAATGATGCAGATGAAGATGCAGGTCAAAGCGCCGCCACCGCGCCTCGACATGCTCGCGAAGAAAGCGCCGTGGTGCACGCCGCAGCTCGTCGCACTGATCGACGCCGCACTCGCGAAGGATCCCGAGCACCGGTTTCCGAGCACGCAGGTGATGATGGCGGCGCTCGAAGACGCGTTCGTCTCGATCGATCACGTTCCGTGATCAGTCGTGCTGTTCGGGCTCGCGCAGCTCGGCCGGCAAGTTCTCGAGTTGCGCGCGCACGCATGTCGTCTCTTCGCGCGGCCCGTACCTCTCTTCGAACTTGGCGAGCTCGCGCAGCGCTTTGTCGAATTCCTGATCGTAGACTTTGTCGACGACCTTCTCCCAGTCCTTCGCCGACTTGTTCGTCAGGTTCGGCGGTGAATGCACGGTGATGCGACCGCTGATCTCGCACCACGCCGGCAGTGCCGGGCTTGCGGTTGCCCCGCCCTTCGCGGCTTCGACCGGCGACTTCTTGTCGCCGCGCAGCGCGATCGCGAGGATCACGACGAGCAGGATCGCGGCAACGATCGCGATCGGTTGCCAGCGCAACGTGCGCGGTGTATGCGGCGTGCGCGACGCGGCGACGGGCGCAGGCGTGTCCGCGCGCGCGACACCCGCGAGCAGATCGGCGAGCTCGCTCGCAGTCGGTCGCTTGTCGGATTCGATCGATACTGCGCGATCGATCGCAGCGGCGACGTGCGCTGGTAGGTACGTCGCGGTTTGCGCGAGCGCGGGCACCGGCGCCAGGATCGCGCCGTGCGCCTGCTTGCGTGGCCACGTTCCGGTTGCGGCTTCATATAGTGTTGCGCCGAGTCCGTAGACGTCGCCGGGTGCGGCCGACACACCTTTGACGAGCGCTTCGGGCGCCGCGTACGCGGGCGAGCCGACGAATTGCCCGGTCATCGTCAGCGACGAGTCCGGAACATGGGCAACGCCGAAATCGGCGAGCTTCCAACTGGTGGCACCGGCGCCGAGAATGTTCGACGGCTTGACGTCGCGATGTACGACACCTGCAGCGTGCGCGGCCGCGAGTGCGCGCGCGATCTGAATGCCGAGCGGCGCAATCTCTGCGCTTGGCAGTGGCCCGGCCTCTATCCGCTGCGAGAGCGCGGGACCGGAGACGCGCTCCATGACGAGATACGGCGGGTCGGCGGTGAGATCGATGTCGAACACCTGCACGACGCCTGGATGCGAGAATTGCGCGATTGCACGAGCTTCATTGCGAAACCGATCGTCGATGAAACGCGCGGCCACGCCGCTCTCGCTGCGCAGCGTCTTGATCGCGACTTCACGACCGAGTACGTCGTCGATGGCTTCGAACACTTCGCCCATCGCGCCTGCGCCGAGCGTTTTCGTCACACGATATCGACCGAAGCTGTGCGCCTTTGCCACGGTCGAGATCTTGGGTTTTTCATCCGCCATTGAGACGCCGTCTTGGTGCATGTTAGCTGGACGGTGATGCTGTCGTCTCGTCGTGGGCTCGCCGAGATCCGTCCGCACGGCATGTTGCTCGCCGCCGAGGAGCACGACCTCGCGATCGCAAACGCGAACGCAGTCGAGCTCGATGGCGCGGTTCATGGGCGAACGGCTAGAAGGACCTAGCGCATGTCATCCTTGGAAGCACAGGATCGAATTTCGATAGGGGCCGCCGGGCTCGATTTGTTGCTCGGCGGAGGACTGCTTGCGGGCGGTGTCTACCTCGTGATGGGGAGACCGGGAACAGGCAAGACGACCCTGGGCAACCAAGCTTGCTTCACGCACGCGCGAAATGGAAAACGCGCAGTCTATGTCACCCTGCTTGCAGAGACCCATGCGCGCATGCTGCGCAACCTGACCTCGATGGCGTTCTTCAACCCCGAGGCGATCGGCACGCAGATTTCATACGTCGGCGCGTACATGGTGCTGCGCGAACGCAAGCTGTCTGGGTTGCTCGCGCTGCTTCGTCGCGTGCTCTCCGACGAGAAGCCAACGCTGCTCGTGCTCGACGGTCTCACCACGGCGGCCGCGCTCGGTGAGCCCGATTGGTCACTCAAAGAATTTGTCGCGGAGCTGCAGGTGCTGTCCGACATGTCGCGCTGCACGACGGTCGTGCTCGCGAACATGAACGCGCAGAGCGCCGCGGGTGCCGAGCACTCGATGGTCGACGGCATGATCGAGCTGACGCTCGATCGCAACGCGCAGCGTGCGGTGCGCGAGATCGAGGTGCTCAAGTTCCGCGGCGGCGATCACATGCTCGGCCGTCACGACATGGAGATTTCGCACGAGGGCGTCGTGGTGCGGCCGCGCACCGAGCAGCTGCTCGCGAAGCGCACCGAGATCGGCCAGGCCACGCACTATCGTCGGATCTCGACCGGCATCGACAACCTCGACACGATGCTGCAAGGCGGTCTGCTCACGTCGTCGGCAACGCTGCTGCTCGGCTTCTCGGGCAGCGGCAAGACGCTGGTCACGCAACACTTCCTCGATGCGGGCGCGAAGAAGAACGAAGCAGGCGTCTACTTCGGCTTCTACGAGCCGCCCGAACGTTGGATCGAAACCGCCGAGCACGTCGGCCTGTCGATGCGCCAGCACGTCGACTCGGGGATCGTGCAAGTGCAGTGGCAACCGGCGCTGCGCTTCGGCCTCGATCAGCTCGCCGAGCGGCTGCTCGCCGATGTGGCCGCGCGCAACGTGCGCCGCGTCGTGATCGATGGCATCGATGGCTTCCGGCAGGGCGCCGCGTTTCCCGAGCGCACGATGCGCTTCGTCACGGCGCTGACCAACGAGCTGCGCGCCCTCGACACCACCGTGCTCGTGACCGAGGAGACGCAGAAGCTGTTCGGTCCCGAGGTCGAGGTGCGGATTCCGGGCCTATCGGCGCTCGTCGACAACATCATCTTGCTCGAGTACATGGATGTCGGCTCCGAGCTAAAGCGATTGCTCTCGGTGATCAAGCAGCGCGGCTCCGGCCACGACGGCAACGTGCGCGAGCTGCTGATCACCGATCGCGGCATCGAGCTCGCCGCGGACGGCACCACCGCGCAGCAAATCCTCGGCGGAACTTACCGCCCCGGCCGCGACACACGGAGGCAGCGCGAATCTTGATGTTGACGGTCCTCGTCGCCGACGATGAATTCGCCGTGCTCGAAGTGCTATCGATGGCGCTCGAGGGCGAAGGGCATCGCGTGCTCAAAGCGGGCGATGGCGCGGATGCGTTGCGCATCCTGTCGAGCCAGCCGTGCGACGTGATCGTGACCGACGAGAACATGCCGGTGATGAACGGTCACCAGCTGATCGCGGCCGTGCGTGCGGAGCCCAAGCTCAAGGCGATTCCCATCATCTTGATGGCCGATACCTGGGGCCGGCCGCTGCCGGTCGTCGAGGAAGCAGTCGTGCTGGGCAAACCGATCCTGCTCGCCGAGCTGTTCGGGCACGTCGAGCGCCTCGGGAAGTCTCGACGCAAGCCCTGAGCTGGGGTAGGGTCCGCGCATCCGCCCACATAACGGGGGAGCTTCCTTTGGAGGCTGAGAGGCACGACAGCGTGCGACCCCAGAACCTGACCCGGGTAATGCCGGCGTAGGGAGGCAGCAATGAGCAGCAAGTTACCAGTCGTCGAAGCCGTTTCCGTCACCCCGATCGAGAGCTTCCCGAGCTCCGAGAAGGTCTACGTCGAGCAGAGTGGACTGCGCGTGCCGATGCGGCGCATCGCGCTCTCGGGCGGCGAGCAGCCGTTCGATGTCTACGACACGTCGGGTCCACAGGGGCACAACCCCGAGCAGGGACTGCCGAAGCTGCGCGCGCCATGGATCCAGGCGCGCATGAAAGACGGTGACAGCGGCAACCGCTCGCAGATGCACTACGCGCGGCGCGGCATCATCACGCCGGAGATGAAGTTCGTCGCGATCCGCGAGAACGTCACGCCGGAATTCGTGCGCGACGAGCTCGCGCGCGGCCGCGCGATCCTGCCCGCGAACATCAACCACCCCGAGTCCGAGCCGATGATCATCGGCAAGAACTTCCTGGTGAAGATCAACGCGAACATCGGCAACTCCGCCGTGAAGTCATCGATCGGTGATGAGGTCGACAAGCTGCGGTGGGCGGTGAAGTGGGGCGCCGACACCGTGATGGATCTGTCGACGGGCGAGGCCATCCACGAGACCCGCGAGTGGATCATTCGCAACTCGCCGGTGCCGATCGGTACGGTGCCGATCTATCAGTGCCTGGAGAAGGTCGGCGGCGATCCCGCGAAGCTCAACATCGATGTCTTCCTCGAGACGCTCATCGAGCAGGCCGAGCAGGGCGTCGATTACTTCACGATCCATTCCGGCGTGCGGCTCGCGTACATCCCGTACACGGCGGAGCGCGTGACCGGCATCGTGTCGCGCGGCGGCTCGATCATCGCGAAGTGGTGCCTGTCGCACCACAAGGAGAACTTCCTCTACACCGAGTTCGAGCGCATCTGCGAGGTGATGAAGAAGTACGACGTCGCGTTCTCGCTCGGTGACGGTCTACGCCCGGGCTCGATCGCCGACGCGAACGATCGCGCGCAGCTCGCGGAGCTCGAGACGCTCGGCGAGCTCACTCAGATCGCGTGGAAGCACGACATCCAGACAATGATCGAAGGCCCCGGCCACGTGCCGATGCACAAGATCAAAGAGAACGTCGATCTGCAGATGAAGATCTGCCACGAGGCGCCGTTCTACACGCTCGGCCCGCTGGCCACCGACATCGCGCCCGGTTACGACCACATCACGAGCGCGATCGGCGCGGCGATGATCGGTTGGTTCGGGACCGCGATGCTCTGCTACGTCACTCCGAAGGAGCACCTCGGGCTGCCCGATCGCGACGACGTCAAGGCAGGCGTGATCGCGTACAAGATCGCGGCGCACGCGGCCGACCTGGCGAAGGGGCACCCCGGCGCGCAAGCTCGCGACAACGCACTGTCCAAGGCGCGCTTCGAGTTCCGCTGGAAGGACCAGTTCCACCTTTCGCTCGATCCCGACACCGCGCAGCAGTTCCACGACGAGACGCTGCCGGCGGAAGGCGCCAAAGTCGCGCACTTCTGCTCGATGTGTGGCCCCAAGTTCTGCTCGATGAAGCTGACCGAGGAAGTGCGCGCTTTGCAGGCCGAGAAGTCCGAGGAGTTCAAGCGGGCAGGCGGCGAGCTATATGTGAAGAATGGGTAATCGGGCGCCCAAAACGTCTCTGTAGACATCCTGTCACCGTTCCGTCATGATCTCGGGTACCTAGGCCCGTGACGGTTCAGCAAAAGCGCACGCTCAAAGTCGAGAAGCTGGCGCGCATCTACGACGAAGAGATCGCGCCCGTGTGGGGCACGCGTTTCGGCAAGATGTTGCTGAGGAACTTGTCGGTGCCCGATCGCGGGCAGGTGCTCGATATTTCGTGTGGCACCGGTTACCCCACCGTCGAGATCTTGCGCCGCATGAGCGACGGCTCGCGGCTGATCGCGATCGATGCATCGAGCGCGATGCTCGATGTCGCGCGCCGCAAGATCGCGGACCTCGGACCGCTCGGCAAAAAGGGCGTGTTCTTCCGTACCGAGAGTGCGGTGCCCAAACTGTCGTTTGCCGACGACGTTTACGACCTCGTCGTGTGCAACCTCGGCCTCTCCGAGATGCCGAGCATCGAGGTAGCGCTGCGCGACTTCGCACGCGTCACGAAGATCGGCGGCGAGGTGCGCTGCACGTTGCCGCTCGCCGGCACGTTCGAGGAGTTCCACGATCTCTATCGCGAGGTGCTGATCAAGCACGACAAGCACGAGGCGCTCGATCGGCTGGAGCAGCACATCGCGCGCTATCCGACGATCGATCACGTCGAGCGCTGCCTGAAGAGCGCGAACCTCCACGGCGACATCGAAGCCGAAGAGTTCACGCTGCTGTTCAAGAGCTCGCGCGAGTTCTTCTTCGCGCCGGTGATCGAGTACGGCCCACTCTCCGAGTGGAAGGAGATCGCGGGCTCCGGCCAAGAGATGCAGGACGTGTTCTGGTACATCAAGGAAGCGATCGACGCGTACTTCGATGGCCGGCCGTTCCAGGTCACGGTCAAAGCGGGCTGCCTGATGGGGCGCAAGGTGCCGGGTACGCCGCTCGAGGTCGACGAGATCGAGCTCGATCTCGACGCGCCGTCGGTCGAGGAGCTCGACGACGAGATGGATACCGACTTGCCGCGTCGTCCGCACAAGATTGCCGCCGGCTCGGTTCGCGTCGACGAGATCTCCGAGGACGAGATCATCCACGAGGATTCGCCGGAAGAGCAGGAGCTCGACGCCTTCATCGACGGCAAGAAGCGCCCGTCGCATCTCGACGACGACGACATCTAGCGAGCGCGCATCGTCTATTTGATCGTCGGGACATCTAGCGAGTGCGCATCGTCTACCTGATCGTCGGTCTCCTGTGCGTCGGGCTCGGCGCGGTCGGGGCGTTTCTCCCCGTCTTGCCAACGACGCCGTTCATGATCTTGGCGGCGGCGATGTTCGCGAAGAGCTCCGTGCGGCTCGAACGCTGGCTGCTCGAGCACAAGCGGTTCGGTCCGCCGCTGCGCGCGTGGCGGGAGCACCGCGTGATCCCGCTGCGGGTGAAGCTGCTGTCGTGGGGCTCGATGCTCGCGAGCCTCGGCCTCATGGCACTCACCGGGCGGTGGCTCGCGGTTGCCGCGGCTGCGGTGGTGATGGCGATCGGGGCGATCTATGTGGCGCGGTGCCCGTCGACGATCCCGCGCGAAAACTGACATGACGCGAGATCGGCGACCGGGCGCTATCGACCAAGGAGTCGATCGAGAAACCGGCGTCGGGCTAGCCGCGTGCACAGCTCGTCGATGCGGGCTTCGATCGTCGGATCGATCGGTCGCGAACGCACCTCGGCGAGGACGGCTTCGGTCAACGAGCTCAGGCGATCGACCTCGCGCTGTATTGCTCGGCAGAGCGACCGGACTTCTAGGTTCTCGCCCAGCTCGCTTTCGATCAGCTCGGCGTTGAGCCCGATCGCGGCGAGCGGATTCCGGATCTCGTGAGCCAGCATCGCTGCCGTCACGCCCGGCTGTCGCGAAAGGCGTAGCAATTCGGCCCGAACCTCGTCGAGGACAACGCGGCGCATGGCTCACCAACCAGCCACGTTGCAGCGCGATTCCGTCCGCGACATCGATCACAGTGTCGAGCTCGCCGGATCAGCGCGCGAAACCAACGACATCCAGCGGCAGCATCTGCTAGTGAGATGGCGTGCGCGCTTTGATCGTCGCGATGCTCGCGGCATGCTGGACGGCGAGTCCCACCGTGACCCCACCCGCGCCACCGAAGCCCGAACCGACGCCGAGCACGCCCAGCGAACAGCGCGGGACGTTGCGACTCGAGCCGAATCAGAGCGCGACACGGTTCTACGGCGTCTGGCTCGAGAAGCCAGACGGCACTCGCTGGGTCGTCGATTACCGTGCGCGCGCGCTGTGGACGTGGTTCGCCGACCGCGAGGTCGTGGTCACCGGCGAGTGCTACGACCCCGTGGGACACGCGATCCGCGCCACGCATTTCCGCATCCTGAGCCTCCGCCCAGCCAACCCGGCGCGAGGGCACGGGCCGTACCTGGCGATGGGACCCGAACAAGTGCTGCGTGGTTCAGTCGCGAGCATCGGTGCACCGCCGGGCAGCAAGCTCGCCGGCAGCTCTCGCACCGTGTTTCGCGCCGACGATGGCACCACGTACAACATCGTCGGCGAGCACGTACCCGAGCTTTTGGGACCGGGGACGGTACGCGGACGCGTGCTCGAACCTGACATGAGTTATCACGCGCGGACCGACGGTCCGGATCTATGGATTGTCGACGTGATCGACGCGGACGCCGGCGTGCCGCCTCCCGCGAAGCCATGTCCGTGACACGCAGCAGATGATCGTGTGGGGCGGCTCGACTATGCTGCGCCGGCTATGGCGCAAATGGATCTATTCGGGAGTAGACCGGCGGCGGCGAGCAGTGGGTCGAAAGACGAGTACGAAAAGCTCGTCGACGAGCTCAGCGAGCACGACCGCCGCTACTACGTCGACGCCGCGCCCACGATCAGTGACCTGGAGTACGACAAGCTGCTCGTCAAGTTGCGCGAGCTCGAGACCGCGCATCCCGACTGGGTCGTGGCGTGGTCGCCGACCAAGCGCGTCGGCTACGCACCGGTCTCGGAGTTCCCGAAGGTCACGCGCGAGGTCGCGATGTTGTCGCTCGACAACACGTACGGTCACGACGACCTCCAGCAGTTCCACGACCGCGTGATCAAGGGCCTCGACGGCGACAGCGTCACGTATTCGATCGAGCCGAAGATCGACGGCTTTGGCATCGAGCTCACCTACAAGCAAGGCGTGCTCGCGCTCGGCGCGACGCGCGGCGACGGCCGGATCGGTGAAGACGTCACCACGAACGTTCGCACCGTGCGCGGCGTCGTGCTCAAGCTGCGCGAGCCCGTCGACATCGTCGTGCGCGGCGAAATCTACATGACGAAGGCGGAATTCACCGCGATCAACGCCGAGCGCATCAAGGAAGGCGAGGAGGCGTTCAAGAACCCGCGCAACACCGCGGCGGGGACGATCAAGCAGATGGATCCGCGCGAAGTCGCGAAGCGGCCGCTGCGCACGATCCTCTACGAGGTTGTCGACGGCGAACGCTACGCGCGCGGCCACATGGCATCGCTCGATTACATCCGGCGGCTCGGCCTGCCGGTGTCGCCGTCGAACTCGAGTGCGTCGGACTGGGAGTCGCTGCTCGCGTGCGTCAACGCGTGGCAAGACAAGCGCGACGAGCTGCCATACGAAGTCGACGGCCTCGTGATCAAGGTCGACGATTTCGGCCAGCGCACCGCGCTCGGCACCACATCGAAGTTTCCGCGCTGGGCGATCGCGTACAAGTTCCCGGCGCGCCAAGTCACGACGCGCCTCATCGATCTCGAGCCGAACATCGGCCGCACCGGCGCGGTGACGCCCGTCGCGATCTTGGATCCCGTCGACGTTTCCGGCACGACCGTATCTCGCGCGAGTGTGCACAACTACGATCAGGTGCAGCGCCTCGGCCTCGGTCGCGGCGATCGCGTGTTGATCGAGAAGGCGGGAGAAATCATCCCGCAGATCCTCGGCGTCACCGAGAAGGGCCCGGGACCGGCGTTCGAGACACCGACCGCGTGTCCATCGTGTGGTGGCCCGCTCGAGCGCGAAGCAGGCAAGGTCGCGCTGCTCTGCATCAACCGGTTAGGCTGCCCGGCGCAGCAGCTCGGTGCGATCGAGTTCTTCGCATCGCGCGGCCAGATGAACATCGACGGGCTCGGCGAAAAGGTAGTCGCGCAGCTCGTCAGCGCAGGCCTCGTCAAGGACGTTGCCGATCTGTTCGTCCTCAAATGGGAGGACGTGGCGGAGCTGGATCGGTTTGCCGATCAATCGGCCAAGAACCTCGTCGAGGCGATCGCGAAGGCGAAGGACAGCGCCACGTTCTCACGCCTGCTCGCCGCACTTGGCATCGCGCACGTCGGTGGCGTGCTTGCCAAACCGATCGCACAGAAGTACGGCACGCTCAGCGCGTTCCGCGCCGCCTGTGCAGCCAAGGAATCGGCCGCATTTGTCGCCGAGCTTTGCGAGATCGAAGGCGTCGGCGACACCACCGCGGAAGGCATCGATCGGTTCCTGCGCGAGCCGCACGTCCACACCGTGCTCGACAAGCTTCTCGAACGTGGCATCGACCCGAAGGAGCCGGTGGTCGCGGTCAGCACCGGCCCGCTCGTCGGCATGACGCTCGTCGTGACCGGCACGCTGAGCGCGCCGCGCGCGGACGTGCAGAAACGCATCGAGCAAGCGGGCGGCAAGGTCGCCGGCTCGGTGTCGAAGAAGACGCAGTACCTGGTTGCGGGCGCCGACACGGGCAAGACGAAGCTCGAGGCCGCGCAAAAACACGGCGTCAAAGTGATCGACGAGGTCGAGCTAGAGAAGCTCCTCACAGGGGTTGGCACCTAGCGGCACGCGCACAGTTCCGCACGGCAGATCCTGGTCAGCGCGGGCCAGTCGTGATCGAATGGGATCGGGTGACCATGAAGCACGGCGTAATGCTCCTCTTGTGCGCGGGCGGCTGCATTCTCCCGGTGTCGACCGGTGCGCCACTGCCGGCGACCACCGTTGGCAAAGGCAAGGTCGGCTTCGCGATGAGTGGCGAAGCACCGACGCTCGATCTGATCGCCGACAACGAGGACAGCGCCGATCCGAACACCGCTATCGCCTACGGCGCGGCGCCGGCGGCGGCGATGACGTTCACGCTGAGCTACGGCCTCGGCGAGGACACCGACATCGAGGTCGCGGGTGAAGGCGCGCTCTACTACTTCATTCTCCCGCTGCCGACCGGCGGCTCGATCGGTCTGCGCCAGCATATTCCTGCGGGTGACTCGATCGATCTAGCGGTCGCTGCGCGCGTCGGTTACGTGGGCAGCTCGGCGACGAGCACCGACTCGAGCGGCAACGAGTCCCAGAGCAGTGCGTCCGCGAACTACGGCGCGTTCCAGGTCGTGCTCCAGACCAAGCGCGGCATGGTGCGTCCACTGCTCGCGCTGAACTTGATGCCGGCGCGGATCTCGCGCGATCCGAGCGACGAGCCATCATTCAAGTTCACGGGCTTCGCTTCGTCGGTGACCGGCGGCATCATGCTCACGACCAGGAAAGCCGTGGTCGGCCCGTATCTCACGGCGACGAACTTCTACAGCGATCGTTTCGACAACAGCGGCTGGTTCATCTCGGGTGGCCTTGCGGTCGCGATTCGTCCCGATCGCAATCGGCCGCCGCCGGACCTGACGCCCGAGCCCATACACCCACCGGAGCCGATCTACGGACCACCGCCGCCGACGCTGCCGCCGCCGGGACCTCCGCCTGGGCCGGTGGGACCGCCGCCGCCGCCACCGCCGCCCACGCCGACGACTGCGCCGATCTAAGGGCGTCGATCTAAGGGCGTCGATCTAAGGGCGTCGATCTAAGGGCGTCGCTCAAAGGGCGTCGCTCTAAGGGCGTCGCTCTAAGGGCGTCGCTTGCGAAGACGCGGTGATGCGCTGTCGGTCGCGCGTCGCTTGGTGCTTCGAACACGCGGTGCTGTGCTGTCGGTCGCGCGTCGCTTGGTGCGGCGGCCGCGATCGCTCCGACTGCGTACGTCTGCGAGCTCGCGGCGCAGCTGCTGAACCCCTGCGATCGCGATCGCTGCAAGGCCGCCGTAGTTGACACCTTGGTAGCCGTCGACCTCGTGCGTCGAGACCAGCTCCGGGAAGATGACGGCAAGCTCCTGCGCGATGACGCCGATCGAGCGCTCGCCGGGCTCGAGACCCACGTCGCGCGCGACGTCGTTCCATTCCCAGCTCACGACGCGGATGCGATCGATCTGATCGAGCACATCGGGCATCTGTTTACGGGCCATCTAGCTCACAGGGCGGATGCGGCGCTTGAGCCGGCGATCCGAGCGCGTGATGGTCGGCCGCCACGGCGGCGGTTGACGGATCCGCACGGGCGGATCGAGATGCGGCTGATGGCCACCGCCGCCATGGCCACCACCACCGTGACTGCCGGGAGGCGAATTCTCCCAGTACTGCTGCGGGCGACCGCCGCGCTGACCCTGCGGGTCGTCGACGGTGCACATGGGAAGCGACGGCGGGGTTCCCTCCGTACCGTTACCACCCAAGATCGCATCCAACTCCGTTTCACTGATCGGTTCGATTGCCATGGGCGATCAGGTTGCAGGTTGCAGACCGACGAGCTCCCGTCGAGATTTCGCTCGACTCGATGAGTGTCGGTGTCTCCCGTCTGCAACGGGATGCGGCCTCGCGTTTACCGTTCCGACGATGCGACGTCGCACCGTCGCACCGTCGCAGGCTCGTCGAGACCATTGGTCCGAGTAACTGGCTTCGCAACTACGCGCTCGACCATCCGTCGTCACCGGTTGTGAGGTCGCGCGATAACGAGCCGCGCATAGGCTCGCTCGCATGAACCTCAGCCGCCTGAATCAGCCGAAGCAGCCCTGGTCTCCCTTCAAGTACGCAACGGTCGTGTTCCTGATCATCTACTTCGTCGGAAACATCGTCGGCTACGTAGTGACGGGCAACGGCACGGGTCACGAGTCAGCGTTCGCGCGCGGCCTAATGATCGCCGAACGCGTCATCCCGATCGCCCTGATCCCTGCCGTGATCGCCTACTTCGTGCAGAACCGACGCCGTTAGTCGCAACCGGCACCGAAGCTGTATCCGCTGACGCTTTCGATCCGGAATAACGTGTGGCGGGTATGGATCGCGAACTGACCGATCTGGTCGGGCGCAGCATTGGTCTGCGCGGTGCCCATCGAGGCAGCTGTTGCGGACGCTCGGCAGAACGTCCCCGTTCCAATCAGAGTGCGCGCGGCGCGAATGGTCGCCGCTGGTGAAGAGCTTACGGCCGGAGCCATTGGCTGCGATTGCCCGCTCTGCCACGTGTCGTTGAGCCAGCCTCCGCTGACGCCGGAGAAGTAGCCGCTCTCGACGACGACGCCACATGCGTCGCCGGTCACGTCGACTGCCTGCGCGTACGCCTGCAACATGACCACGGCGGACTGCGAGCTCACCGTTCTGATCGTACCGGTCATGCGCGCGAACGCGAGCGGGGCGAGGCCGGAGTACACGAGCGGAGTGCGGTGGGAACCAGCAGGCGAACACCACCCAAGCGTGTCGGCGCTGTCGCAGCCGTACGACCAACCGGTGGTCGTCCAGCAGCGAAGCTCGGGCGTACGAAAGTCCTGGAACACGCGGAGGCAGTCGCCCGCCATCTGCGGGCGCGGATCGCAGTCGTCACCCACGCCATCGAGGTCGTCATCGGGGCTCGCAGCGGCGAGATCAGGGCACTCGTCATTGCTGTTCGGTTTGCCGTCGCCGTCGAAGTCGCCTTCGCTGATGTTGTCCTGATCGCACATGAACGGTTGTGTCGAATCGATCTCGACCACTGTGTCATTGGCCTCGCCAGCGTCACGCGAGTCGACATGCTGCAACTGGAACAGCAGGTCGCAGCCGCTGCACAGGACCACCACGAGCCACCACCGCATCCGCTCAGTGTATCGCGTCGGCGATCGCGGCAGTTAGTAGACCGCGCCGACGCGAGGCGCGGCGTTGTGATCAAACCGGCGTTACTTCCCGTCGTATGC
>DATDCH010000784.1:0-2139 GCA_036524455.1 Kofleriaceae bacterium | reverse complement strand
CTCGGCACCTGGCAGACGTTCGACGTCGGCTCGAGCGCCGACGTCCGCAAGGCGGTGACAGATGTCCTCAGCAAGTTCCTCGCCGCCGGTATGAAAGTGATAGACAGCTCGCCGATGTACGGCCGGGCCGAGGAGGTCACCGGCGACCAGCTGGCGACCATCACAGGTGCGGCCCCGTTCCTCGCGACCAAGGTGTGGACGAGCGGCAAGCAAGCAGGCATCGAGCAGATGGAGCGCTCGCTGAGGCGCATGCGCACCAAGAAGATGGATCTGATGCAGGTGCACAACCTGCTCGACGTCAAGACGCACTTGCCGGTGCTGCGCGAGTGGAAGGCCGCCGGCAAGATCCGCTACCTCGGCGTCACGCACTACCAGCACGATCAGTTCGATGCGATCGAGAAGCTGATGAAGAAGGAGAAGCTCGACTTCATCCAGATCCCGTACTCGATCGTCGATCGGCTCGCCGAGAAGCGCATCTTGGCTGCTGCCGCCGACACCGGCACGGCCGTGCTCGTGATGCAGCCGTTCGAATCGGGCGACCTATTCAGCAAGGTCAAAGGCAAGGCGCTGCCGGCGATCGCAGCCGATCTCGATTGCACGAGCTGGGCGCAGTTCTTCCTGAAGTTCATCATCGGTCATCCAGCGGTGACCTGCCCGATTCCGGCAACCAGCAAGGTCGCGCATGTCGCCGACAACGTGCAGGCGGCGCTGGGGCGGCTTCCGGATGCGAAGCAACGCGACAAGATGGCCGCCGCATTCGTGCGAACATAGCCAGCGATGGCTGCGGTGATCGTCGAGCTGGCGGCGAGGAAATTCGCCCTGCCCTTCGAGTGCCCGTGTTGCGGTGCCCCGCCCGACACCGAGCTGCCGATCACCGCAAAGACCACGCGCCAGTCGCTCGCGTTTCCGTATTGCGAGCGCTGCGTCAACCACGCGCGCACATGGGAGGGCTCGGGCGTGGCCTCGGCAGGCGTGATGGTGCTCGCGATCACCGGCGCGATCGGTGCGGCGGTCAGCGGCGCGATCCTGCTCGGGCTCGGCATCTTCGTGGTCGGCGCGATCCTCGCGTGGCTGGTGCGCTCGTCGCGCCGCGCTGCCGCAAAAGCTGGTTGCCGCGCCTCGTGCGCGACGTCCGGGCACGCCGTGACCTACCTCGGATGGTCGGGCACGACGAGCAGTTTCTCGTTCGCGTCGCCGACGTTCGCGGCTCGCTTCGCCGAAGCGAACCAAGCACAGATCGCGAACGAGAGCCCGCAGCTGCGCAAGCTGCTCGACGGCTATCGCAAGGCTCGGCTCGCCGTACCGACGCCCGCAGTCGCCGCCGGCGTCGCGCCACCCCCGCTCACCGCGCGTGAATGGCTCGCACGCATCGAGACCACGACAGGAACCGTCGCGCGCCGCATCGCTCTGTCGCGCGCGCTCGAGATGATCGAGGAGCCCCACCCACGGCGCGAGCTGATCCAGACGGTTGCCCAGATCGAGCTCGCGCCGGTGCTCGACAAGCTGCAACGCCTGTCGAGCCCCGCCGCCCAACGCAACCTCCTCGCCACCACCATCGAACACGTGCGTGCCGACAACATTCCCGACGAGCTGCAGGCCGCCGAGCTCGAAAAGCTCGAAGCGCGGCTCGCCGAGCTGGGCTGACTACCAGGTCATGCCGACGGTCGCACCGGTACGGTGATTGCCATCGGGGTCGGGCACGAAGAAGAAGTGCACCGGCGTCTGGATGCTGCCGACGCTCGGCGTCCAACCCGCCGCTGCGATCATGTGCGTCGGCGCCTGCGGATCGGGCGTGAGGTTCACGCCGACACCGAGCTGAAAGCTCCTGTTGAACTCGAAGCCGAGCAGGCCGCTCGCGGCCGGAATGAACTTGCTCTGCTCGAGGCCGCTGACCGTGACGTTGCCGACGAGCAGCACGTTGAGCCACGACTGACCGACGATCCGATAGAAGCCTTCGTAGCCGAGCAGCATCATGTTTGGCGACCTGAGGTCGTACTCGTCCTCGTACACGTACACGTGCACGTGCACGTGCACGTGCTCGTGCTCGTCCTCGATCCTGCGCATGCCCGCCCGCTGCGTCATCGACCGAAGCGCCGGTCCTGTGTCAACCGCACCGCCTCGGGTCGTGAGGGCATCGAG
>DATDCH010000783.1:0-3075 GCA_036524455.1 Kofleriaceae bacterium | reverse complement strand
GAGTTCGATCGCCGCTACCTGCAGGCGCTGCTCGAAGCACACGACAACAACATCTCGGCCGCCGCGCGCGCCGCAGGCATCGAGCGCATGTCGATCTACAAGATGATTCGCCGGCTCGGACTCGATAAGGAGGAGGATGGTGGCCAAGGACGGGCACCCACCGCCGACGAGGACGAGGGCGACGAAGACCTCCGCTAAGTTTTGAGTCGATAACGCTTCGCCGGCGCGTGCGATCGAAAGGTCGTGCGCGCCGGCGTCGTTTCGGCGGTGCGGAAGGTTCGTCAGGCGCTGCCGTTGCCGGTTGCGGTTGCGGTTGCGGTTGGCGTTGCGGTTGCGGTTGCGGTTTCGGTTTCGGTTTCGGCTTCGGCCTCGGTTTCGGCTTCGGCTTCGGTTTCCGCTTCGTGCCGATCAGGTCTCGACGCTGATCACGAAGAAGCCGACCACTCTGCCGTCGGCGGTCTTGCCCAGCACGACGAGGTTGTAGGCGCCCGCGTCGACCGCGAGGCCACCTTCGCCATCGGAGGGACCGATACGCGCGAACGTGAGATCGGTGAGGTTGCCTTCGAGCAGCGCCTTGATGCGACCGAAGCCCTGGGCGGAGTCACGAATGTAGTCTTCGTCGTTGGCCGCGTACTCGGCCCAGCCGGTGAGCGTCTTCTTGACGGCGTCACCGCGCGTGATCTCCATCGCGCTGTCGGATTCGAGCTCGAGCTTGGCGCCGAACTTCGAGCGGATCATCGACTCGGTGATGCTGCCGGTGTGAGTCGCGGAGAGCCACGTCGGCTCGGAGTCGGACTCGGACATGTAGCTCGCGCCCTGCGCCGCGATCGTGAAGGCGTTGCGGAGCTGCGTCGACGTGAGCGGCTTGATCTTGTAGTTGACGCGAACGTCGTCGAGAGAGATCAGCGCTTCGCCCGTGGTCGTTTGATACATCGACTTGTAGGCCGAGCCGAGCGTCGTGAGGTCGATCGAGAGTGGGGTGACGGGCAACGCTTCGCAGAGGTCGCCGTTGCCGTCGTGGTGGAGCGTGAGTCCGGTTTGCACGGGGAACGATTCGAGGAAAATGCCGTCCCAGCAGACTTTGAACGTGTGTTCGGCACAGCCGCCGCCGTACTGCACGTCGACGAGCAAGCGGTTGCCGGAGAGCCGGCCATTGGCTAGCTGGTAGCCGTCCTTGGCTTCGCCGGAGCAGTCGCCGATCGTGACCGGCACGACCGTGCGGCCGCTGTCTGCTTTGCCGTCCGCACCGTCGTCGACGAGATCGTCGTCGGTCGAAGTGGCACAACCAATCACTGACAAACCGATAAACGCGAGCGAGGTAATGCGCATGATGTTCGGCGTCCCTTCAGCAAGTGACGCGCCACGCGAATCGCGCGCCAACCCCGCTGATCTGCACTTCTTGGAGTGGCTGCGTGAGTTGCCGCGGTCAGCGCGCTAGCCAAAATCGTGACGACCTCGTCGCACGAACTAGCATCACTGACAGTCGCTGCGGAGGCGACAGCTCAATCACACGCAGCGAAGAAATCGGGCGCGCGCACGCACCACAGCTCGTTCGCTACGTCGACCATGACGCGTGTACCTTCGGCGCCGGCCTTGGGCAGCAAGGCGTTGACCTGCGTCGACGGCGCGAGGCGCTGCAGCGACTTTGCTTTGATGCGGTGCACGCGCGATGGCGACGGCGTGAAACCGACGACCGCATCGACGCGCATGATGTGCTGCACGCCGCGGCTGTCGCGGATCACGTTCGTGACATAGGCGTCTTCGGCGTCGCCGACGAGGAAGTACTCTTGCTCGTCGCTCGCGATCGGATCGGTGCCGGGCAGATTGCGCGCGACCAGCACTTCCTCGACGGAGATTTTCACGTTGCGCAGGAGGACCGGGCCGCCGGTCTCGAAGCTGCCGCGATGAATGTCGCCTGCGAACGTGATGCGCTTGCCGAGCGAGAGATCGTCGAGCGAGAACTGCGTCGTCGGTTTGATGGTGTGACCGGTCTCGCCGAAGTCGCGATCGATCACGGCGCCTTGAGCGTCGCGCAGCGTCACGCGCATGACGAGCTGCTCGTTGTGCGGGCGCTGGAACATCGGGATGTGCTCGAGGAAGTAGTTCGTGCGACCGAACAGCACCATGCCGTGCAGGCCGGTGCGATCGCCGTCGTGATGCGCGCCGGTCATCTCGTGACAGCGACCGCCGCCCGCGCCGGGGTCGTCGGTTTTGCCGCCGGTGCCGCCGCCGGCGCCACAGCCGTCACTCGGTTTGGGCGTGACGCACGCGGCTGCGAGCACGGTGAATACGGCTAACGATCGCATGCGCGCGTAGCGAGCAAGGTGCGTACCTCGCCAACGAGTCGAAACGACGAGTGGTGGCTACTCGAGCCGCCGGCTAGAACGCGTGCGATTGCGCGCCGTCGATGACGATGCACGCGCCCGCGATCCAGGCGGCGCGCGGCGACGCGATGAACGCGACGGCGTCGGCGACTTCTTCGGGCGTGCCGAAGCGGCCGAACGGAAGCTCGCGCTTGATCATGTCGGCGATCGCGTCCGGATCGGCCTTCATGCGGCGATCCCAGCCGCCGCCCGGAAACAGGATCGAGCCGGGCGCGACGCTGTTGACGCGAATGTTGTGCTTCGCGTAGTCGCGCGCGAGTGCTTTCGCGAGCGCGACGACGCCGGCTTTTGCGACGTTGTAGCCGGGCGCGCCGCCCGCTTCGCGCCCCCAGATCGACGAGATGAATGTGAGCGAGCCGCCGCCGCGCGCGGTGAGATGCGGGACCGCGCGTTGCGCGACGCGCGCGCACGACCACAAGTTCATGTCGAGTGATTTGGCGAAGTCGTCGTCGTCCATCGCGGCGGCGTCGCGCGCGAATGATTTGCCGACGACGGTGATCACGATGTCGAGACCGCCGAACGCTTGAACCGCGCCGGCGACCGCGGCGCTCGCGCCGTTTGCGGTGACCACGTCGGCCGCGATCGATGCGTGACGTTGTTCGTCGCCGAGCTCGCGCATGAGCGCAGCGAGATCGGCTTCGCCGCGCGCGACGGCAGCGACACGTGCGCCTTCGCGTGCGAGCGTGAGCAC
>DATDCH010000782.1:0-2838 GCA_036524455.1 Kofleriaceae bacterium | reverse complement strand
TGAAGCGTGGGCGCGGTTAGCGTTCATCGATGACCGGACCGCGATCGCCGCCAAGGCCAGAAGAGGCCAGAGACTCTGCTTGATCGCGCTCTGCTCGCGCGACCGCTCGTGCAGAGCGCGATCCCGAAACCTCTCCTTCCGAGCTTGGCGGCCTTGGCGTCTTGGCGTCTTGGCGTTGATCAGGGTCTCGGGCGGAGCGCCGACCAGCATGAAGCGCGGGCGCCTCGACGCGGCGTTCAGCGATTGACGACTCGCGCCTGCGGCAATGACCGCCAGGCGCGAACCGCGTAGCCGACAAGGATCAGTGCGAGGCCGAGCAGGACGAGCGACACGAGCCCGTTGAGCCACGCCGCGCTGCCGACGGCCGCGCTGTTCAGCTGTTCGATCTGCAGCGCGAGCGACACGACGGTCACCGCGAACACGAGCACCATGGGCGCGAGCGTGAACCAGATCGGCTTGCCCAGCTTCCTGAGCCACACGGTGATGGCGAGCAGCGACAGCGAGGCGAGCAGCTGGTTTGACGTGCCGAATAGCGTCCAGAACAGGCGGTAGCTGCCTTGATCGGCTGCGAGCAGGAACGACAGCGGGACCGCAACGGTGAGCAGCGTCGCCGCCACGCCCGACGCGCGGTCGGTCTTGCCGACCAGCTCTTGCAAGATGTAGCGACCGAGCCGCGTGGCGGAGTCGAGCGTATCGAAGATGAATGTCGACAGCGCCATCGCACCGAACGTGATCGCGACGTACGGATCGAGACCGAACAGCTTCTGCAAGAACGCGCCGATGCCGCTCGCGTAGATCGCGTTGGGTCCCTGCTTGATGCTCGGCGCGACGATCATCACGGTCGCTAGCGCGATCACCGCGACGAATGCTTCGAGCAGCATCGCGCCGTAGCCGATCGGATGGCAGTGCGATTCGCGATCGATCTGCTTCGACGTGGTGCCGGAGCAGACGAGCCCGTGGAACCCGGAGCACGCGCCGCACGCGATCGTGACGAACAAGAACGGGAACAACAGGCCGGTCGGTCCGCCGACATCGAAGCTGGTGAACGCGGGGCGCTGGATCTCGAAGCCGCCGAAGAAGATGCCGAGCGTGCCGACGAGCAGCGCCGCATACAGCACGAAGCCGCCGAGATAGCCCCGCGGCTGCAGCAGCAGCCACATCGGCGCGAGCGATGCGACGACGCAGTACGCGAGGATCAAGAGCACCCACGTGCGCCAATCGAGGATGAGCAGCGTCGAGAACTGGGTGCCGAGCCAGACGACGAAGAATGTGAGCGGCACGAAGATCAGCGTCGACAGCCACAGCGGCGGCTTGAGGAAGCGATCGACGAGCCCCATTACGAGTGCAAGCACGAGGTAGAGCGTGCCGGCGAGCGCGACCGCGCCACCTTGATTGAAGCGGAACGTCAGGCCCGCGGCGTCGGCGTCGCCGGTGACGAACGTGCTCGCGGTGACATCGACGAACGCGACGATCACGTAAACGAGCGCGAGCCAGATGAACAGCAGGATCGCGAGCCACGCCTGCGGACCGAGCGTGTGCTTGACGACCTCGGCGATCGAGCGCGCGTCGTGACGGACCGAGGCGACGAGCGTGGTGAAGTCGTGGACGGCGCCGATGAAGATCACGCCGATCGTGATCCACAGCAGCGCGGGCAGCCAGCCGAACGCCTGGCACGCGAGGATCGGGCCCACGATCGGCCCGGCGGCCGCGATCGCGCTGAAGTGCTGGCCAAACAGGTAGAATGGGCGCGTCGGCACGAAGTCGACGCCGTCTGCCTTCGCATGCGCCGGGGTGTCCTGGGTGTTCGTGAGTGCGAACTGGCGCGCGATGAACCGCCCGTAGGTGCGGTAGCCAATCGCGAGCACCACGATCACGACCGCGGCGAGCAGCGGAAGAGACATCGCCCGAATGTTTGATCGAAGCGGCCCGGTGCGCCAGGATCTGATCATGCGGAAGATCGTGGTGGTGTGTTTGATCGCGTGCGGTGGTGGCGGCAAGAAGCAAGTCGAGGAGGCGCCGCCTCCGGTCGTCGAAAAGAAGGTCGAGGCGCCGCCGCCCGAGCCGGCGGAGCCCGCGGAGCCCGCCGTGCCGAAGAGCTACTCGGCGAAAGCCGCGATGACGCCGGTCAAGGGCGCCAAGCTCGAGGGCGGCACCGTGACGTTCACGCAGCAAACCGGCAGCGATACGAGCGTGTCGTCGGATTTCACCGGCCTCAAGAAGGGCACGTATCACCTCGTCATTCACGACGGCAGCGAGTGCGGACCGAACGCGACGAAGGCCGGCGCGCCGTGGAAGGGCGGCGAGGCAGTGAAGTTGATGTTCAAAGTCGGCGGCGATTCTGCCGGCAACATCGATGAGACCGGCGTGAAGCTGATGCTCGATGGTGTCGCGCCGATCACTGGGCAGACACTGGTGCTACACGACGACAAAAAAGGCACACCCGGAAAGGCCCTCGCTTGCGGCACGATCGACGCGGTCGGCGGCAGCGAATGACAGTGGCGCTCGGGCTCGTGAGCACACCGTGCCTCGGCGACTCAACCATATGTAGTCATTAGACAATCTATTACGTAGCGCTACACATTGGGAGTCGTGAACGCTCCCAATGTCGAGAAGCACATCGGTCAGTACAAAATCCTGCGCACGCTCGGCGCGGGCGGCATGGGCACCGTGTACCTCGGCGAGCATTTGTTGCTCGGCCGGCGCGCGGCGATCAAGACCCTGCTGCCGTCGTTATCGAGTCATCGCGAAATCGTCGATCGCTTCTTCACTGAAGCGCGCGCGATCTCGGCGATCTCGGATCCGGGCGTCGTCCAGATCTTCGACTTCGGCTACCACGTC
>DATDCH010000781.1:0-7875 GCA_036524455.1 Kofleriaceae bacterium | reverse complement strand
TGCACGGACGTCATCGACGAGCGGCGTCACGCCTTGCTCGACGCGGAGGCCGATCACGAGCGGGATGCGCTCGAACGCGACGCCGAGCGAAGCGTCTGCGCTGGCGCCGACCCGCCGCACGCTGCCGCCGGCGAACCGCTCGTCGAAGCGGAGCTCTGCGCGCGCTTCCATGCCGAGCTCGAGTACCGCGAACGAGGTTGTCGCGAGCTGCGCCGACACCCCTGCACCAACCAGTGCTGCATCGAGTCCGTCCCGCTCGGAGATCGCGTGCCGCCTCGACCACCCGGCGCGCACCAATCCAAACCAGCGCGGCGCAACCCGCATCGCGCCGTGGAGCGTGAGGCTGACATCGGTCATGCCCTCGCGTGCGACGCCAAAGCCGGCACTGCTCCTGAGCCCGATCCGCACGGTGGCGTCCGCCGCGGTGGGGCCGGGACAGTCCGCACGCGCCAACGCCGGCAGCAGCAGGAACACGGCGAGCATCGTGCGCATATGAGAAGGAGCTGGTTGGGGACGTGCGGTCGCAGGCGAAGTGCGCAGCACGACGGCCATGAGCTAAGGTCGGCGCGTGCCGGAGCTGCCTGACGTCACCGTTTACGTCGAGCGGCTCGCTGCGTTCACGGCCGGCAAGCCGATCGACGGGATCCGGATCGCGAGCCCGTTCGTGCTGCGCACGGTAACGCCGTCGCCGCGCGAGTTGCTCGGCGCGAAGGTCACCGGCATCGAGCGGCTCGGCAAGCGGATCATCATCGGCTTCGAAGGCGATCGTTACATCGTCATTCACCTGATGATCGCGGGCCGGTTGCGTTGGAAGAAGCGCGGAGAAAAAGTGCCGGGCAAGGTCGGGCTCGCCGCGTTCGACTTTCCGAACGGCACGCTGATCTTTACCGAGGCGTCGCCGAAGAAGCGCGCGTCGCTGCACATCGTCGCGGGTCGTGGCGCGCTCGCGGAATTCGATCGCGGCGGCCTCGACGTGCTCGGTTCGACGACCACCGGGTTCGCCGAGCGATTGCGCAGCGAGCGTCACACGATCAAGCGCGCGCTGACCGATCCGACGCTGTTCGACGGCATCGGCAACTCGTACTCCGACGAGATCCTGCACACCGCGAAGCTGTCGCCGTTTCGCATGACGTCATCGATCAGCGATGACGAGGTCAAGGCGCTGCACCGCGCGTGTATCGCCACGCTGACCCGCTATACACAAACGTTACGCGACGAGGTCGGCGACGGGTTTCCCGACAAGGTCACCGCGTTTCGGCCCGAGATGGCCGTGCATGGCAAGTACGGGCAGCCGTGCCCGGTGTGCGGGACCAAGGTCCAACGCATCGTTTACGCCGATAACGAGGCGAATTACTGCCCCACATGCCAGACCGAAGGCCGGCTGCTTGCCGATCGTTCGCTGTCGCGCCTGCTCAAGGACGACTGGCCCAAGACGCTCGAGGAGCTCGAGGAGCGCAAAAAGCCCCGCGCCTGAGATCCTCGAGTCTCGACCTACACCGGAGCTGACATCCGGCTTGGGAATATTTTTAGATCGGGCTCCCACCCGGTGCGTTTGCCCCGGGAACATGAGGAAGACGCTCGCTGGATTTTTGCTCGCCGCGGCTCTTGCTGGAGCTGGGTGCGGTGCTCGGGCCAATTACATCAAAGTCGATAACGTCGCGCTCGGCCGCGTGGTCGTGTACCGCAACGGCGTCGCGTTCTACGAGCGCCGCGCCACGGTGACCGGCGGCACACTCACCGTCAGCGTGCCGCGCGACCGCGTCGACGATTTCTTGAAGTCGTTGACCGTCGTCGATGCCATTTCGCGCAAGCCGCTGCCGGTCTCGATTCCAAGACAGCAGGCAGATGAGGGCAGCTATCTCGTGATGAAGCTGCAGCTGCCGACGAAGGAGAAGGCCGACGTCGTGCTGACCTACGTCACCGAGTCGCCATCGTGGAAGCCGAGCTATCGCGTGGTGGTCGGCGACAAGGGCAAGGTGTTGCTCGAGGGCTGGGCGATCGTCGACAACACGTCGGGCGAAGACTGGAAGGGCGTCAAGATCGGCGTCGGATCGTCGTCCGCGCTGTCGTTCAAGTACGACCTGTGGAGCGTGCGCCAGGTGCAGCGTGAGACGCTCGCGAACGAAGAGAAGTTTGCGGTCGCGCCACCGACCGGCATCTCGCCCTATGGTGGCTCGAAGCCAGCGGATGGGAGCGGCGAGGCCGTGCTGACCGAGCTCGGTGACGAAGAGATTCGCCGTCCCGATGGTCATCCCGAGAATCAGGTGACCTCGCGCGTCGCAGTCAAGGCCGAACCGAAGATCGAGGCGGGGCCACAGGCTGCGCCGCCGTCGCCTTCGCCCGCCCCGATGAGCAAGGTGTCACGCGGGTCGGTGTCGATGGACTCCGACGACGGCGGCGGTGGCGATTACGAGGCAGCGGAAATGACAATGTCGGC
The DNA here is from genome assembly GCA_036524455.1 of Kofleriaceae bacterium. GTDB lineage: Bacteria > Myxococcota_A > Polyangia > Haliangiales > Haliangiaceae > JABFXX01. The sequence continues at coordinate 5,438 of DATDCH010000781.1, read as the reverse complement.
CGGGAGCAGTGGCGGTGGCGGTGGCGGTCGCTACAAGACCGCGTCGAAACCGCGCAAGAAGGTGGCGACGAAGAAGCCGAGCGTCGACAAGCGGCCGGCCGCGGACCCGAAGCCGCAACAGGTACAGGAGCAGCGCGTCGCGACCGGCGACCAGAAGATGAAGTACGCCTCGCAGCAGCTCGTCAATTCCGACAAGATCATCGTGATCGAGGGCAATGCCGACGCGAATCGCAGTGGCGCGATCGGTCGCGCGAACGACCGCGCGAACATCGTGCGCAATCAGTTGATCGATCAGGGCGTCGCGCCCGGTCGCATCAAGGTCATCACGAAAACCACGCCGGGTAATTCCGAACGCGTGCGCTTGATCGCGCAGGCGCCCAGTCCGGCGGAGCAGGCGGCGGCCACGAAGGCGAAGGTCATCGAGCTCGACGCGCAGCCGGTCGGCGAGAGCCACTTCGCGAACCCGACGCCGATGACGGTCGAGCGCGGCGCGAGCGCGATGGTATCGATGGTGCGCCAGGAGACCGAGGGCGAAGTCGTGTACCTCTACACGCCCGATGCCGAGCGCGGTAACTCGAACTTCGCGTTCCGCGCGGTACGGTTCAAGAACCCGACGACGTCGACGCTCGAGACCGGACCGGTCACGGTGTACGGCGAGGAGAAGTTCATCGGCGAGGGTCTGACCGAGCCGATCGCGCCGCGGTCGTCGGCTGTCGTGCCGTACGCACTCGATCGCCAGATCGTCGTCGAGCGCAACACGGGCGAGGAGAACAAGCTGTCGCGGCTCGTCACGCTGCAGCGCGGAATCCTCACCGCCGAGGTGCAGCACATCCGCCGCCAGAAGATGACAATCACGAACCGGCTCAACGACATCGCGAAGGTGTACATCCGCCACAAGGTCAACAAGGGCTGGAAGCTGCTCGAGGCGCCGCCCGCGTTCGAGCGCGTCGGCGAAGCGCACCTGTTCGAGGTCCATCTCAAGGCGGGCGAGTCCAAGGTCGTCGAGATCGCGGAGGCGACACCGATGGAGCGCACGCTCGATCTCAACGCCGACGTCACGCTCGAGATGATGAAAGTCTGGGTCGACGCCCCCGAGGGCTCGGCCGAGCTCAAGGAGAGCCTCAAGAAGCTGCTCGCGCTCCACAAGAAACTGATCGACCTGACGCAAGAGCAGCAGAGTCTCGATCGCCGACTTCGCGACTACCGCGAGCGCATGGGCGAGCTGCACGCGCAGATCGTCACGCTGCAGGCGGTGAAGACCGGCGGCGAGCTGATGAGCCACCTCAAGACGAAGATGAAGGACATCTCGGAGCGCGTGCAGAAGGCGACGATCAGCATGGTGAACGCCGAGGAGAAGATCATGCTGACGCGCGTCGAGTTCCAGGACTCGCTCGCCGAGCTCACGCTGCCGGATGTGACGCAGCACACCGCGGGCGCACCGCCGGCACCGATCGCGGCACCGGCCGCGCTCAAGCTGAAGAAGTAGTTACTGCAGCGGCTGGCAGGGCGCGCTCAAGCTGAAGAAGTAGTCACTGCAGCGTGCGCTGGCAGATGAACGCCAGCTCTTCGTTGCAGAACAGGTCGTCCCAGCCGATCGCGCCTGCGTTGTACAGCGCGATGCAGTGGTCGAATCCGCTGCCGTCGGGTTGTGAGGGCAGCCACGCGAACAGCGTGACCTCGCTGCCATCGACCCATCGGTAGGGAGCTCCGGGCAACTCGACGCTCGCGCCAAGCCACACTTCTTCGCCGAGGCTGACCAGCAGGGCGAGCGCCGTTGCGACCGGGTTCGAGTCCATCTTCGCGAGCATCCCGCCGTTGGCGGCACAGCTATCGCGAGCTGTGGTCCACGTCGCCTTCATCGTCCCGCGCTCGTAGCAAGTCGCGCCGACGATCGTGCCCGCGCACGCGGGTGGCGTGGTGGGGTTGCTCGAGCCGCTGCCCGAACCCTCGGGCGGTTCGTTGTCCTCGGCCGTGACCGGATCTTCGAGCTCGAAGACCTGGACGCACCCGGCCAATAGCAATGGCACCGCCGCGAGGGCACGCATCACGCTTCGGCTACTGCAACGGACGAACCAGCCGGCGGCCTCGCAGTTTCGCGCGCCTGTGCACGAGCTGGGTGGGAGCCACCCGCGCCACGTGGGGCAGCGAACAGCCGTTACGCGAGGGACCGCGGTCGATCAAGCCCGCTCGCGCAACGTTGAGTACTCGTGTTCGTCGTGTGCGCAAAACACGTCGAGATCGCGGTAGCTCGCGGCGAGCTGCCGCAGCGCAGCGAGCGAGGCACGGCGAGCGGCCGGGTTCATCTCGGTCGCGCGCTCGAACGCAGCGAACCCGAACGGCATGCGCTTGTCGCCCTCGATCGCGCTGCGATGAAAGTACGCGTCGCCGGCGTGCACGAGCCAGCGGTCGTTCGGGCTCTTCGCGATCACCGCCGAGTGCCCGCGGGTATGGCCGTGCATCGGCAATAGGCCGATGTCGGCATCGATGCCGCGCAGCCGCGTCACCGCGGGCAAACCGCGCCACGTATCGCCGTCCTCGCTGTAGACCTCCCACTTCGGACCGTGCGCCCAGTGCGTGACCATGTAGCGCTCGCGCTCCTTGAAGTGCTTGCGCGCCATCGCAGCCGCGTGCTCGCGCGCGTGCAGGTGCACCTTCGCGTGCGGAAAGTCGACGAGCCCTCCGGCGTGATCGAGATCGAGGTGCGTGATCACGATGTGCTTGACGTCGGTGTGCTTGTAGCCGAGCGCTTCGACCTGCGCGAGTGCGGTCTCGTCGCGCGACAGCGCGGGCTTGGCGAGCGCGCGGAACGTGCCGCGTAACCCGCTCGTGCCCTCGACGTCGCGCGTGCCGAATCCCGTGTCGATGAGCACGAGCCCATCGCGCGCGGTCTCGACGAGCAGACAGTGCGCGACCCAATGGCCGCGCCAGGTCTTGCCGCCGAGCAGAAAGCCCGCGATCGGGCACATCGTGGCGCAGTTGAGGTGATGGACCGCGCGGATCGTCATTGCGCCGACGTTAGCGCGGCGCGAGGTCGACTTGGACGATGTGGCGCTTCAAGCAGTTGTCGTCTTTGTGGTTCGCTAGGTAATGCGCGGAGGCCAGCACGGCGATCATGCCGAGCGCGGCGACGGCGCAGGGCACCGTCCGCGGCTTGAACCACTGCCAACGCGCGACGAGCCACCGCTGCAGGCTGCCGACGAGCGCGATCGCCCGTGCGCGTGCTTCCCGAGGACGCACCGTCGCGACAGGAAACTCTGCGGGACCGTGATCGAAGCGCACGATCTCAGTATTCACCGGTTGCGTGGAACGCGCCGGTTTTTCGGCGCGCGGTTTCGATCTCCGTCTGCGCGTGTAGGCGAGGGTGCGCTTCGAGAGTGCGGTCGGGCCGCGCGGTCGATAGCGCGGGAGCCAGCCCGGCCCGATCATGAATTGCCCCCGAGCTCGGGCGCCGCCTGACCGCGCTCGGTGAACGCTCCGTTCTTTTGGTACGTCTTGCGCTGCAGCTTGTTGAGCGTGACGCGTGCCTTCCAACCGAAGTACGCGCGGCCGAACGTCAGCATGTTCTTCGTGTCGTAGTACGGGTTCTTGAGCCCGCCGATGCTGACGAGCGCGAGCACCTGCTCGGCGACCGACACCGGGCAGCCTTCGAGCCGGATCACGTCGCCGCGCAGCTTGTTCTGCGCGCTCGCGAGCTTCTTGAAGATGTCTTCGCTGCGCGCGCTGTGCGGATCGAGTGTGTCGCGTTCCTTGTAGATGTTCTTGATCTCGACCGGCTTGCCGTGCAGCTCGCCCTGCCAGTTCGCGCAGTCGCCGATGAACACGACCTTCTCGCCGGGCTTCGCCGGAATCTGGCCGTCGTACGCGCCGAACACGACGTGCATGCGCGGCATCTTCTCGTCGGTGTTCTTGTCGAACACGCGCAGGATCTCGATCGCTTCTTCGATCGCGCCGGGGCAACCGCCCCAGCAGTAATCGCCGTCCTCCGATTGCGGAGGCGGGCCGGCGTACGCCGAGATGTGCGTGCCCTCGAAGTACTTCTCGACGCGAATCAGGCCGACCTTGAAGCCCTTCGCGCGCTTCTTCGCTTCGTCGAGCGTGACGTCACCGGTGATCTCGATCTGCGATAGATCGGTCGTGCCGAAGCCGTGCTCGGCGGAGAGCCGGATGTGATCGACGGACTTCGGATCGAGGCCGATGATCGAGCAACACACCGCGTCGAACGCGACCTGGCTGTTGCCCATGATGATCATGCCGAGATCGAACGGCGTCGGCGTCAGCATGCGGCCTTCGCCGGCGGTGATCGCATCGATCGCGATGAACTGCGGCTGGATGATGTGCTGGAGGTCCGCGATCTTTTCGTTGAGCTTGTGATCGTGATCGATCAGGCGATGTCGATCGTCCTGGATGCCGATGTAGTTCTTGAGCGAGAACGTCACCGTCGTCCACGGGTGCGCTTTGAACTTGGGGCAGTTCACGAAGAAGTCGGCGCGCGCGATCGGCTCGGGCGTGAACAGGTAGTCGCGCAGCCGGTTGTCGTGGGAGAGCGGAATCTCGACCTGTTGCTCTTCCTCGAAATGGTACTTCTTGACGCCGGTCCGCTTGAGCATCTCGTCCCAGCCCGACTCGCGGAATGCGACGCGGCTCGGCACCGTGATGCCGCAGCGCTCGCCGACGGCAAGCTCGCTGATCGAGCCTGCCTTCTGGTCGCCCCCGACGTCGCGCAGCGCGCGCAGCACGCCTTCGCCAAACTCGGGCCGCGTGTACGCGTAGGGGAACAACGGGCCTGCGGCGACGAGGTTTGGCTTGACGAGCGTGCGCCCGAATGGACGCAGGCCGAGCTCCTCGAGTCCCTCGCGAATGATCTGGCGGATTTTCTCCGGATCGTACTCGCGGCAGGACCGCAGAATCACTTTCGGCTTCGCCGGGATCCTCATGGACCCCAGCATAGCAGCCGGGCTAGTGCTTCGGCGTCGCTGGTTGGGGCGCGGCCGGAGCGGCGGCGGAACCCGCAGGCGGCGGCGCGGGCTGATTGGCGGAACCGGCAGCAGCAGGTGCGCCTGAACCCGGCGCAGGTGGCTGCGGAGCGCCCGGCGGCGGTGCCGGCGGCGTTGCTTCAGGCGTACCCGGTTCATTTGGCTGTCCCGCACCCGGTGCCGCAGGCGTGTTCATCGCGAGCGTCTTGCGATCGTAATTCGCGATCCAACTTTCGACGGCTGCGAGGTTGTCGTTGATGACGGTCATGCCCTCGTCGAGCGCGCCATGGGTGTCGTGGACGAGCTTCGTCAGGTTCGCGACGTTGCGGTCCTTCGCAGCCGCCTCGGCCTGTTTCTCGACCGCCGACTTGCCGTCGGGACCGGCACCGACTACGCCGCGCAGCTGCACGATCCGATCACGAGCTTCTTGTAGGCGACGACCGACGTCCTCGATGCCCGGCAGGT
>DATDCH010000780.1:0-5835 GCA_036524455.1 Kofleriaceae bacterium | reverse complement strand
GTGAGCCGAGACGCCGCGCCGCGCAGCACCGTGAACCGCGAGCCGGCGATCTTCGCGCCCGCGTCGAAGTCGAAGATGCCGAGTGCTTTGCCGATGTCCCAGTGCGGTTGGGGCGTGAACGTGAACGTCGGCTTGTGGCCCCACGTGTGGAGCACGGGGTTGTCGGCCTCGCTCGTGCCCACGGGGACCGACGAGTGCGGCGCGTTCGGAATCGTCCCGCGTAGCGCATCGGCCTCGGTCTCGAGTTGCTTGAGCTGCTCTTCGCCTTGCTTGATGTGCGTCGAGATCGTTTTCATCTCGTCGCGCGCGGCGGCGAACTCGGTGCCCTTCTTGTCGAGCTTGGCCATTTTTTTATTGGCCGCGTTGCTCTGCTGGCGCAGCGTATCGAGCTCGCCTTGCAGCTTGCGGCGGCGCTCGTCGACCGACTTCCAGCTCCCCACGAGCGTGGCAACATCGCCTCCGCGGCTCAGCACGTCGTCCATTCGCGTGGGATCCAGCATGGCTTACCTTAATAATGCTCGTGGGTTGGAAGCGGACCCTACCTTGCCCTTAACGCAGGTGGCAAGCGCGGGGTCAAATGAGTCGTGCAAGCCCTCGCGCTGCCCGCGCTATTGGAGCGAGTGACGGAGACGAGCGATCCGGATCGCGAGCTCGCCGAGAGGTTTCGCAGCGGCGATCGCAGCGCGTTCGACGTGCTCGTCCGCAAGCATCAAAAGGGCGTGTGGCGGGTCGTGCGGCGTTACGTCAAGCGCGACGCCGATGCGAAGGACGTCACGCAACAAGTATTCGTGCGTGCGTTCAAAGGGCTCGCTGCGTTTCGCGGCGCGGCAAGCGTGCGCAGCTGGCTGTATCGCATCGCGATCAACTGCGCGCTGAGTTGGATCCGCGATCACAGGCGCGAGCAGCCGACCGAGATCGCCGAGGACTCGTTGACCGCGATGCCGATCGCGCCGGGTCGGATCGCCGACGATCAAGAGAGCCTGCGATTGCGCGCCGCGATCGCGCAGCTGCCGCCGAAGCAGAAGCTCGTGCTCGAGCTGCGCGTGTTCGACGATCTGCCGTTCAAGGAAGTCGCCGAGCTCGCCGACTGCACCGAGAACACCGCGAAGGTGAACTTTCACTACGCGGTGAAGAAGCTGCGTGACATCCTCGGAGGTAGCGATGCGCGAGGATGATCTCGAGCCCGAAGATCGCGCGCTCGTCGCGAAGCTGAAGCAGCTGCCGCCCGAGGGCAACGAGCCCGATTGGCAACAGCTCGAGGCATCGATTCGCGCCGAGGTCGGCGACCGAGCGCCGCGGCCGTGGTGGCGCAACTGGCGCTGGATCGTACCGGTGTGGGCGCTCGCGACGACGGCGGTGATCGCGCTGCTCGTGCTGCGCGATAGCGATCCTGTCGAGCATCACGCGGTGATCGGACCCACGCGACTCGATGCGGGTGTCGTCGAGACACCGGCACCGCCAGCGCCGACCGCCGCGCTGTGGCTCGATGGTGAAGTGGTCGAGCTCGACGAGGTTGCGGAGTCCACGCTCGACGAGCTCGACGGCGAGGCGCGCGCCGCGCTCGCTCCCGAAGGCGATGTCACCGGCGGGATCCTGCCGGTTGCCGATTACGGTTGGGTCGATGCGCTCGATGAAGAAGCGCTCGTCGCCGCCGAGGATTGGCTGAAGAGGAACCGATCGTGATGCGCTGGTTGTTGCTCGTCGTATTTGCGTTGTCGTCTGCGACCGCGTTCGCGCAACCCATGCCCGATCGCGCGGCGCATCGGCGCGAGAAGATCAAGGAACGCATTCGCGCACTGCGCGCGTACACGCTGACGGCCGAGCTGCAGCTCGACGAGCAGACCGCCGCGAAGCTGTTCCCGGTGCTGAAGAAGTACGACGACGAATTCGACAAGCTGCTCCAGCAGCGCATCGACGTGCAACGCCGCCTCGACGCCGCGGGGACGCTCAAGGACGCGAAGGAGATCGACAAGCTGATCGATGAAGCGGTCGCGAACCAGCGCGCGCTGTGGGACACCGAGGACAAGCGACTCGCGCAGCTACGAAAGATCCTGACGCCCGCGCAGACCGCGCGCGTGCTGGTCGTGCTGCCGGCGATGGAGCGCAAGATCCAAAATCAGATCCGCAAGGCGGTGCAGCGACCCAAGGCGCAGCGCCAAGGCCAGCCCGTCGATCCATTCGAGGGCGAGCTCGGGGGCAATCCGTTCAGCGACGAGCCAGCGCCGCCGATGCCGAGGCAGAAGAAGCAGCCCGCGAACCAGAAGCCGTGCGACCCGTTCGGCTCGATGGTTGGGTGCCAGTAACGTAGCGGCCGGCATCTAGCGGACCACACAGTCCGCGGTATCATTATCGTTCGATGATCGAGGCGACTTGTGCGGCGTGCGGCACCGTGAACCGCATCGCCGAAGCCGACGTCCCCGTCGGGGCGAAGTTCGTGTCTTGCACGAGTTGCAAGTCGAAGGTGGCGCTACCCGCGAAGGCGACGACCGCAGGCCCGCCGAAGATGGCGATCCCGGCGATTCCGTCAAAGCTGCCGACGCCACCGGCGCCGTCACCCAGACCGATCGATATCGCCGATCTCCCCGCGCCGAAACGCCAGAGCCCACTCGCTGGCACCGAGCCCGCGAGCAAACCCGCGCCGCGCTCCGCGCTCACCGATGCGGAATTGCCCGTACCGAAAGGCGCCGGCAAGCCGCCGGGACCACAGCCGTCCGCGCTCGATCTCGATGACCTGATGGCGTCGGAACCGCCGTCGGCGGGTCTCGCCGATCTGCCTGCACCGAAGCCGCGGTCATCGCCGCTCGCAGACCTGCCGGGCAAGCCAGCGCCGAAGCCTGCGCTCGCCGATCTGTCCGCCCCGAAGAAGCCCGCCGAGATCACCGATCTGCCGGCGCCAAAATCCCCGCTGTCGGATCTGCCCTCGCCGAGGAAACCGGGCGAGCCCGCAAGGACCGCGACGCCAGCGCGAGGCGTCCCGGCACCGGCGCGGCCGAGCGGCCATACCGATCTGCCAGTGCCAAAGACCGCGACGCCGGCGCGGGGCGTACCCGCACCCGCGAGGCCGAGCGGAAATACCGATCTCCCAGTGCCAAAGACCGCGACGCCAGCGCGAGGCATATCTGCGGCACGGCCTGGCGGCAACACCGATCTGCCGATGCCGAAAGCTGCGACGCCCGCGAGAGGCGCGCCCGCGGTGCGCCCCGGCAACGCCCTGCCGCCAAAAGCTGCGACGCCCGCGAGTGGCGCGCCCGCGGTGCGCCCCGGCAACGCCCTGCCGCCAAAAACCGCGACGCCACCGCGAGGCTCGGTCGCCGTGAAGCCACCGGCCGGCGTCACGGATCTACCGATGCCCAAGCCAGGCGTGACCGGCCTGCTGACGCCGAAACCGCAAGGTCTCGAGCTCGACGACGATCTCGATCTGCCGATGCCCGCTGCCGGTGTCACCGGGCTGCCTACGCCAAAGCCCGGGACGCAGGACATCGCGCCCAAGGGATTCTTCGACGATCTCCCGCAGCCCGCGAAGCAACAAGGTGGCGGTATCGATCTGCCGGCGCCGAAGGGGTTCTTCGACGATCTCCCGCAGCCCGCGCATCCGTCGAAGCAAGGCGGCGCGACGCAGGACATCGCGCCCAAGGGATTCTTCGACGATCTCCCGCAACCCGCGGCCGCTGCGAAGCAAGGTGGCGCGGCACAGGACATCGCCCCCAAGGGATTCTTCGACGATCTTCCGCAGCCCGCGGCGCCTGCGAAGCAAGGTGGCGCGACGCAGGATCTCGCGCCGAAGGGGCTGTTCGACGATCTGCCGAATCCGGCAAAACCCGCTGCAGCAGCGACGGCGGCAGCGAGCACGGCTGGATTGTTCGACGACATTCAACAGCCGACAGCGAAGTCCGCCGCGAATGCGGCGCTCGGCGCCGGCGAGATCGATCTCGGTCCCGTCGATGGTGCAGGCCTCGATCTAGAGGCTGGCGGCAACAGCGGACCCGATCTCGATCTCGGGTTGCCGCTCGGCCAGGACCAGGCGTTCCAGGATCTCGATCTCTCGGAGCCGACGGCCGGCAGGCCGAAGCCCGTCGCAGACGACTCGCCGATCAAGATCAAGACGCCGGCATCGGGAGCCGGCTCGAGGCCGCTCCCAATTGTCGTGCCCGCGAAGCCCGGCGCCGGTGGTGAGCTCAAGCTCGATCTCGCCGACGACCCCCATGATCCGGCGCGTACCGCCCGAGCGGCGGCGCAGAGAATCTCGCCGAAGCGCAAAGCCGAGCTCGAGGCCGACTCCCCCGAAGCGCGTGCGGCAAAGCGCCGGCGCTCGCGGATCGTGCTCGGCTCGCTGCTCGTCGTCGTCGCGCTCGGTGCCGGCGGCTTCATGTTCTATCAGCGTCACGTCGCGGCGAAGGCGAAGGCCGACGAGATCACGCGCCAGCTCAACAGTGCGAATCGTTGGCTCAAGGCCGAGGATCCGCGGCACTGGGACAAGGCCGCCGCAGCCGCCGAGGAAGTGGTCAAGCTCGACGCGACGAACCCGCGCGCGCTCGGTCTCGGCGCCGAGGCGTTGATCGCCGGCGCACTCGATAACGGGATCAACAAAGATGTGCGGATCCAGAAGGGCCGCGTGAAGATCGAGGATGCGCTTGGCGCGGGGCGCACGAGCCCCGAGGTCGAGCGCGCGCAGGCCGTCGCGGCGATCGCGGCGAAGGGCCAAGCAACTCGCGCCGTCGGTCTGTTGAAGGCGCAGATCGCCAAGACCCCAAAGGACGGCTGGTTGCAGCTCTATCTCGGCTGGGCGCAGAACGCGAAGGGCGATGCCGCCGAGGCGATCAAAGCGTTCGACCAAGCGATCGCGCTCGCACCGGTGACGAAGGTGCCGGCGCTCTACGGCCAGGGCCAGGCGAAGCTGGTCGTCGCCGACATCGCGGGCGCGCAGGCCGCGTTCGAGGAGATCCTGAAGATCAACAAGGATCACGTGTGCGCGAACGTCGGCTTGATCGCGACGCGGCCACCGTCGAAGTCGGTCGAGCTGGTCGCCGAGCTCGAAGCCGTGCTGCAGCGCAAGGACATCGCAGTCTCGGATCCGCGGTGCGTCGTGCGAGCGCACACGCTCATCGGTGACGTGCATCGCAAGGCGGGACGCGACGACATGGCGCGCCAGCGCTACAACGACGCGCTCAAGCTCGTGAAGAACGACGTGCCGGCGCACAACGGGCTCGCCGCGGTCGAGCTCCGTGCCGGCAAGTTGCAGCTCGCCGCGGAGCACATCGCCAAGGCGCTCACCGAGGACCCGGAAAATCCGGTCTCGCAGCTGCTGCAGGCCGAGCTGCACATTCGCGAGGGCAAGTTGCCCGACGCGCAGGCCACGATCGACAAGCTGGCCGCGCGTCAGCCGCCGCTGCCGACGCTCGTGCAGGCGCACCTGTTCGTCGTCAAAGGCAAGCTGCTCGAGGCGAAGGGGCAAGCCGAGGAAGCGATCGCCGCGTTCGTCGAAGGTGCGAAGCTCGCCGGCGAGCTCGATCTGACGCCGACGATGGAGGCCGTGAAAGAGCTGGCGGAGCTCGCGAAGAAGGCGACCGATCAGACGAAGGCCGCCGAATACCGCAACCGTGCGACGCAGCTGCTCCAGCCACTCGAGGAACGCGCGAAGGACGATGCGCAGCTCTGCGTCGAGCTCGGCATCGCGTACATGGAGGCCGGCGATCTGGTGAAGGCCGAGGAGTTCTTGCGCCGTGCCGTCGCGCTCAAAGGCGATGACCCGGAAGCGAAGCTGCAGCTCGCCAAAGCGCTCAACGTGCAGAAGAAGTACGACGATGCGATCACGCAGCTCAAAGAAGCCCAGCAGCT
>DATDCH010000779.1:0-9829 GCA_036524455.1 Kofleriaceae bacterium | reverse complement strand
GCCGAGCTCGCGGCTGGTTCGGCGGTCGGCGAGATGTCGCTCGTCAGTGGCGCGCCGGCGGGTGCGGATGTTGTCGCGCTCGAACCGCTCGTGCTGCTCAAGCTCGCGAAGCAGGACTTCGACGCGGTCGTGAAGCGTTATCCGACGGTGCTCGCGATCGTCGAGAAGCTGGCGAAGTCGCGCCAGCAAGCGAACCAAAAGATGTTCCAAGACGCATCGGACTTGATCGTATGACGCGCATCGCGATCGTTCTCGCTCTCGGCGCCCTCGTGCTTGCGTGCACCGAACGTGGCGCTGGCCCGCAGAACAAGAAGATCGAGCCGAGCTACATCCGCGAGAACTTGTTGCAAGCCGCGCCGCAAGACATCCAGGCGATGCAGGTCGATCTCGGCGGCAAGGTCACGTACCTCGGCAACAAGCTCGAGTATCTCGATGGCCGCGATCCGAAGATGCCGCTCGCACCGGGCGCCACGATTCGCGTGATGCACTACTGGCAGGTCAAACAACCGCCGGGCCCAGAGTGGCGCGTGTTCTCGCTGTTGCGCGGTGGCCAGGGCAGTGCGGACTTCATGAACCTCGGGCCGACCGACATGCAGATCGGTCATCCGACGAAGAAGTGGAAGGCCGGCCAGATCATCCAAGACGTGCAGGACATCGTGCTGCGGCCGGATTGGCGATCGCCGACCGCGACGTTGTACGTCGGGCTCGTCGAGGCAGGCGGCAATCAGATCGGCGAGCGCATGAACGCCGTAGGGCCGAACGTGGTCGATCGCGCGATCGTTGCGCGCGCGATCGAGATCGATATGGCGAAGGCGCCGCCGCCGCAGGGCACGCTCTATCTGCCGCGCGCGGGCGGAGCGATCACGATCGACGGCGTCGCGAACGACCCGGGTTGGACGAACGCGGCGATGTCACCCGATCTGATCACGGCCGACGGCAGCCCCGAGCCTGTCGGCAAAGCCACCGCGCGCATGACCTGGGACGACCAGAACCTGTACGTGTTCGCGTCGATCGTCGATACCGACGTGTTCAGCTCGTTCAAGCAGAAGGACGAGCCGCTGTGGAAGGGCGACTGCGTCGAGCTGTTCATCGACGCCGACGGCAATCGCACCGGCTATGTCGAGCTGCAGGTCAATCCGAACAACGCGACGTTCGATTCGTTCTTCGCGAGCACGCGCGCGCAGCCGGGCGACGAGAAGTGGGACGCGACGATGGTCACCGCCGTCAAGGTCCGCGGCACGGCCGACGTCAGCGGCGACGCGGACCAAGGCTGGGACGTCGAGATCGCGATCCCGCTCGCCGCGGTGAAGGGTCGCCACGACACGATGGCAGTCAAGCTTCCGCCCGAGGTCGGCGACAAGTGGCGGCTCAATGTCGTTCGCGTCGACTATCGCAGCGGCGGCGGCGGACCGGGCGTTGCGAGCTGGAACCGGATCTCGTACTCCGATTTTCACGCACTCGAGCGCATGCTGACCGTCGTGTTCGCAGATCCGTCGGGCTCGATCGTTCCCAAACCTCCCGAGCCGCCACCCGCGCCTGGCACCGGAAGCGCCACCGGAAGCGCAGCCGGAAGCGCCACTGGAAGCGCAGCTGGAAGCGCGACAAGCGCAGCTGGTAGCGCCGCTCCGCCACCGACGATTCAACCGAACCTGATCCAACCGCCACCCGCCGCGATCAAAGGCCAGGTGGGCAGCGCAGCACCCACGGGCAATTCAAGAACCCCGTGATACGATCGCGGCGATGACTCGCGCCGCGCTCGTGCTGCTTCTCGTCGCAGCTTGTTCGAGCGGCGCCAAGCGAGTCGGCAAGCAACCGAGCTGGCGAGGCGGCGCGGCGAGCAAGCAAGTCGCGCGCGTCACGTTTGCGCCGGCAAGCCTGCCCGCGGTTCGTTACAACGAGCCACTGCAGGCACCGCCGAAGTCCGCGCTCGGCGACGCCGTGGTCGCGGCCGTGCGTGATGCCGCCATCACCGCCAAGCTGCCGATGCCCGCAGCCGATGCGCGGCTGTTCCGCGCGTGCGCCGAGCTCGCGCAGGTCGTGCCCGAAGACGGCGTGATCGGCTACAGCGTTGTCGAGTTCGCGATGCAGCGCAACGGCATCATCGAGCCGTCGCCGTATCTACTGATCGTCTGGGACGACATCAGCAACCTCGCGACGATCGTCGAGCAATTGAAGCCGCGGTTCTCGGAGATCCTCGCCGACGGTGCCACTGCGCGCGTCGGCGTCGGCGCCGCGAAACGCAAGTCTGACGGCACCGGCGCGATCGTGTTTGCACTCCAGGCATCCGGCGTGTCGACCACACCGATCCCGCGCTCGGTCGCGGCAGGCGGCGCGTTTGCGATCGATGCCGTCGTCGACACGCGGTATCGCGACCCCGAGCTGTTCGTCACCCGTGACAACGGCAACACCGAGCGGCTGCCGATCAATGTCGGCAAGCAGGGTGCCTTCAAGGCCGAGGTCGCATGCGGCAAGAACACCGGTAAGCAGCAGGTCGAGATCACCGCGAGCGATGCCTCGGGCTCGACCGTGCTCGCGAACTTCCCGGTGTGGTGCGGCGTCGATCCGCCGCTGACGATCACGATCGAGCCGACCCACGACGACGACGTCGTCGTCAGCGCCGAAGAAGCGGAGAAGCGGCTGCTCGCGCTGATGAATCGCGACCGCCAGGCCGCCGGCCTCGCGCCCCTCATGTGGGACGACCGCGTGACCGCCGTGTCGCGCGCGCATAGCGAAGACATGCGCAAGACAAAGACCGTCGCGCACATCTCGCCGACGACGGGCTCGGCCGCCGATCGCACACGCGCCGCTGGGATCAAGACCGCGGTCGTGCTCGAGAACGTCGCGCGTGCCTACGGCGTCGGCGAAGCGCACGCGGGTCTGATGAACAGCCCCGGCCATCGCGCGAACGTGCTCGCTAGTGCGGCGACCCACGTGGGCATCGGCGTCATTCTGGGCGACGAAGTCTCAGGTCGTCGCGAGATGTTCTTGACCCAAGTGTTCATTCGCATCCCGCCGAAGGTCGAGCCCGCGCAAGCCGCCGACATCGTGCGCCAGCGCATCAACACCGTGCGCCCCGTCATCGTCAACGCGAAGCTGCAAGCGATCGCACAGGAGCTCGCCGAGGGCCTCGCTGTCGGCAAGACGCGCGACTCGCTGTGGCCGGGCGCGCGCAAGAAGCTCGACGCGATGAACACCGCGTATTCGCGCGTCGGCAGCGTGGTCAGCGCAGTCGCCGAGATGGAATCGATCGACGGCCCGAGCCTCGTCGGCGATTACAAGCCCGACGACATCGGCGTCGGCATTGCGCAGGGCAATCATCCCGACATCGGCGAGGGCGCGATCTGGATCGTCGTGCTGATGGCCGAGCGCCTGCCCGCGAAGAAGACGCGCTAACGCGAGCCGAGTGCGGCGAGCACGGCGATGTCGAGCTCGTCGGCAGCGGCGTACAGCGTTTCGCCGTCGATCGGCGTCGTGTACGCGGGAACCGCGGCGCCGACCTGATCGCACGCGTCTTTCGCCAGCGCCGCGAACGTCGGTTCGCAACCGACGATCGTCGCGATCACTGCGATCAGCGCGTTGACGTCATCGAGTGGTTGCGCGGGGACCGCACCGCCGAGCCCGGCCGCCATGATCGTCGGCACGGCTCCGTCGTCGAGTACGACCGTGCGCGTGGCGATCGCGCCGTGACTGCCGCCGAGCACGTGGATCGCGGCGGCCCCGCGCGCGAGGCGCTTGAGCACGCGTAACGTCTCGGCGATCGGTAGGTTCGGTGTGGTGTCGGCGAGCGACGCGCCGGCCGGCGCTTCGTACACCATCGTGCGCGCCGCGCGGTCGAGCGACAGCGCGCGCTGCACGAACGGGCTCTGCGCGCGCGCGAGCAAGCGAGCACGCTCGAGCGCTTGCGCCGCGTCCTCGCCGTCGAGGAAGCGCTCGATCACGACCGATCGATCGAGCACCGTATCGACCGCGCGCACGAGCTGCGAGACCGGTGTTTGGCCGAGCGGCGTCTCGAACTGATAGCGCGGGCCGACTTCGTCTTCCTGCGCGAGCTCCTTGATCGAGTGCGGTGCGCTCGAGCTGCGCCGGCGTGGCGCGACGCGAGGACCGCCGAGATCGAGCGCTTCGAGCTGGCGCCGAAGGTCGGCGAGCGTTTGCGTGCGTTCGCGCGGATTCTTGACGAGCAGACCGGCGAGCAGTGGATCCCAGCCCGGCATGACGCCATCGCCCACCGTCGACGCGCGCGGCGGCTCTTCGCCGAGGTGTTGCGCGACGAAGTCGGGACCCAGGAAGGGCAGGCGACCCGTCACGACCTCGAACAGCGTGATGCCGAGCGCGTAGAGGTCGGCGGCGATCGAGATCGGCGCGCCCGTGATCTGCTCGGGCGACATATACGCGAGCGTGCCGATCAGACCGCCGGTCTGCGTCTGTCCGAGATCGACGAGGTGCGCGACGCCGAAGTCGCCGAGCTTGGAGGTGCCGCGCGCGTCGAAGAAAATGTTCGCCGGCTTGACGTCGCGGTGAACGACGCCGCGGTGATGTGCCGCTTCGAGGCCGCTGATGATGTCCATCGCCATGTGACGGATCTGTGTCTGGGTCATGCGCTCGCCGCTCGCGAGCCGATGCGCGAGCGAACCGCCCTGCAGATATTCCATCGCCAGGAAGCCGCGCTCGACCGATACGTCGTAGACCTCGACGAGCGACGGATGGCGCAACGTGCTCGCGAGCCGGGCTTCGCGCACGAACCGCTCGTACGCGGCGCCGCCGCGCGCGCCCGAGGCGAAGAACATCTTGAGCGCGACCGGTCGACCGGCGACCTCGTCGGTCGCGAGAAATACGCGGCCCGACGCGCCGGCGCCGAGCAAGCGCTCGATGCGATAGCGGCCGGCGACGACCTCGCGATCGCGGCTCGCTTTGCGCTCGGCGGCTTGGTCGCGCCACTCGCGCAGGTACGTGTCGAGATCGGCCGGCACGTCGGGATGGCTCGCGCGCAGCTCGAGCAGTGCGTCGCGAGCGCCGTCGCGAAGGCCCATCGCGGCGAGCGTCGCGATCAGGTGGCGCTGCGCCTCGGCGCGCAGCTCCGTGTGCTTGCGCGCGTCCTGGAGGAGGCGGGTTGCCTCGGGATACGCGCCGCGCCGCGCGAGGATGCGGCCGAGTGCGAGCTGCAGCGGTGCGCGCTCTGCTTCGGCGGCGAGATCGAGCGCGCGCTCGAGCAGGCGACCGGCGTCGCGATCGCGGCCCATGGCTTCGAGCAGGCGCGAGGCGTCGAGATCCTTGCGCGCGCGCGTGTAGAGATCGACGGCGCGGTTGATGTCGCCGAGTTGTTCGGCGAGCGGCGCGGCGTCGGCATGTCGCCGCATGCGGACGAGGATGTCGAGGGCGCCGCGCTTGCCGTCCTCGCTCGCGGTGAGCACGCCGAGCAGCTGCTCGGTCTGCTCGCGATCGTTGAGCTCGATCGCGTAACGCAGCGCGCGCGGCAGATCGTTCGCGGCACGTGCGGCCGACAGCGCGGCGCGGAAGTCCCACAGCTTTTCGTAGAGGTCGGCAGCGCGCGAGGGCTCGCCGGATTCGAGCGCGCGCTTCGCGGCGTCGGCATGCCGACCCGCGGCGATCAGTTGCTCGACAGTCTCGGCGTCTGCCACGACGCGAGCACTGTACCTGCTAGCAGCTGGTCGCGCTCGCGCACACGCGCGTCGTCTGTAGCGTGCCCGCGTTGCCCGTGCTGCCGTTATTGCCGTCGCGCTCCGCGCTGGGTGCACTCGGCGCGTGCAGGCCACCGCCACCGCCCCCACCGGCAGCGCCGCCGGTGAACGTGCACGTGCCGTTGATCGTCGTGCCCGGCGTCGACGTGATCCCGACGGAGCGCCCACCCGCACCGCCACCACCGCCGCCACCGTGTCCGCCGTGACCGCCAGTACCACCGCTGCCGGGCATCGCGCTGCCCGGATGCGCGCCGCCGGGGCCTGCAAAGCCGCCGGATTGACCGCGACCGCCCGTGCCGCCGGTGCCGCCGTTGGCGGCGTTGCCGCGAATCAGATCGCAATCGGCGATCGTCACCTGCGAATTCGCGACCGCGAAGATGCCGAACGAGCCGCCGCCGCCGCCACCACCGCCACCGCCACCGCGCGCGGCGCAACCGCCGGCGCCACCGCCACCGCCACCGCCGCCATATGCGTCGGTTCCACTATCGCAACCACCGCCACCGCCACCACCGCCGCCGCCGCCGCCGTTCTGTCCAGTGCTACCTGTGCCGCCGGGATTCGCGTACCAGTAGCCATTCGCGATCGAGGCGAGCGAGCCGCCGCCGCCGCCTGACGATCCGTTCTGGACGAAGCCCGGCCCGCCGCTCGTCGTCGGTCCGCACGAGCCGAGACCGCTGCCGCCGAGTCCTGCGGAGCCGAACGTGCCGCTAAGGAACCCCGCCGTGCCGCCGTTGTTGCCGGCACGTGCGTCGAAGTCCGGCGGGAAGCTGCAGTCCCAGTCCATCGTGCCACCCGCACCGCCGTTGCCACCGTTCATCGCGCGGCTCGACGGGCTACTGCTGCAAGTGTTCGTGCCCTGCGGTCCGGCGCCGCCTCGCGACGAGTCGTTACACGCGGTGACGAACTCGTCGCCGTTGCCGCCGGTGCCGCCATCCATATAGGACTGGCGATCGACGATCACCGCGTCGAGGCCAGGCGTGCCGATCGCCGCCGGCGCGCCGTTGCCGGCCTGGATCTGCACGCGCTCGAGGTTGAGCAGCGCGGCGTCGGCATGGATCGCGTAGCTCGACTTGCCGTTGGGACCGACGGTGCCGGAGGCGTTCGGACCGCGGATCACGAGATCGGCGAGCGTGGGCGCGACGATCAAGCTATGCGCGCGCACCGCGAGCCACTCGTTGTCGCCGCCGACGCCGGAATCTTCTCCGCCCACGATCGTCACGCGGTTCGCCACATTCGAATGGGGACCGCGCTGCCAGTTGAAGTTGTAGCCGCCGTACACGCTGACGCCGTTGAGCAGCACGACGACCTCGTTGTACGTGCCTGCTTGCACGTAGACGTGCGGCCGGCTCGATTGCACCGCGCGCGTGATGCCATACGAGATCGTTTGGCACGGCGTCATATAGGTCAGGCCGCACGTCCCGTTGTTCGCGCCGCCACCGGCGACGAAGATGCCCCTCGTCAGATCGCCGTCGATACCGTCGCAGTTCTGATCGGCGTAGTTCGCGTCGGGGTTATCCGTCATCGAGGGCGGCTGACACGAGCCCCAGCCCGTCGCGCCCGCGCACGTCTGCGCACCGAGGCACACGTTCCACGGCGTCATGATGTTGCACGGCTGCATCGCGCCGGGATTCGCTGCCGTGCAGTCGCACGCGTTGCTCGATGCCATGCACTGCTTGTAGTCAGTGCCGGCGATGTCGACCGTGTTGCACGAGTAACCCATCGGGCAGCCGACCGTCGTGCAGTCGCGCGCGCACGCGCGATCGCCGTCGGGATACGTCACGCACTTGTCCATGCCGATCAGCGTGCACTCGCTGTCTTGCGTGCACGTCGTGCACAACTGGTTCGACGTCGGCACGCACACGAACGTGATTTGACCTTCGACTTGAATGCCGGTGACGCCGACGCATCCGTACGTCGGCGGGCAGTCACCACACGTCTGCGTGCACTGACCCGACGTGCCGACGAGAATGCACAGCCCACTCTCGCAGTCGTCGTTGTCACCGCACGGCTCGCCGAATCCGTTCTTCGGCGCCGCATCTACCGGTGCGTCCTCGAAGGTCGACACGCTGGCGTCTGGATCCGCCATGCCGCCCTTCTTTCCCGACGCGCAAGCAACAACCGAAACCGCGCAGACGAGCACCACGACCCTCATTGGTTCGACCTTACCATTACCGTTCAAAATCTCCGCTGAAATCTGTGGTAACCAACGTGCGCTCATGCACAACCGCAGCGCTCATCGCTCCCTGCTCGTCGTCGGTTCGGTTGCCCTCGACGACATCGACGGACCGTTTGGGCTTCACAAAGACCTACTGGGCGGATCGGCGTCGTTCATTGCACGCGCCGCGTCGTACTTCACACGCAACGTGTCCGTAGTTGGCGTCATCGGCGACGACTTTCCGCAGAAACACGTAGACGAGCTTGGCGCACTTGGCGTCGACACCTCGGGGATCGAACGTACGCCCGGAGAGACGTTCCACTGGGTGGGCCGCTACGCGCCGGATCTCGCAACCCGAGAGACGCTCGACACCCGGCTCGGCGTGTTCGCCGACTTTCAACCAAAACTGAACGACGCACACAAAGACGCGCAACTGGTTCTGCTCGGCAACATCGACCCGACACTCCAGCACGACGTGCTTCGCCAGGTCCGTGCGCCCGCGCTCGTTGCGGCCGACACCATGAACCTCTGGATCAACATCAAGCGTGCCGATCTCGAGCAGACGCTCTCGAAGGTTCACACGCTGATGGTCAACGACGAAGAAGCGCGCATGCTCGCCGACGAGCACAACCTGCGCCGCGCCGCTGCACGCATCCTCAAGATGGGTCCGACGTCCGTGATCATCAAACGCGGCGATGCCGGCGCGCTCCTGTTCCACGGCGGCGGCGCGTTCGCCGCACCTGCGATGCCTCTTGCCGACGTCAAGGATCCGACCGGCGCGGGCGATTCGTTCGCGGGCGGCCTCATGGGCTACCTCGCGTACGCGGGCGATCTGTCGCCGGCGACGATTCGCACCGCGATGATCATGGGCAGCGTGATGGGCAGCTTCGCCGTCGAGCAGTTCTCCGTCGACGGCCTGCGCGATCTATCCCCGGCACGCATCCAGCAGCGCTTCGACGCGCTCGCCGAGCTCGTGCACTTCGAGAAGGTTCGCTTCTAACGAGCGAGGTCGCTGGGTTCGTAAGGCGAGAACGGCGCGGTGTCGGTCTCGATGTTGCGCATCACCGTTCGTGGATGCGCCGCACCGACGACATGTGCCGCACGCTCGACATGCGACGCTCGCACGACATGTCCCGCGGCGATGGTCCGCGCAAACGCACTGGAGTCGACTCCTTCGATCTCGATCCGCTCGTACGGCGCCGAGTAGACGCGCACGAACTGGGTCGTGCTCGCGAGCTCGCAGTCAGGCGGGGCAGGGAGCGGCGCGGCTTCGATCGCCACGTCGTCCTCGAGGTCACCCAGCGGTGCTGCGCTCCGCGTTGCACGCGGCTTGTCGTCCTCTAGGTCGCAGTCCATCTCGATCTCGACGTCGTCCTCGACGTCATGGACGACTTCGATGCCATCGCCGAGATCGCACGGTGCGAGATTGCTGAGCAGCAGCTCGGCGAGGCGGGTTTCGAGCTTCGTTCGGGCGGCAGGGAGGAGTTGCATGGCTGTCTTCGTTCCCACTCGTTTGAGGATCGAGCCGCTGCGTGGGAGGAGGTCGCACACAGATGCGTAACTCGTGATGAAGGCTCGGGATATCCATCGATATACCGATCGGTATAGATTCCTCTTGCTAAATATACTGACCGGTATAATAGTGCAGCCCATGCTCGACACGTCGCTTCGCCTCCGCTCTGGTGCCGTTCTCTCCAACCGCATTGCCAAGTCCGCCATGTCGGAAGTGCTCGCCGACCCCGAGACCGGCGCTCCGACGAAGGAGCTGATTCGGCTCTATGAACGCTGGGGCCGCTCGGGTGCGGGTCTGCTCATCACCGGCAACGTGATGGTCGATGCCGGTGGGCTCGGTGAACCGGGCAACGTGGTCGTCACCGACGACCGCCACCTCGACGCCCTGCGTGCATGGGCCACGGCGGGGCAGGCGCATGGCGCGCAGCTATGGATGCAGATCAACCACGCGGGCCGGCAAAGC
>DATDCH010000778.1:0-2500 GCA_036524455.1 Kofleriaceae bacterium | reverse complement strand
GACGCGAAGACCCCGAATTCCGATGGCGAGTTCCTGCTCGTCGTCGAGCCGCGATAGTTCAGGTGTCCGCGCCGAGCGTGGGTGAGCGCCGCGGTGCTGGCGGCCTACCGTGCACGTGTGACCGGATCGGTCACGCGCGGTTTGAATTGTTGGTCACGGTCGTCGAAGATGACTCCATGAGACCCGCTCTTCGCAAGCTCGCGCTCACCTCGCACGTGACCGCTTCGGTCGGCTGGCTAGGCGCCGTCGTGGCGTATCTCGTCGTCGCGATCGCAGGCCTGACCACCTCCGAGGGCGAGCTCGCGCGTGGCGCGTACTTGACGATGAGCGTGATCGGCTGGTTCGCGATCGTTCCGTTCAGCCTGGCTGCGATGTTGACTGGGCTGGTCCAGTCCCTCGGCACGGAGTGGGGGCTATTCCGCCACTACTGGATCCTCGTGAAGCTCGTGCTCGCGACCATCGGCACCGTTGTGCTTCTAGGGCACATGCGTACCGTCACGCGCGCGTCGGGGCTCGCGATGGAGAACACGATCCTCAGCGCCGATCACGGGACGCTTCGGACGCAGATGGTGGTACACGCCGCGGGCGGGCTCGTCATCTTGCTCGTAGCGACCGCGTTGTCGATCTACAAGCCGTGGGGCAAGACCCGCTACGGTCGCCGGCGCGCGTCGTAGACCGTAACCGAATCGGTCACAGTCTCCGAAAAGCCGCAGCTTCGACCGCCCGGGTTCTTGCAGGTGTAATGCATCGACTGCGAGTGCGTCGTAGCAGTCGAGGCCCCCGATGATGACAAGTCCCCATAGCTCCCACGATCCACACGCCGGCCATCACCACGGCTCCGCTGAGGGAACCGAACTCCTCGACCCCGTGTGCGGGATGACCGTCAAGCCGACGACCGCGCATCGCGCGATGCACGATGATCGCGAGGTCCTGTTCTGCAGCGCCGGATGCAAGACGAAGTTCGTCGCGGATCCGGACCGGTATCTGAATCCGGCGCCGAAGCCCGAACCGGCGAGGCCCGCGCCGGCTGCAGGCGTTGACTACACGTGCCCGATGCATCCGGAGATCGTGCGCAATGCGCCTGGCAGCTGTCCGATCTGCGGCATGGCACTCGAACCGCGCATGCCGACGCTCGACGCCGGCCCCGATCCAGAGCTCGTCGACATGACACGGCGGTTCTGGATCGCAGCCGCGTTCACGATCCCGTTGTTCGCGATCGCGATGGGCGAGATGGTCGGCGTCACCATCCTCACCGGGCGCACGCGCGTCTGGACCGAGCTCGCGCTAGCCGTACCGATCTGTACCTGGGCGGCGTGGCCATTCTACGTCCGGTTCGCGCAATCGCTGAAAAACCGCAGCCTCAACATGTTCACGCTGATCGGGCTCGGGATCTCGGTCGCGTTCGGCTACAGCCTCGTGGCGGCCCTCGCACCGGACGTGTTTCCGCATGCGTTCCGCAACCACGACGGCACCGTCGGCACCTACTTCGAAGCCGCCGGCGTGATCACGACATTGATCCTGCTCGGGCAGGTGCTCGAGCTTCGCGCGCGCAGCTCCACCGGTGCAGCGATCCGGAAGCTGCTGGGCATGGCCGCGAAGTCGGCGCGCCGGATCGAAGCCGACGGCACCGAGGTCGACGTTTCTCTCGACGCCGTCCAGGTCGGCGACCGACTGCGCGTACGACCCGGCGAGAAGGTCCCGGTTGATGGCATCGTTGTCGAGGGAAGGTCCTCGATCGACGAGTCGATGGTGACAGGCGAGCCGATCCCCGTCGAGAAGCAAGCAGACGATCAAGTGATCGGCGCCACCGTCAACGGCACGGGCGCGCTCGTGATCCGGGCCGAGAAGGTCGGCTCCGCTACGCTGCTAGCGCGCATCGTCGCGATGGTTGCCGAGGCGCAGCGCAGCCGCGCACCGATCCAGAAGCTCGCCGACCGCGTCGCCGGCGTCTTCGTGCCGGTCGTCATCGGGATCGCGATCGCCTCGTTCGTCGTGTGGGCGCTCGTCGGTCCCGACCCGCGCATGGCGCACGCGATCGTGAATGCGGTCTCGGTGCTGATCATCGCGTGTCCGTGTGCGCTTGGCCTCGCGACCCCGATGTCGATCATGGTCGCGACCGGTCGCGGCGCGACGATGGGCGTCCTGTTCCGCAATGCCGAGGCGATCGAGGTCATGCGCTCGGTCGATACGCTCGTCGTCGACAAGACGGGCACGCTGACGCTCGGTAAACCGAAGCTCGTCTCGGTGGTCGCGGCCGAAGGACATGACGAGGCAACGCTGCTACGGCTCGCCGCAAGCCTCGAGCGTGCGAGCGAGCACCCGCTCGCTGCTGCCATCGTCGCTGGCGCGACCGAGCGTGGCGCCAAGCTCGTCGACGTCATCGATTTCGCGTCCGTCACGGGCAAGGGAGTGCGTGGCAAGGTCCTCGGCAAGAGCGTCGCGCTCGGCAATCGCGCGATGATGGAAGCCGAGGGTGTCGATGCACTCGCAATGATCGACC
>DATDCH010000777.1:0-3974 GCA_036524455.1 Kofleriaceae bacterium | reverse complement strand
CGGGCAGGAGCGTCTTGACCACGACCGACTTGGTGAAGCCCCCGTGGCCACTCGCCTGCGCGAGCCACACCTCGCCCATGCCACCTCGCCCGAGGCGACTCACGAGACGGTATTTGCCTATGACTTGGCCCGATTCCATATCTGTTTCAGATCAGGACTTCAACGCCACAGCTCTCGTGGCCGAGCCCACCGATACAGGTGATCTCCTTCGCCTTGGCTGCTTTCCCCGTGATCGACTGCACGACCCCGGCGACGATGCCGGCTTCGAACTGGCAGAGCGTGCGTCCCACGGGCGCCATGCCCGAGCAGGTCACGCACTCGTAGACGTCGACATAGATGCGATTCGCGGTCAGCACCGGCACCTCGATGATGCCGAGCGAGATCGCGCGGCACAGCTCGAGAAAGTCCTCGAGCTTCGTCAGGCCGAGGTTCTGCCCGAGCTTCTTGCCGGCGACGTATGCGGTCGCTCCGGCGCCGCGTCCGATGATGTCTTCGAGCGCGACCAGTCGCAGCAGGCGATACAGCGCGACGCCTGCGTTGTCGCCAAGCTTCGGGCGCAGGATCGAAAGTGCATTCGAGATCTCGATCCGTTTCCCCGAGTTCGTCACGCCGTCGGCCATCACGCTCTGGTCTTTCATCGATGTGACAATAAAACTCTCGTCCATATAACGAAAGAGCAAACTAACAACTATGTGTTGGATTATATTGACTACTAATGATCACGTTGGCGGTCTGTGGTCACAGCCTGCGCTCGTCGAGCACTCCTCCCGCGTGCGCTTTCGTCTCATTTCCACGCCGATTGCCACGCGCCTTACAGGCCAACGCGTGATCAACGTGTTGGCTGCGTGCCCGGGATTACGCGAACGATCCCCGCAGTGCAGCAGATGCGCGTGATCCGACGAGTTTCTCGTCGAGGAATGGCGGAGCCGTGTGACCGATTACAGCGCGGGACAGGGTAGGACTCGACCGCGATCGATCAAGATTTCTTTACGGCTTGCAGTAGCCCTTCATGTTGCACTTCTGACCCTCGGAGCCCTGCGGGCACACCGAGGGATCTGCGGTCGTGCACTTCACCGAGCAGACCGGATGGCCGATCTGATCGAACGCGTCGGTGCACACGCCGCTATCGCATTCCGTCGAGCTCGGCTCGGTGACCATCGTGCACGCGGCGCCGAAGGTTCCGTCGCCGGCAGGAGGGTTGTCGCCATCGTCTCCGCAGCCGGCGACGAGCGCGACCACGAGCGGGAACCACGTGAGATGCTTCATTGGCGCATCCTCGCACGACCCCCAGCCCCGCGGCACGGCCGCTCGCTGCGACGCTACCGCACGGTGCACGAGTGCAACACCGTGCGATCACGCACGGTTAGGAGCGCTCAAACCGGGTGCAAGCCGTGCATCTTCTGACCGATCGCAGTGCGCGTGATCGAAGGCATTATCGCCGCCACGAGCTCGCTCGACGAAGCGCTCGCCACCGAGTCGCGTGCTCTCGTCCAGACCGCAACGCCCGAGGCATACCGGCAGTATCTCGCGCGGCTGTTCGGGTTCATCGCGCCGCTCGAGCGCTCGCTCGCGAAGTTTCCCGACCTCCGGTCCGCCGTCGACACGCGGCGCTTCGACAAGCACGAGCTGCTGCGCCGCGATCTCGAGGCGCTCAACACCAGAGCTAGCGAGCTCGTGTGTTGCAGTGAGATTCCGATATTCAATGATGTGCAGACTGCACTCGGTTGGGCGTATGTCATGGAGCGGAGCTCGCTCGGACACACCGCCCTGTTCCAGGCGCTCGCGTCGCTGATGCCGCGCGAGGCCGCATTCGCAGCGTCGTATGTGAAGTGCTACTTCGGCGCGATCGGCGAGAGCTGGCGCAATTTCGTCGAGGCACTCGATGCCGCGGCGACCAGCGAGCTCGAGACGACGCGGATCATTGCCGCTGCGCAGGACGCGTCCAGCGCGTACGTGGCGTGGTCCCGTGTGCCGCTCCACGCACTCGTGCATCGCGCGGCGATCCGGCTCGTCCGCTGACGGTTACTGGTCGGCGGTGACGAAGCCGTAGTAGCGCGCCATCCAGTACGGCAAGAGATAGCCGGTGGGATTGTTCACCAGCGCCGGATCTCCCGTGGCGACGTAGCGGTCGTACGGATTGCCCCACCAGATATAGGTCGCGGCTCCGCGGTCGGCGACGTCGAATGCCGTGAACGCGAGCGAGTTGCCCTGGCGATCGAGACAGACCTCGGGCGGACCTGTCGTGTCTCGCGCGACGACGTGATTCGAGCGCGGAAACTGGCGCAGCTGGCAGACCGCGTCCTCGACGGCGTCGTACGCGGGTCCGTCGGTCGCGGGCCCGAGCGGCTTCTGCGCCGACCACATGATGTCGTACCAGGCGTTGTGCTGGCGCAGGATGCCGCGCGTGACCGCCGGCTCGACGAGCTCGGCGCGAAACACGCGCTGGATCTCGGTGCGCGTCGCCGGATCGCGCTCGTTCCAGATCAGGTGATGAAAGCTCGCGGTGAGCATCGACAGGTTGTTCCAGTTCGCCTCGCAACCATCGGGGCCGCTCCACTGGTCGACCTCGTCGAAGTACTGCTGCCACGCGAGCTGGCCGTAAGCGGTGGCCAGCGCCTGATCGCCGGTCCCCATCGCGGCGGTTGCGGCAAAGCTGAGGCCGAGAATCGCGAGGTAGCCCGGCGTGTCGCCGGGTGCACCGGGATACATCTTGCCCCACTGGGTCACGCGTCCATCCCAGTCGACGAAGGCCATGTCGTGCGTCCTCAGGTGCTCGCCGATCTGGCGCAGCAGTGCGACCGCCTCGGCACGCAGCGCCGGATCGTCGACCAGCCGCGCGACCGCACCGAGCCCGAAGACATGGCCGATGTACTCGTCCTGCGAGATGTTGTCGAGGAAGCACCAGTTCGCGAACGCGGTGAGGCCGCAGTGCGTGGTCGGCGTGAACGCGCCGGTCGCGTCGGCGATGTTCGCGCAGCCGGCGGCATCGATCCGCACCCACTTGTTGCCGCGCTTCTCCGGCGACGGCACGTACTGCGCGGGATCGGTCGGGCAGGCGATGCCGGGCACGCCCGGTGGAATCAGCTGGCGGGTCAGGAGGCCCGGCACGCCGGTGATCTGCATGCGCCGCCGCTGTCCGGCGAGCAGCGTCTGCAGTGCCTGGCGCGCGGCCGGATCGCGCGTCACGGCATAGCGATACGCCTGCGAGGCGATCGCCAGGCCGTTCCATAGCCCGTCGTTCTCGCCGCTGCGCCACGCGGCGACATCGGCGGAGGTCGCGGTCTCGGGATCGACGCCGGCTTCGAGCACGACATCCATGACCCACGGCAGCTCGGTGCGGGTGTGAAGCCCGAGGAGGCGGGCATCGTAGACCGCGGCCTTCTGCGCGAGCGTCTCGGGGGTCGCGCGCGGCTCGCCATCACACCGCGAGAACACGGGAGAGCCGTACTGCCATGGCTCGACGCACGCGCCGGCCTCGCACAGCTTGCCCTCGGCAGCGCACGTCTCCTCGCAAGACACCGGGTCGGGCTCGCTCGCGCACGCGACGAGCAGCAGAGGAATCAGGCGCCGCATCGCGCGCAGGCTACCCGATGCGGATGTCGCGGATCGCGCCGAAACAACGATCGACGCGCGATCGACACGCTGCTGTAACAACGCTACGAGAACAGGCGGCGCCACAAGCTCGGGCGGCGGCGCGGCCGCGTGTCCTCGAGATCGGCGAACGTCTCGATCGAGCTGTTCGATCCGACGGTCGAGAGCGCAGCGCCCTCGCGAAAGAACGCTTCCTCGAGCTCGCTGAACGCGGCGGCGACGACGCTCTGGGTCTGCGACTTGATGTGCTTGATCTGCTTTCGCGCGCGCGCGCGGCGCTTGCTCGCCTTCATCGCCGAGCACTCTAAACAATCGCGACCGCATTCGTCGCTGTAGGTATTTCGGCACAGGGATCGATCCGTACCGACGCTCACGAAACGAGA
>DATDCH010000776.1:0-21439 GCA_036524455.1 Kofleriaceae bacterium | reverse complement strand
CCCGCCGCCGGGATGCGCCGTCGCTTCGAGGTGGTAACGCGACACCGTGAAGTCGCCGACCACGAGCGCGTTGTCCTTCGCGGTTCCGACCGAGAGTGCATCGCCGCCGACCGCGTGTGCGCCGCGATCCGGCCCGTCGATCACCTCGACGCGCAGGGTGCTGACCACCTGCACGCCGGGGCGCTGCTGTAACTGGGTTTCGATGTCACTCATGGGATCTGTCGGGTGTCCCCTACAACATGCAGGTGGCACCCGACACCAACGGATCGAGTAAACCACATAAGCGCGCGGGATTTCGCGGTCCTGGATGGTCCTGACCTTGCTGTAAGAAGCCGGATGCGGTTTCTCGCACTCACGCTCTGCCTTACTGCCTGTGCCAGCGACATCCGTCAATCCGGTGATGACGATGATCAGCAGGACCCCGATGAGGTCAGCCCGACCGCGGTCTACCTGACACCACCCCAGCACCTGACGCGGATCTCGCTCGCGCTGCGCGGCATGCGGCCAGCGCTCGATGACTTGCATGCGGTCGAAGCCGACCCAGCCGTGCTGCCGTCGATCGTCGATCGCTACCTCGACTCGCCCGCGTTCGCGGAGACGATCAAGGAGCTGCACAACGAGACGCTGCTGATGCGCATCGAGGTGCCGCAGTTCACGTATCCGGCGATCGGGCCGCTCGCGGGCAAGACCGCACGCGAGCTCAACACGGGCAAGTTCGACGAACCGCTTCGGCTCATCGAAGACATCGTGATGACGGATCAGCCGTACACGAAGATCGTCACCGCCGACTACACGATGACGAACGACGTCACCGCCGCGATGTGGGGCATGACGCATACCGGGGCGCCCGAAGCATGGACGCGCAGCGCGCTGCCCGACGCGCGACCCAAGCTCGGCATCCTGTCGTCGAACGCGCTCTACGACCGCTGGCGCTCCGCCGGTTTCAACTTCAACCGCGGCCGCGCCAACATGATCTCGCGCGTCCTGCTCTGCCACGACTACCTGACCAGCGACATCATGGTCGACACCAACGTCGACCTCGCCGATCCGGACGTCGTCGCGAACGCGGTGATCGCGAACAAATCGTGCGCCGGCTGCCACCAGACGCTCGATCCGCTCGCGAGCTACCTGTTCACGTACCGCAACCAGCTCGGGCCGGTCGCGGTCGACGCGTATCCGGTCACCTACTACTCGCCGGCAACTGCGAATCGCTGGATGACCGCGAACAAGCGGCCGCCGATGTTCTTTGGCGTGTCGACTGGAAACATGCAGGGTCTCGGCCAGGCGATCGCGGATGACCCGCGGTTTGCGAAGTGCGCGGCGACGCGGTTCGCGTCGTACTTCACCGAGGTCGCGCAGACCGAAGTGTCGGGTGCGTGGGTCGCGCGCCTGCAGAAGGCGCTCGTCGACAGCAACTGGAACGCGAAGGAGCTCGCGAAAGCGGTCATGCTCTCCGACGAGTTCCGCGTCTCGCATGACACCGATGCCGAGGTCGCCGAGCGCACGGTCGGCGCGCTGAAGCTGCGGCCCGAGCAGCTGCACCGCATGATCCGCGACCTCACGGGCTTCAACTGGTCGACGACCGCCACCTCGAACCTGCGCGGCATCCCGTATGGCACGGCGAACCTGCTCGAGAGTGACTTCATCGGCTTCCGCGTGCTCGCCGGTGGCATCGATAGCTACTTCGTCACCGACTACGTGCACACGATGAACGCGACGTCGAGCCTGGTCGCGAAGTCCGCAGCAGCTGCTGCCGCTGACTTCGTCGTCGAGCGTGACCTCATCGCAGCGGTGGCCGATCGCACGCTGTTCCGCGAGGCCGGCGTCAACGACACCGATCCGAACCTCATCCGCGCGCAGCTCGCGTACCTGCACGCGCGGATCTACGGCGAGCTCGTCGCGCCGGATTCGCCTGAAGTCGACGACACGCTCGTCCTCTACGAGGAGGCATTCGCTGCCAGCAACAACCGCGCTCGCGCGTGGAAGGTGACGCTGATCGGCATGCTGAGCAACTTCCGAGCCCTCTTCTACTAGGAGTCATGACGATGAACCGCCGCGACCTCTTCAAGTACACGGGCGCCGCTGCTGCGCTCGGCATGTTGTCTCCTGCACGCAAGCTGGTTGCCGCCGAGAGTACGGCGCCGAAGCGTCTCGTCATGGTGCTCGCGCAAGGTGGCTGGGACGTAACGTACGCGCTCGAT
Source organism: Kofleriaceae bacterium (assembly GCA_036524455.1). Lineage (GTDB taxonomy): Bacteria > Myxococcota_A > Polyangia > Haliangiales > Haliangiaceae > JABFXX01. Next base: position 19,238 of record DATDCH010000776.1, on the reverse strand, counting down.
CCGAAAGTGCAGAACGTGCGTTGCGACGTGCCGGTCGGCGCGATTCGCCGGTTCGGCAACCTCGACATCTTCACCGACGCGAGCAGGCCGAACGTCACCGCGTTCTTCACGAAGTACGCCGGGGTCAGCGCAGTCGTGCGCGGCATCTCGGTATCGAGCGTCGCGCACCAGGAATGCCTCAAGCGCATGTCGACCGGCACGCGCAGCGAGGTCAATCCCGACATGGCCGCGATCGTCGCGCATGACAACGGCAACGCACTGCCGCTGCCGTATCTGATCCTTGGCGATACCGCGTACACCGGCCAGTTCGCCGGCAGCGCGGGACGCGTTGGCTCGACGAACCAGATCATCGCACTACTCGATCCGGCGCAGGCGTATCAGACGAACGGCCGCGCGCCGCTCGCGACGACGAATCCCGAGGACGCGATCCTGCAGAAGTACGCGAATGCGACCGCCGATCGCATGAAGGCAACGCGCGGCGCGCTCGGTTACAACCGCAAGCGCGTCGACGATTTTGTCGAGTCGATCCGCCGCGGCAAAGCGCTGCAAGGCGTGCGCGCTGGTTTTGGCGCGCGCGGCCGCGTGCTGTCGCTGACGAATCAGGTCGAGCTCGCGCTCGATGCGCTCGAGCAGGACATCTCGCAGTCGGTGATGCTCAACACGCGCCTGGGTTGGGACACGCACGACGCGAACACCGACCAAGCCGGCTTCCACGAGACGACGTTCGCCGGCCTCACGCTGCTGCTCGATGGCCTTGCCGCGCGCCCGGGCCGCCAGACCGGCACGACGATGCTCGACGACACCATCGTCGTTTGTTACTCGGAGTTCTCGCGCACGCCGAAGCTCAACGCGGTGATGGGCAAGGACCACTGGCCGGTCACGTCTGCGCTCGTGATGGGCGCCGGCGTCAAGGGCGGCCGCGGCTACGGGGCGACCAACGAAGCCGTCGAAGCGGAGACGGTCGACTTCGCGACGGGCGCACGCAGCGCGACCGGCATGACGCTGATGTCGAACCACTTCTGCGCGGGCGTGCTCAAGGCCGCCGGCATCGATCCGATTGCTCATCTCGGCCCGACGGAGGTGTTCAGTGCGTTCGTGGCCTAGCGTCGTGCTCGCGCTCGCGCTCGCCGGCTGCGGTACCGAGGTGCCGCCCGATGACAGTGAGGGCGAAGGCAGCGGCAGCAACATGCCCGAGGTCGTCGATCCCAACGTCTGCGATACGTCGTATCTCGACTACCAGAACTTCGGTGCGCCGTTCGTGATCAACTGGTGCCGCGGCTGTCACTCGAGCGCGGTGCCGATGACCATGCGCCAGAAGGCGCCGATCGACGTCAACTTCGACAACCTCGATCAGGTGCGCACGTGGGGCGCCAAGATCGCGATCCGTGCAACCGGCATGACCCCGAACATGCCGCCCGCCGGCGGGCCGTCGAGCGAGGAACGTTCGCTACTCGCCGAGTGGCTCGCGTGCGGCGTGAAGTAGTTAGTGACCGCCCCACTTCGAGCGCAAGAACAAGATCATTGCGACGATGATGACGACGGCGATCACGAACGTGTGCAGGATGTACGTCTGAGGTGGCTTGTGGTCCGCGCTCACGCCGCGAGACTACTACGGCTTGGCCGATTCGCTACCCGGTTTGGCCGCTTGCTCGCTGACTAGCTTCTCGATCACCTGCTTGCTGGTGCCGAATTCGGCGCGGAACTTACGCAGCTGCTCGCGGGTCAGCGTTTGCTGGAGGCGCTTGTCGAGGTCCTTCGCGGCCCGCTTGATCTGCTTTTCGTCCTCGGCGTTGTCGCCCTCGAGAAGCTGGCCTGCCACCTCCTCGCCGATCGTCTTGACTGCTTCCATCACCTCGTCGTGCTGGCTCTCGCTGAGCTTGAGACTCGACTGCTCGAGGTCGTCGGCGAAGCCCGCGAAGTGCGCGTCGTCGGCGGTGCGCGCGAGATCGTCGGCGGTGTGCGCGAGGTCGTCGGCGGCACCTGCGCCGTACGCGCCCGTGCGCGCCATGTCATCGCCGTAGCGGGTACCGGTACGCGCCAGATCGTCGGCGTATGCGGCGCCGGAGACGCCGAGGCTGGTGCGCGTGCCGTAGCGCGCGATGTCGTCGCCCTGGCGTGCGGCCGCGCGGCCGGCGCCGCTGCAACCCTTCGCGCAGCCACCAACCGGGATGAACCCGCAGCAGAACACCACGACCGCCATCAACGCCGCTGCTCTAAGAATCGCCATGCGGCGGCTCTTAACACGGATCAGCCGCCGGACCAGAGACGTTTTTCGGGCGGCTAGTTGACCGCGCAGCCGCCGCGCGCTTTGCGCAGGATCTTGTCGATTCTATTGTAGAGCGCGGTGCCGGGGCAGGCCGTGCTGCCGAGCTGACGATGGCCCTTGACGTCGGTGCGGTTGAGCGAGACGCCGCCGAAGTCCTCGTGGAGCCGGCGCAGCAGCTTTGCCGAGTTACACATCTGGGTCTCGGTCGGTGCCGTCGACGTGTACGTGCCGATGAATGAGACGCCGACGTTGCCCGTGTTCGAATTCTCGACGTGCGCGCCGACGGTGGTCGCACCGCGGCCGCGCCAGATGCGCCCATCGCGCGAGACGAGATAGTTGTAGCCGATATCGCACCAGCCGTTCGTGAACATGTGGAACGCCTGGATCTGGCGCAGGCGCGCCTGCGGGCTCATCGAGTCGTTCGTCGGCGTCACCGTGTGATGGATCGTCGCGCGCGTCGGTGTCTGCGAGCTCATCGAGCAGCGCGGCCGGCGAGCGCCCCAGTCGGCGCGCGAGTGGATCTTGATCGAGCCGATCGGCGTCGGGCGCACGACCGCCGCGATCTCGTCGGGCTCCTGCGTTTCGGGCAGATTCACGTCCTCGACGATCAACGCGGGAATGTGAACGAGCGGCTCGACGACCATGAACGTCGGCAGCGTGCCGCCGCCGATCACGCGCAGCTGGTACCAGACCGCGCGCGGGTCACTGTCGACCGAGCCTTCGGCGCCGATCCCGGCGACCGCGTCGACATGTCCTGCGTGCGACTCCTGCTCGACCGACACTACGTCGGGTGCGCGCCATTCGGTCCACAACACGCCGTCGAAGCTCGTGCGAACCTCGAACGCTTGCTCGCCGAGCGCGTCCCAAAGGAAGCCGACGCGGCGGAAGCCCGAGGTTTGGATCGGATCGGAGACGAGATCGTCGCCGAGCAGATCGGTGATCTGCGTGCCCTCGAGCACGAGGCGGTCGACGGAATGATCGTCGGCGAATTCGTCGTCGGTCGGTTCTCCACTACAGGCGCAAATGAGCGCACACGCGAGCGCGAGCTTCTTCATCGGGGTCCCTCTTTCCCCTCATCAGCGCGGGCCTCTCATCAATTAACGTGCCGAGCGCAACGCATTGCAATCACGCGCGCGTGCGGAGGCTAGGCCCCACAACTGCCCACGGTGATGTTCAGTATTGAGTCTCAGTCGGTACGGATCTCCGTCGCGATTGCGCTATCGTCGACGAGAAGCCGTGTCGCTCGTCACCTCGCGCTTGCGACTACGGCCCTGGCGCGACGACGATATCGACGCGTGGTTCGAGATCAATCGCGATCCCGAGGTGATGAAGTTCTTCCCGGCGCTGTTGGATCGCGAAGCGGCGCTGACGTCGCTCGAGCGGATCAACGCGTTCATCATCGAGAACGGCTACGGGCTGTGGGCGGTCGAGGTGCTCGGCGGTGCGCCGTTCATCGGCTTTTGCGGCATCCGCGACGTTCCGTTCGAGGCGCCGTTCACGCCTGCGGTCGAGATCGGTTGGCGCCTCGCCCGCGCGCATTGGGGGCACGGTTACGCGACCGAGGGAGCGCGCGCAGCGCTCGCGCACGGATTCGACACGCTCGGACGCGCCGAGATCATCGCGATGCTCGTACCGGAGAATCACCGCTCGATTGCGGTGTGCGAGCGGCTCGGCATGATTCACGACCCGAGCGGCGACTTCGATCATCCGAGGATTCCCGCCGACGCCGTCTCGGTCGGTGGCTACTCGCCGCGCCGCCACACGCTGTATCGGCTAACCCGCGAACGGTACGAGCAGCTGCGCGCTCACTGAGGTCGCGCGTAACGGCCTTCGGCGAATGCGCGGTCGAGCTCGGGCAGTAGCTCGGCCTTCGCGCGCACGAGGGAGCGTTCGTTCTCGCTGCGCGTGTAGACGAACCAGACCACTGCGCCCGCGGTGAGCACGGCGATAATGACGTGGAGGTGCGGCGCGGCTTTGATCGCGATCGCCATCACGAGCCCGCCGACGACCATCATCACGCCCATCTTGCCGCGACCGAATAGTTTCTTCCAATGCAGCGTCACCATGACAACCGCGGCGTCGTAGCCGGGCTTCGTCGACGCTTGGATGATCTTGAAGTCGGTGGTCTGCGCCATCGCACCGATCTTGATCGCGGAGCCGATCGGTTCGTAGAACGTGCCCTTTGCGGCGCGGCACGCGATCTCGGCCTGGTTCACGCTGGTGCGCAGCATGTTGATCATGCGCAACCGTGCGGCCGGATAGCTCAGATTCACCACGTAGGCACCGAGCACCGCCGCGATCACGAAGCCAAGGCCAGCCAGCGACAGTGCGTAGCTGATGAAGACCTTCACGCACCCGAGTGTACTACGACCGCCGTTGGCTACGTGCCACGTTCGAGGCAGAGCAACGGGATGGAGGCGTTGCATGGATCGGTTTTCGCCGGCGTCCTGACATCGGTCTTGTTCGTCAAGTGCATGTGCCCGCGGAGTGCCGTCGTTCCGTCCATCCAATCGTTACAGTTCTCGTCGGCCATCGGCACTTCGTTGAACCGGGTCGCGCCGGTCCAGAAGTCGTTGCTCACCTGTTGACCGGTCTGGTCCAGCTCGGGCGGGACATCGAGCCAGTCGACATCGAACAGGTCGTTCGAGCGCACCAGCCGAACGCCGTCGACGCGACGATAGTGCTGACCCGCTGGAAACCGATTCGCGATCGATTCGGTCGTGGTTGCGAGCGCGGCCAGGAACGTTCCGGTGAGCCCGACGGACGCTGCTTCGCTCGCGCACAATGCATCGGCATCTGCGCGACCGCCGCCCGGCCTCCACTCCATGCGCGTGGCGAACGCAACGAGACCGGTATTGGGATGGATGGTGACTGGAATATCGCGGCCGATCTCGAGACACATCAGGCGGCCTTGCGTCGTGCACGCGCGGCTCGATGCACCGACCGAGTCGCGGGCGTACTCGCTGATGCTCATCCCGCCATCGAGCGTTCCGACGCCGGAGGTCCACTCCTGACAACGGTCGAGCAACGGCGCGCCCCGGTCGGTCCCGGTATAGACGGGCACGCGGCCGACGTCGTCGCCGAACTCGTTCGTGCGCGGAGGAAACACGATCTGCGAGTTAGAGAACGCGGTCGCTGCATCTGCGAACGGTGCGCCGTCGACGCGGACCCAGCCCCGCGAGCCGACCAGGCGACTCGCCGCATTCGTCACTGCATCGGAGACATACGCGATGAAGGTTCCATTGAGACCGACGGCGTTCGCGCGTGCGGCACAGATCGCGTCCGCCGCGGCGACACCACCGAATGCGCCGTCGGTCGACGTCGACGTCACGAACACGCGGTTCGGCGTCGGCGTGAACTCGGCGAGGATCGTCATGCCATGTGCCGCGGAGAACGTGCACTCGAAGTTGCCGCCGCACACGTTCGTCCATCCCGCGAACCACGAGTCGGTCGCCGCGAGGCCGCGCAACGTCACGGGCGTGCCGCCGGGAACTGCGAGCGTGCAGCTGCCCTCGTTGCACGTAAACCCATTCGGTCCCACGACGGTACCTACGCCGATCCCTTGGTACTCGATCGTCACGCGCGCGAGACCGTCATCGGCGTCCGGAAGCAACTCGTCCGGAAGCAACTCGAAGCCGTGGCGACCGCACGCCGCGGCGACGAGCACGAACGACACCACGCCCCACCTCACGAGGTCATCGTAGCTCCGCGTGTGGAAAACTTGCTACCCCGAAGCTACCCCTGCCGCCGACGGTCGCTTGCGCACCTCCGCCTACGCGCGGCTGTTATTGAAGCGCCGCGTCACTCGCGATCGAATACTCGCGCCCGGCCGTCGCATCGCGAACCTGCGCGTAGACCCAGCCATCTGACCGAAAGTGCGGATAGAGCGCGTACTGGCCTGGCCGCATGTTGGTGACGCGCACCGCCACGCTGGTCGACAGTTCCATCAGGTAGAGGTTGGCGGCGCCCTGCGTCAGGTACGGGGCGAAACCTGGATCCCCAGGACCGGTAAAGCCCAGCTCGAGCGCATCCGCGGGCTGCACGTAATGATGGAACGCGAGCCAGCGCTCGTCGTACGAGAACGCTGGCTTGCCACCGGTCACGCAGTAGCGGGCTATCTCGGTCGCCGCGATCGCGTACGTCGATCCATTTCGGGTCGCGTTGATCTCGCGCAGCACGTAGCCGAGCTGGTTGTCGTCGGGTCCGGCAAGCCGCGCGATCGTGAGCTTGGAGGATGGTGACAGCACGGCATCACCTTCGAACGGCGTGGCGACCTCCACCGCAGCGAGCGGAGCGTACTGCGTGCCGTCGAACAGCATCGGGGTGAACGACGCATGCGCGTCGGCGCCGAACGCCGCGTCGGGATCGCGTAGCGTCGGCAGCTTGCCGCCGTCGTCCGACACGAACACGCTGGCGAGCGCGAAATAATCGCCACCGCCGAGCATGCGTGACAGGTGCTGGTACAGGCCGAGCTCCGCGATCGCGCGGCAACCGGGCTCGGTCATCGAAACCGCCGTGGGGTTCGACGTCAAGACGGCGATCGAGCAGGTGTTGCGCGGACCGCCTTGGAACGCGAACCCGCTGTGATCGGGAAAAAACGCCGGGTCGTATTCTGCATCGATCGGGACCGCGACGTTGCGTTGCAGATCGATCACCTGCGAGCCCGACTCGTTCGCGACACCGTGCGCCACGAACCGTCCATCCGCCGAGCTCCGCGTCCAGAACGATGTCACGTCAGGAGCATCGCGGAGCACGCGAATCCGGCCGCGGCCGGGGACTTGCCAACTGCTACCGAATGGCGTGTCGACCGCGAGCGGATAGCTCTGCAGGCAATCGCGCGGATCGGTCGCGGCGCCGCAGCCGAGCATTGCCATCTGGTTCTGTGCGTTGATCGCGCGCCAGCCCTGCGTCGCCATCACGGTGACGTGCGCACCGACCGCGCTCGCGATACCGGGTTGACACTGGCTCGGCGGTGGCTCGACGACGAGCGTGCGGTCGAGCTCCGGTAGGCCTCGCACGAACCACTCGGCCACAATGTCGAGCTCGTCCTGCGTCCAGGTCTCTGCGCGGTCGCGCGGCATTCCTGCGAGCGCTTCGAACGCCGCGAGCTGCACCGGCGCGTCGTCACCGAATGCGAGGCCGAACGTGTACGCGAACCATGGCAGTCGGGCGGCGGTCGAGAACACACCGAGCTTCGTGGTCTGAAAATCACTCGTCGCGACCGACGGCATCGCGCGCATGCAATCGATCATCGCGAGCGCGGAATCGCGCGACGTGACATCGAGGTCGGTCAGGCACGTCGCGAGTGCGGTGTCGCTCAGCGCTCGCCAGTACCGCAGGCGCTGATGGGTCAAGCCGTGACAGCTGTTGCACGACGACGGGTTTGCACCGGGCACCTGCGCGCCGAGCAAGCGAAGCGCTTCGAGCGCCAGCTCGCTATCGGCGAGCGCGATGGGGTTGCGAAACACCGGCACCGCCGCGGCGTCGGGGCGCGTCGGTTCGCCGTCACACGCAGTCGCGTAGAGCGCTGCGAGCAAAGCGAACCATTCCCGGTGCACATGCGATTCTACCGTGCGTCATTCGTCGTGTGGAAACCGTCTCTATGCAGCTGGCTGCGGCTCGGCGGGTATCCGACCGCGCACCAAATCGAGCTCGAGGATGAGCCCGACGATCACCAGGGGCACGAGCTGCATCGCCTGGTAAAGCAGCGCAAAGGCGAGCGCTTGCTCCTCGGGAATTCTGAGTAGACCGGTCGCGACGAGCGCGCCGACCTGGAGCGCGCCGATCTGACCCGGCGTCGACGGGAGGGCAATCGCGAGGTTGAACGTGAACAGGATGAACATGCCGCCGGCGATCGGCAGGTCGATGCCGACCGCGTGCAGCACGAGCATCACCGCGATCAGATCGGCGGACCACGTAAACAGCAGCGTGATCACCGCGAGCGCCATCCGTTTCGGATCGCGCACGACGTGCATGCCGGCGATCATCCGCGCGAACCACGACCGCGGCTCCCGCGCGTCGACGCGGCCGACCGCGAAGAACAGCACGACGAGCATGCCGGCCCCGATCCCCGCGCTGGTCAGCATCGCGTTCGCGACCCAGTCGGGCAGCCGCGGCAACAGCCACGGTACTGGCGCGACTACGATCAACAGCGTTATGACGAGCAACAGCTTCTCGGCGATGGCGACGGCGGTGGCTTCGGCGGCCGGCACACCATCGCGTTTCTTGAGCACCCACACGCGCAACAGCTCGCCGGCGCGCGCGGGTGTTAATGCCGAGGCGGCTTGCGCGGCGATCGTGTAGCGATACATCCGCCTGATCGGCACGACGTTGCGCGGCTCGAGCATGATCCGCCACACGAGCGACTTGCCGAACAAGCACACGAAGTAGAGCGCCGACGAGAGCACCAGCGGGGCCGGGTCAGCGTCACGCAGTGCGGCGGTGAGCTCGTGCCATTCGATCCTGCTCGCGAACACGCCGACGAGCACCGCGACGATCGCGATCGTGGCGATGCGGAGCAGCTTCGTGGTGCGTACAGACAGGCCCACGCTCAAGGCTAGCGCGCGGGTCAGGGCTGTCTCTAAGCCTTGGGCTGATGCGGCTCCATGAACACGAGCCCTGCTGCCTCACGTGCTTCCCAGTCCTTCATCCACTGCGTCGAACGATAGCGGTCCCACAGATCCGCGGCGATCGTCACCACCGGGCCATTGATGTCCGCCCGTGCGGCAACGCGCAGTGCGCACACCACGTTGACGCCGGTCGAGCCGCCGACGGTGAGCCCTTCTTCCTTGACGAGGCGCTCGACCATCGCGAGTGCTTCGGCGTCGGTCACCTTTTCGGCCCAGTCGAGCGGCTCTCTCAAGAGGTTCGACGGCACGCTCGCCGAGCCGATGCCTTCGATCACGAACGGCCCATCAGGCCCAACCTCGCCCGTGTTGACCCACTCGCCGAGGCCCGAGCCATACGGATCGGCGAGCACGACCTTGATCGCGGGGTTCTGCTCTTTGAGGAATTTGCCGACGCCGCTGATCGTGCCGCCGGTGCCGGCACTCGACACGAACGCGCCGAGCACGCCGCCCATCTGGACAAAGATCTCGGGACCGGTCGCGGTGAAGCTCTTGCCGCCGTAATGCGCGTCGAGGTTCGCGGGATTGTGGAACTGGTTCGTCAGAAACCAGCCGTTCTCTTCGGCGAGTCGTGCGGCGACGTTGCGGAAGTTGTCGGGGCTCTTGATGCCGGCCGCTTTGGCGACGTAGACCTCGGCGCCGAGCTGCCGCAGCGCGACGCGCTTGTCGGCCGCAACCTTCTCGGGCAGCACGCAGATGCAGCGATAGCCGCGCACGGCCGCGAGCAACGCGAGGCCCATGCCGGTGTTGCCGGCGGTGCCTTCGATGATCGTCATCGGCGGGTTCTGGTGCGGCACCAGCACGCCGCGCGCTTCGGCATCCAGGATGATCGCGCGGGCGGTACGATCCTTGACGCTGCCGCCCGGATTCATGTGCTCGCACTTGATAAACACGCGGTTGGGCAGACCCGCGCAGACCTTCTTCAGCTCGATCAGCGGGGTGTTGCCGATCGCCTCGATGACGTCCATGGCGGCCCGACCATAGCAAGGCGCGTCGGTTTCCGTTGCGTTTGACGCGCGCGCGGGCGTATTTATCGCCGCATGCGCGGGCTCTGGGTCGTGGCGGTCTTGGTCGGATTGTCTTCGGCGTATGCCGATCCGGCGAAGCCGAGGCCGGCCGTGCGCGCGTGGCAGGCCAAGCGCGTAACGCCGCGCGTGGTGCCCGCAGTCGCGGTTGTCGATGTGCACGCGTCGCCAAAGCGCGTCTATCAAGCTGCGCAGGCGCATCGCATGAAGGGCGATCGCGCGAAGGCGATCGAGCTCTACGAGAAGTATCTGCAGCTGTCGCCCAAAGGCCCCGCGGCGAACGCGTGCCGCGCAGAGCTCGAGAAGCTGCGCGACGTTCCGTAGCCCCAGGCAACGCAGCCGATCGAGGCATCGCCGCCCCAGGTGGCTGTGTGGCGTCGCGGGCATGCGGGTGGCACGCCGCGCGCTCTATCCGCGTGCATGTTGCTCGATGCGTTTGCTCTCAGTGTTCCCGGCCGCCGTACCAATAACGAGGACGCGATCTGCGCGCGTCCCGAGATCGGTCTATTCGTCGTCGCAGACGGCATGGGTGGTTACGAAGGTGGCGAGGTCGCGAGCGCGATCGCCGTCGAGTCGATCTGCGAGCTCGTGCGGCGCACCGCCGGCGACGCCGACGTCACGTGGCCGTACAAGATCGATCCGGCGCGCACGATCGACGAGAACGAGATCATTGTCGCGACGCGGCTCGCGAACGAGCGCATCGCTGCGCGGCGCATCGGCGTGCTCGAGCAGATGGGCTCGACGGTCGCGGTGCTGCGCATTGCCGACGATCGCGCGGTGATCGGTCACGTCGGCGATAGCCGCGTGTATCGGCTCCGCGATGGCAAGCTCGCGCAGCTCACGGTCGATCATTCGCTGCTCGCGCAGCTGATGGCGTCGGGTGCGACTGTCGATCCGGAGACGTTTCAATGGCGCCACGTCGTCACGCGTGCGCTTGGCCAGAGCGGCGAGCCCGACGTCCAGATCGATCACGCGCGCACGGGCGACGTCTATCTGTTGTGCAGCGATGGTCTGTCGGAGGTGCTCGCCACCGACGAGATCGCCGCGCTGCTCGGCACGAGCGCCGAGCGTGCATGTCGCGCGCTCGTCGATGCGGCGTACGAAGCGGGCAGTCGCGACAACATCTCGGCGATCGTGGTGCGCGTGGTGTGAGGCTAATCGTCGTCGTCGGGCCCGTCGACCAGGCCGTGCTTGCGCGCGAGCGTGCGCAGGTGCTTGCGGTCGATGCCCGACGTGCGCGATGCCGCCGACAGGTTGCCGCCTTCGCGCGCGAGCACGTCGGCAAGGTAGCGACGCTCGAGCTCGTGCAGCATCACTGCCTTCGCCTCGGCGTAGGGCAGGTCGGTGCGCACGGCGAGGCCTTCACCGGCGACTGGTCCACCGTCGATGCGAATCGGCAGATCCGCAAAGCGCTGGGCGCCCGGTGCGAGTGCGAGCGCGCGATCGAGGACGTTGCGCAGCTCGCGCACGTTGCCTGGCCAGCCATGCGCGAGCAGGCGATCGAGACCCGGTCCCGTCGGAACTTCGTCGGCGAGCCCGCGCCGGCGCAGCAGCTCGCGCACGAGCAGCGGAATGTCCTCGCGCCGCGTGCGCAGCGGTGGCAACACGACGCGCACGACCGCGAGCCGATACATCAGATCGGCGCGGAACCGGCCGGTCGCCACCTCGGCGTCGAGGTCGTCGCGCGATGCGGCGATCACACGCACGTCGATCGCGCGCTCGCTGTCGCCGCCGAGCGGCCTGACGACGCGTTCTTCGAGCACGCGCAACAGGCGCGCTTGCACGGTCGCGGACATCCGGCCGAGCTCGTCGAGGAACAGCGTGCCGCCGTCGGCGCGAACGAGCATGCCGGCGCGCGGTTGTGCGGCACCGGTGAACGCGCCGCGCACGTGGCCGAACAGCTCGCTCTCGAGCAGGCCCTCGGGCAGCGCGCCGCAATCGACCGCGACGAACGGGCCGCGTCGCCGCGCCGATGCATCGTGGAGCGCACGCGCAACGAGCTCCTTGCCGGTACCGGTCTCGCCCTCGACGAGCACGGTCGCATCAGCGGCCGCGACGCGCTCGAGCACGGCGAACACTTCGCGCATCGCGAGGCTCTCGCCGACCAGCTCGCCGAAGCGCCGCGCTTGGCTCGGTGGGACATCGAGGGGCTGCGCCTCGGGCTCGACGCGCAGTGCGGAGCGGCCGACGAGCAGCGTCGAGCCGGCCGGCACGGTGACCTCGCTGACGCGCGAGCCTTCGAACCACGTGCCGTTCGTCGAGCCGAGGTCGCGCACGACGAACCGCGAGCCGTCGACACGCACCGCGACGTGGCGCGCCGACACGCGATCATCCGACAGCGTCAGGTCGGCGGCCTTGTCGGTGCCGACGGAGACTTCGGTCTCGCCGAGCCTGCACGCACGGCCGCGATCGGGCCCGTCGATCACGATCAGCTGACAGCGCACGCGGCCGGTCCCGCCGTCGAGGATGTCGCTGTACACGGTCGCGGCGCGGGCCACGCCACATGATACTCGCTGTCGTGCACAGAAGCTTCCGCCCCCAACGCGCGTACAACGGGTGTCGTGCGTAGCAGCCTCGGTCCCTATCAGCTCGTGCGCCGGATCGGCCGTGGCGGTATGGCCGAGGTCTTCCTCGCCAGGAGCTACGGCGCTTCCGGGTTCGCGCGCACGGTCGCGATCAAGGCGCTCGCGCCAGAGCTCGTCGGCAACGCTGACCTCGAGCGCGCGCTCATCCACGAGGCGACGCTCGCCGGCAAGCTCCACCATCGCAACCTCGTTGCCGTGCTCGGGCTCGGTGTCGACGACGGCGTCTACTTCGTCGTGATGGAGTACGTCGACGGCGGCGACCTCGCACGCGTGCAGCTGCCCGAACCGCTCGCACTCCACGTCGTCTGCGAGCTCGCGCTCGGCCTCGCGCATCTGCACGCCGCTCGCGACGAGCGAGGCTTGCCGCTCGGCATCGTGCATCGCGACATCAGCCCGTCGAATGTGCTCGTGTCGTCGACCGGCGACGTCAAGCTCGCAGACTTCGGCATCGCGAAGGCGACCGCGCTCGCCGATCTCACCGGCGCGGGCACGCGCAAAGGTACGTACGCATATATGTCGCCCGAGCAGCTCGCGGGCGAGGCCGTGTCACCGGCGAGCGACCAGTTCGGTCTCGCGGTCACGCTCGTCGAGCTGATCACCGGGCGGCGGCCGTTTGGCGGCGACACGCCGTGGGCGGTGATGGAAGCGATCCGCGGCGGCGACGCACAGCTCGACGGGCTCGCCGGTGACGTCGGGCAGGTCGTGCGCCGTGCGTTGGCGCTCGATCCGGCGGCGCGATTCGCTGCGGTCGACGAGCTGCGCATCGCGCTCGACGAGTTGCGCGTTACGCGCGAGCGCGCGGGTACCGGCGAGCTCGCAGACTGGGTTAAGCAACGTTAAGCAGCGCGGGCCCTCGATCGGGTCGCGATAGAGTTCGCGCATGTCGCTGCCACGGCTCGTCACGATCCTCGTCTTGCTGTGCGGTCTGACGAGCGTTGGTCACGCGATCGAGATCAGCGCCGTCACGATCCGTAACTCGTCGAACAGCTCGATCGGCAGCGTTGACAGCGACGGCACGATCCGCAATTCGTCGAACAGCTCCGTCGGCAAGATCGAGAAGGGCGGCACGATCCGCGATAGCTCGAACAGCACGGTCGGCTACGTCGAAGAGGGCGGCACGATCCGCAACTCGTCGAACAGCTCGATCGGCAGCGTCGAGAGCGACGGTACGATTCGCAATTCGTCGAACAGCACGGTTGGCAAGATCGACAGCGACGGCACCATTCGCAATTCGTCGAACAGCACGATCGGCAAGGTCGACGGCTACTCGCCGAGACTGCGCCACATGGTCGCGGCGGTGCTGTTCTTCGGCGGATCGGTCAGCGTGCTGCGCTAATTGTGCTGCGACAGGGTTAGCTGACTGGAGGCTGCAATGCGCGGTCGACAGTTCGCGAGTATCCGCTAGTAGCGGAAGCTTCCCTGAACGGCATCCGCGTGAGATCCACGAGGATGCGCTGGCTTGTCATTGCGATCGCGATCACAGCGGCCACGCCGGCTCGAGCCGACAGCGGCTACTACCTCACCGAGGGGTTTGGTGGAGGCGACTACGACGGGCAACTCGCTCGCTACGGCGGCGGTGCACCGCGCTTCCACATCGGATTCGGGATGCGGCGGGACGACACGAGCTTCGAGCTATTCGGCTCGTTCTTGATTCCGGACCTCTACTACGTCGATTGCTACGGCGAGGAATGCGCGTACGCGGCGCGCCCGCAAGGCGGTCTCAACACGGTCGGAATCGATGTGCGCAGGCGCTGGCGTCTGCTCAGCTTGCGCCGGTTCGGCAAACCCGGCGTGTACGAGCGGCCGGGCGTGTTCGTCGCGCTGCACGGCGGGGCGCGCTGGTTCGGCGGCGAGGAAGCGCTCTCCGATTATGCGGGACCGGGAATCGGCGGCGGCGTCGCGCTCGAAGGCGATCTGTGGATCCTTGGCTATTACCTGGATCTCGGCCTCGACCTGCTCCACCTCGAAGGCCCGGGCGAGACGATCCGCGGCAGCATCCCGTACATGATGTTCGGCGCGAAGTTCGGCTGGTTGTAGATCGTGCCTTGACACGTATCACGTTGTGATACATCGTGTGTCACAACGTGACACGCAAGCGTCCGCCGACCCCGCCGCCCGACGAAGACGAGAAGAAAGAGCGCGTGATACATACGCGCGTTCCCGAGAGCCTGGAGGCCGAGCTGCGCAAGCGCTCGCAGGAGCTCGGCATGTCGGTCTCGAACCTCGTGCGCAACGTGCTCGGCCATGCGTTCGGCCTGGTCGGCGATGTCGTGGCCGACGGCCACGCGATCGCGCGGGCTGCACGCGGCGGGCGCGACGGGCGCGACAAGGCGGACGCAAGATCCGCCGCATCGGCCGCCGTGGCGCCGGCGCCGATCGACGCGCCGCCGGATCCCAAAGACGTGCTCGCGTGGCAGCCGATCGTGCTCGGCAAGAACGCCGTGTGTACACGCTGCAATGACCTGTTGCCGCGCGGTCGCGACGCTGCGATCGGCGTGGCGGAGCACGGGGCGGGGCGCGTGATCGTTTGCAACACCTGTCTCGAGGAGCTGCGCAAATGACCGAAGGACAAGATCTGAAGACTGCACTCGAGCAACTACTCGCGCCCGTGCGCGAGACCGCCGCGTATACGGCGAAGCTCGTGAAGAACGTCGGCATGCGGATCGATGCGCTGTCGCTCGATCTCGCGCGCGACACCGGCGCGATCGTGCGCAACGCGCAGGCGCTCGCCGATGCGGCGAAGGGCCAGGCCACCACGGTGAGTCGTGCCACGCCGCGCGTCGCACGCATTGGCACGATGGCCGCCGCGATCTTCGCGCGCCAGCGCTGGCTGCGGCTCGCGCAAGCTGCGCGCACGGGCAGCGAGACGCTGCGCCCCGAGGATCATCGCGATCTGGCGAAGCGTACCGCGGCCTACGCGGCGGAGCTGCGTGGCGGTATCGCGAAGCTCGGCCAGCTCGCGTCGTGCCGGCCCGATCTCGTCGGCCCGATCTGGGCGAGCGAGCTCGCGGCGCTGCAAGACGAAGTTCCTCCCGTCGATGCAGCCGCGATTCGTGCGCGCATCGAAGCCGAGCTCGGCAAGCCGATCGACGAGTGCTTCAGCGAATTCGACAACGTGCCGATTGCTGCCGCGAGCCTCGCGCAGGTGCACGCCGCGAAGTTGCTCGACGGCACCCGCGTCGTCATCAAGGTGCAGGTACCAGGCATCGAAGACGTGATCGCGGCCGACATCGCCGCGCTCAAGACGATCGCGAGCACGGTCGGCGAATTGCCGGGTGTCGATCTCGCGACGCTCGCGAGCGAGCTGACCCGCGCCCTCGCAGTCGAGCTCGACTACGAGGCCGAGGCCGACGCGCTGTGGGCATTCTCCGGCACGGTCGCGGTGCCGCGCCCGATCGGCGAGTTGTCGACGAAGCGCGTGCTGACGATGACGCGCATCGACGGCGAGCGGCTCACCAAGTGGCTCGAGGCGATGACCGCCGAGGGCAAGCTCGGCGAGCGCGATCGCTTGCTCGGCGAGCTCGTCGGTGAGGTCGCGCAGCAGATCCTCGCGCGCGGCCAGGTCCACGCCGATCCGCACCCCGGTAACTTCCTCGTCACGCCCGGCGGCGAGCTCGCGTTGCTCGACTTCGGCTGCATGCTCGAGCTCACGAAAGCAGAGCGCGCTGCGTACGCGCGGCTCGTGATCGCGATCGCGGGCGGCAATCACGTCGCGGCGGGCACCGAGCTCGCGACGCTCGGATTCTCCGCCGACGATCCGGATCAGCTCGTCGATCTCACCGCGTCGCTGATCGGCGCGATGAAGCCGGGTATGCAGACATCCGAGCTCGACTGGCAAGCGGCGTTCGCCGATCAGATCGCGCAAGCCAAGCAGCTCGGCGGCCTCACGATCCCGCGCTCGTTCGTGTTGCTCGGCCGCGTGTTGGCGGCGATCGCGGGCCTGCTCGCGACCTACAAGCCGAAGCTCGAGATCCATCCGCTGATCGCGCGCCACCTCGCGGCCGCGATCGCGTAGCGCCGAGTCACGGTGCTTGGTACGTGACTTCGAGCGCCGGGCGCTTGTTCGGCATCGCGCTCTCGGTGCTGTAGAAGTGCACGTCTGACATGCTGCCCTCGATCACGAGCACGAGCCCGTGATTTGTCCCCGGATTGTCGACCCAGCTCTGCACGATCGCCTTAGACAGGGTGGTCGGATAGTTCGTCTCGGTGACGTTTGGCGAAAAGCTCGCCAGGATCGCGGTTCCGCGCGAGCTCGGTTCGTCTGCGCCCGCATTGATCCACGGGTTGTTGAGCTGGCGGTTGGTCCAGTTCGCGGCGCCGATCTCGCCATCGAACAGATCACCGGTTCCTTCGTCCCACGCTTCGAGCACCTGGTACGCGACGACCGATCCGGTGCCGAGGTTGTCGCTGTTCGTGTGCAGGTGCAGCGTCGCGCTTTGCACCGTCGAGCAGGCGGGGATCTGGGTGCTCAGATCGAAACGCAGTAGACCGAAGGCGTCGTCGTCGCCGCCGGCGATGCCCTCGCACGAGGTGCACATGCAGTGCCGGCACACGAAGATCCGCTCCAGTGCGCCCCAGTTACGCCCGAGGTGGTTCACGTCGTCGACGATGAACGTGTCCGTCGCGCTACTGGGCGCGTCGCTATCGAGACGCCCGCCGAACCGCTTGGTCGTCATCAGTCCGGTCGCGGGCCCGCAGCTCGTATCCACGGGAGCGTCGATGCGGCCATCGATGGGACGATCACCAACATCGTTTGGACCCGCGTCGCGCGACGCGATGTGCTGGAGGCCGAACACGCCGTCGCATCCCGCGAGCACGATGCACGCGAGCGCGCAACAGGCAGCCAGCCCCCTCCGCATCTGCCGAGCATACCGCGGCTCGGGCGGGCGATCTGTGCGAGACGAGCAGCGCAATGTATGGAGCGCGTCGCCAACTCCTGGCATCAAATACCCGCCATGCAGTACCGCGGCGTCCTCTACATGGCGCTGAGTGCCTTGGCCTTCAGCGTCATGGCCGTGCTCGTCAAGCTCGTGAGCCCGCGACTCCCGACCGGCGAGATCGTGCTGGCCCGCGCGGTGATGACGCTCGCGATCTCGTACGTGATGGTGAGGCGCGCCGGCGTGTCGCCGTGGGGCAACGAGCGCGGCCGGTTGGTGCTGCGCGGTCTGCTCGGCTTCGCTGCCCTCGGTTGCTACTACGTCGCGCTCGCGCGGCTGCCGCTCGCCGACGCGACCACGCTGCACTTCACGCAGCCGCTGATCACGTCGCTGCTAGCATGGTGGTTGCTCGGCGAGCGCGTCGGCTGGGCGGCCGCGATCGCGATCGCGTGCGGGCTCGGCGGCGTCATGCTCGTCGTCCACCCCGGCGTCCCGCTTGCGAGCGGCGCCGATGCGATGGGCGTCGCAATCGCGCTGGCGTCGGCGGCGTTCTCGTCGGTCGCGTACGTCACCGTGCGCCAGCTCGCGAAGACCGAGCACGCGCTCGTCATCGTGTTCTATTTTCCGCTGATCGCGACGCCGCTCGCGATTCCGTGGGCGGCGTACGACTTCGTGTGGCCGAGCGCGCTCGACTGGCTGTTGCTCGCCGGCATCGGCGTGACCACGCAACTCGGCCAGGTGTTCCTGACGAAAGGCCTGATGATCGAGCGGGCAGGGCGCGCGACGAGCGTCGGCTATATCCAGATCTGCTTCGCGGTCGTGTGGCAGCTCGTGATCTTCGGCCAAGCACCTGGCCTCGGCACGCTGCTCGGCGCCGCCCTGATCATTGCAGGGACGCTGGCCGTATCTGCGACGGCAAAACCCGACGTACCCAGCGCGCCGCCAACCACGTGAACAGCGCGACGACCGCGAGGCCACCGAGCACGTCGGACACGAAGTGTGCGTTGACGGCGACGCGCGCGATCATCACGAATGCAACGATCGCGAGCAGCGGCCGCGAGCGCGGATACAGCACGACGATCGGAATCACGATGCTGCCGAACAGCAGCACGTGTCCCGACGGAAACGAGAAACCGTCGCGCCAGAACGTGTCGTCGCCACCGCCGGCCTCGAGCCACTGCGACGGCCGCAGCCGCCCGGTCAGCGTCTTGACCCACAGGCTCGCGTGGCGCGACAGCACATGCGTGAGCGTGATGATCAGAACGACGGCCGCATAGGAACGCAGCCGCGTGACGAGCAGCGTCGCGAGCGAGCCGGCGACGAGCACGCAGATGCCGGTCCACTTCCACGGCTCGATGCCGAGCGGATACTCGAGTACGGCGATGATGTCGTTCCACACGTGTGGATACGTCTCGCGCGTCGCGAGCCAGCGCGCGAGAGGTTGATCGATCGTGACGATGCACAGCGCAGTGACAATCGCGGAGACGAGGGCAACCGGGAGCAAGCGCTGCACGCGATCGGAGTCTACAATTGGATCGTGCGTACGCTTGTAGTTCTGCTGGTCGCCGCGTGCGGTGCGAAGGCGCCGCCGCCTCCGCCCGACCCGGTCGTGCAGCACGAGGCCGCGCCGCCGGCCGCACCCGAGCCGCCTGCGCGCATCGACTACGAGGTTGGCGAGTCGCCGATGTCGGTCGTCGTCGCGGGCGACAGGCTGGTATGGACGGACAGCACCGGCGCGATCTGGACGATGCCGGTCGCCGGCGGGCAGCCGAAGCAGCTGAGCGATCAGCACGGCACGGGCTTCATGTTTCACCCGGTGGTCGCAGGTGGCGAGGTCTACGTCAGCGGCAAGCGCGACT
>DATDCH010000775.1:0-8990 GCA_036524455.1 Kofleriaceae bacterium | reverse complement strand
TCGAGACGCAGCCGCGACGTGTAGCGCTTCGTGGTCTCGCCGGTCAGCCGGCGCACCGCGCGGTGCACCTCGAACGGCGAGCGGCGAGCCGCTGCGGCAAACGCCGCGAGCGAGACATCTCCGTCGAGGTTACCGGCGACTCGACCAAGGAGCGGCAATACGAGCGAATCAGGAATGGACATCGGTGCGGACCGGACCCTAGTGGAGGGCGGGTGCGCACTCTTGATGATTCTTGCGCGAACTGCCAGCGAAAACGGCGGCCGGCTCAGTCGGGCGGAAGAGGATCGTCTTTGTCGCGGAATAGGCGCATGCGCACGCGCTCGTGCTGGCGCTGTTTGTAAGCCTCGTGACTCGACGCACCGGATTCGTTGCGCTGCGCCGTGACCTTGTCGCAGACCTGAAACTCGGTCAGCACGAACACCACGTGGGACAGCTCGGGCGTCATCTCGTGCTTGGGGATCAGGCGCTCGAGCCGCAGCGGCAGATCGGCGACGAAGTTGATGATGCGGTACTCCGGGCCTGAGAATTCGTTGAACGGCATCTCGATCGGCTCGTGGCCAATCATCTCGTCGGCGGCGAGCACTTCCTTGAGATCGATCAGCTGGTTCACGCTCTCGCCGGGCACCACGTAGTTGAACGGGATCAGCTGGCGCGCGAGCGTGGCGAGCATCGGAATGATGTCGGTGTGGTGCGGGACGATCAGCCGGAACCGCAGCTTGTCGTAGATGCTCGCGGCGAGCGTCGACTTCTTCGCGAGCAGCTTGGTGATCTGCGAGTCGCGCGGCTTGCGGCTCCACTCGAACTCGACGAGTGGCGCACCGGCGGAGCGCAGCTGCTCGACGACCTGCAACACCTTCATCTCGATCTCGCGGAAGATGATCTCGTCGGAGACCGAGACTTTGAGCAGCGCCTGACGGCCGTTGATGTGATGGATGATGTGCATCACCTTGAGCACGACGCACGCCCACTTCTGATGCGGGCCGGTGCTCGAGGCGACGAGGAACAAGTCGCGCGCCGGTAGGTCGCCGGCGACCTCGTCGGGAATCGCCATCGCGAACGCGCGTGCGAGGTAGTCCACGGCATCGCTGCGCATGTCCTCGAAGCGCTCCATCTCGACGTCGGACTCGGGATCGAATTCGTTGAGCCGCAGGAACCGATCGACTTCGGCGTGATCCTGGAAGTTCAGCTTGTGCCAGTCGATGATCGAATCGCCGCGCAGCATGAGGCGCACCGAGTCGGTGTCGGCAAGCGTGAGCTCGCCGGCGCCGGGCGCCCGCGCGACGCGCGGCAAGACGGTGGCCACCACGGGCCCAGTCTACTACTTACCTGCGCGTGTCGACCGATCGAAGCGATCTACTTGCCTCGGGTGAGGCGCAACGTGGCCGTGAAGAGGCTCAGAACACCAATACCAGCGAGCACGTTACCGATGACGGCGATCATGACTGCAACCTCTTCTCGTAAACGCGTAGGTCCATTTGCGTGTTTTGCGATCGTGGCGTGATCGACAGCGAGAGTCCAAAAAACAGCGGTCTATCTTCCGCTTGCGCCACTCCCGAGGACGCCGAGCCGACCGAGCTGCGTCGGCGTAGCGTCGATGTAGTACATGAGAAATTGATCGGCGCCTGCGTCGATCACGGCGGGGCCGAGCTCCTCACGATGCTCGAGTAGTGCGTCGACGTTGTCGAACACGGGACCATACGGCCACACGGTTAGCATTTGTGGTGCCGTCGCCTGCGCGGCCGCATAGCCGACGGAGAAATTCGCCGGGATCGGCTCGGTCATTCCGTACTTCGATGCATCCGCGCTCTCGATCCCGAACGCTGCAAAGAACACGCGGATCGCGTCGCCGGCGAGCACGGCGTGCGGGCTCTGCACGCGCGTGATCTGAAGCCAGAACGGCGTACCGGGATCGCCGCTACCGACTTCTACGGACGCCGGTGCGAGCACGATCCCCTGGTCCGCGAGTATCGCTTCGGGGGCGCCGGTCGCGAGCCCGATCCCGATGCCGTCCCCGGCTTGGTAATAGAGGACGACCTGGCCTCCGGTATGGACCGCACTCGGTGCCCGCACTGGCACCGAGCCCGCGAGCACGGTGGTCGGCGGACCGAACGTGATGCCGTCGTCGGAGGTCGCGACGCGGAGCGCCATGCCGTCGCCCTGCTCGAAGTAAAGATAGAGCCGTTTACCGTCGACGACCGGGCTCGGAGCGCGGGCACCCATCGGGTCGTCGAGCACCGGGGTCTCGGGGTCGAAGCGAAACCGCACACCATCGCTCGAGGTCGCGCGGTAGATCGCACGCTGGTTCGGCGAGCCGGGCAGGGCGACGTCGAGATACAGCACGATCGGTGCGCCGAAGCTTGCGAGCGGTCCGGGCTCGAGCACCTGCCGCGGCACGCGCTGGACCTCGCAGTACTCGCCGGCGAGACACCCCGCGTCGTCGACGCAGTCATCGCTGATACAGACGTTGTTCGAGTCGCAGACCTCGCCGTGCTGGCACTCGCTGTCGATCGCGCAGCGGGCACGACAGGCGCCCGACAGGCACTGTTCGCCGGCGCTGCACTGGGCGGCCGAAGAGCAAGGCCGCTCACAGCGATGCTGGACGAAGTTGCAGACGCGCGGCGCCGCACAGTCGGAGGCCACTTCGCAGTAGGCGATCGTGCAGCGGCCGCAGACGCAGCTCTGACGCGACTCGCACTGTGCGTCGTTGCTACAGCTCGCGGCGTCGGTCTTCGAGCAGAAGCCGCCGACGTTCGACGCAGGTGGACCTAGTGCCTCGGCGCCGACGCAGACTTGCGCTGCCCCGAGCTCCGACCAGGGGGCAATCCCAAGCCCAGCGGTCGGCAGATAAGGCTCCGGCGAAGGACCGAGGCCACAACCGATCAGCAGGAAGAGAAAAACCGCCAAGACGCCGCAGACGCCGAGACGGAGGAATTGGGTTTCGGAACAGGGCGTGTGCTGCACGTGATCGCCGCCGCGCCAGGCGTTCTCAGCATCTCGATCTGCTCGCGGATCACGCGGGAACCAGCGCGATGCAATCCTGCCCTCGACCAGACGATATGCAATCGAGTTGCATGTAGTGTGGCAGAGACAAGCGTCGGTCTCCGACCCGAAACCTTCTGGGCTTGGCGTCTGCGGCGTCCTGGCGGTTGATCCCCGCACGCGTGTTTCGACGGTCGGCACTAGAACCTCACCGTCGAGGTCAGGTTGGCCTGGACGATATTGCCGCCGTACGAGAAGGCGCTGCCCGGCACGAGCGCCATGTCCTTCTCGACGCTGTCGTGCATCACATGCTGCCAGCCCACGCCGAAATCGAAATCGATCGGCTGCAGCAGGATCTCGTTCGGCGGAATGCGCACGCCCGCGCCGAGCGTCGCCACCGTACGCGCACCGTCGGCAAACGACGTGATGCCGGTTTGCGCCGGCACCGGCGACGGCAGGTAGGCTGCGCCTGCGCGGAGCCGCCACGAGCCTGTCGTCCATTCGCCGCCGAGGCGAGGCGAGACGATGTTCCTGAAGTTCGCCGGCGGCAGCATCGTGTCGACGAGCGGCGGCGCGATATCGAGCGCGACGAGCACGCTCAGATCCGGCACCCCGGAGCCGAGCGCGCTCCAGCGTTCCCAAGCGAGCTCGCCGGTGACGACGAGGTCCGCGCGGGGATGGACCGCGGCGGCGAGCGCCACGCGCATCGGCGAGTAGTAGCTGACCGAGCGCAGCGTGACATCGACATCGCCGCTGACGACGCTCGGCACGTTGACGTCGGTCTCGATATCGAGCGCGAGATCGAGCGACAGCTCGCCGCGGAACGTCGCCGCGAGCTCGACGATCGGATGCGGCTGGTACCAGACACCCGCGAGCGGCGCGGCGCGGATCGGCAGCCCGATGTCGACGTTCGCGCGACCCTGCTTCTCGCCGGCGACCAGGCCGACGTCGAATTCGAGCCGATCGGAGCGCGCGTCGGCGAGCAACGAGGCACCGGCGCCGATCGCCACGTTGCCGAACGAGATCGCGGCGACTGGCTCGACGACGATGCGATGCGCGGCGGTCGCGAAGCGCACGAAGTGTGGCTCGGCGACGGGCGTGAGCTGGATGCGCGCGAGGTATTGATCGGGGAGGTAGAGCGCGACGCCAGTGGCGACGCGAAGGCCGCTGACCGCAAACGGGATCGCGAGGCCGAGCGACGTGCCGTGCGCGTCGAGCACACCGGCGTCGTGACCGTCGAGCTCGAGTCGCTCGTGCGAATACTGCCAGCCGGCGAGCAGCTCGGGACGCGTGATGCGCGCGATGCCGGCAGGGTTCGTGTGAGCGGCCTCGGCACCGATCGCGACCGCGGCGCGCGCGTTCGCCATCGCAGATGCCGCCGCGCCAAACCCGATCTCGTCGAGCGGATCGGCGTGCGCGGCGGGCGCGACGATGCCGGTCGCGACGACAAGCGCGGGTACGACGCGCAGGTTCACAACGGCACCGAGACCGTGAGCCCCGCCGAGAACATCTCGCCGCCGGACTTCAGCGTCGGATAGCCCTGGTTCGTGATCTGGTTGCCTGCGGCGGTCGAGTCCTCGTCGCGCACGCTGGTGTACGGATCGTAGTCGCCCATTCCGTCGTAGACCGTCTTGCGCAGCGTGCGCGTCGATACGAGCTGGAGCTGCACGTGGGCGTCGACGCGCAGCTTCGCGAAGGCGTAGCCGCCGCCGAGCGCGACGGTGTGCTTCGTGCCGTCGAGCAGGTTCGTGACACCGGTCTGGTTCTGCGGCACCGCCGACGACTCGAAGCCGTAGCCACCTCGATAGACGAGGCCCTCGGTGGCGATCGACTCGAGACCGGCGCGCACGGTGTAGGCATCGTTGAACGGCACGCGCGGCGGCTGGCCTGGCACCGGCCCGACGAGCGGGAGGCTGCTCTCGACCTGCACGTGCGGACCGGGATAGCCGGACCACTTTGCCCAGCCGATGTCGAGCGAGGCCGCGAACGCCTCCGATGTCCAGTGCACGCCGGTCGCGATCTGGTGCGGCGTGAACTGACTCGTCGCGCGTAAGTCGAGGTCGATCGGCTCGCCTGCGACGATCGTTCGCGTCGTGGTCTCGAACGGCAGCTCGAACCGCTGGCGGTAGACCAAGCCGAATCGCAGCGTCGGCGACTGCTGCCAGTGCACGCCGGCGATCACGCGCGCGACGCTGGGGACCGATGCATCGGCGCGCGCATCGATCGCTCGCGTGGCGCCTTCGGCTGCATAGATCGAACCGCCGAGTGCGGCGAGCACGTTGACCGCTGCGCCGATCGAGATGCCGTGACCGAGCCGGGCCGCCGCGCCGGGCAACACCACGAGGCGCGACAGCCGATCGCCGTAGTACGGGTAGAACGGCTCGTCGGGTGGCGGCGCGATGATGCGCGCGACGTGGCGTGGCAGCACGTGCATCGCGAGGCCAACGCTGAACCGATTCTTCAGCGCGCCGCCCAGCGGCAGCGGTGCGCGGATCGCGAGCTGAAAGCCGACCGGATCGCGCAGCTTCTCGATGTTCGTGTTGATCGCGAGGTGCGAGTACGCGGCGAGTGTACCGAGCACGAGCTCACCGCCCGGTCGGGCAACGAGGCCGGCCGGATCGTAGTAGAGCGCCGATGCATCATCGGTGGCCGCGACTCCGACATTGGCTTGTCCCGCGCGGCGAGAGGTGAGCCCGAACACGTCCATCGGGTTGGCGTACGCGGGTGTGCCCGCGACCAGCACAGCGCACGCCAATGGCCAACGCATGAGCCCCACTACTGATCGGAGGTAACACATGTGCGCGTGAATAAATGGGCGGCGTGGCTTATTCTTATCCCTGGTGGAGGCCGCTACGCGAGAGTTGGCGCCGGGCACGATGCTCGACGACAAGTACCGCATCGAGAACCTGCTCGCGGTCGGCGGCATGGGCGCCGTCTACGTCGGCACGCACACCCAGCTGCGCAAGAAGGTCGCGATCAAGATCCTGAACCCGCAGCTCAACAGCCCGGGCATGATCGCGCGCTTTCAGCGCGAGGCGATCACGGCATCGCAGATCGGTCACGAGGGCATCGCCCAGGTCACCGATCTCGGGACCAGCCGTGACGGCGAGGCGTTCCTGGTCATGGAGCTGCTCGAGGGCGAGTCGCTCGCGCACCGGCTCAAGAACGCGGGCCCGATGTCGATCGAGCAAGCGTGCGAGCTGGGCTGCGCGATCCTGGCGCCACTCTACGCCGCGCACCAGGCCGGCATCGTCCATCGCGATCTCAAGCCCGACAACGTATTCCTCGTGCGCCAGAGCCGGGGCGAGCTGATCAAGCTGCTCGACTTCGGCATCTCGCGCGCGGCCGGTCTCGACGCCGAGATGCGGCTGACGAACACCGGCGTCGTGATGGGCACGCCGTTTTATATGTCGCCCGAGCAGGCGCGCGGCGATCACGAGGTCGGCCCCGCGTCGGATATCTACTCGTTCGGCGTGATGCTGTACGAGATGCTGGTCGGCGCGCTGCCGATCAAAGGCGACAACTACAACCAGCTCATCTATCGCGTGATGAGCGGCGACTACCGGCGCGCCCGCGAGCGTCGGCCGGATATCCCGCAGGCGCTCGATGACATCATCGCCGCGACGATGACGCTCGAGGCTCCCATGCGGCCGTCGAATGCGGCCGAGCTCGAGCACGCGCTCCTCGCGTTCTGTCGGCCCGCATTTCGCGATCACATGATCCAGCGCATCTCGTCGGCAGGCATCGTGTTCGGCACGTCGCCGCCGCACCGCAACTCGAACCCATCGGCTGTACTCAACTCCGGTTACGGCACCGATCTGAGTCAGGGCACCGATCCGACGCTGATGGCACCAGGGACGCAGCCACCGCTACCGCGCAAGAAGCGCTCGCTGGTCCCGTACGTGCTCGCGGGCGTGCTCGTGCTCGGTGGTACCGCGGCCTATGTCGTCGCGACGCAAAGCAAGGAAGAGCCCAAGCCGGCGTCGTTCCAAGCGAAGACCGAGCCGGCTGCGGCCGTCGAGCCGCCGGCTGTAGCGCCCGCACCAACACCCGCGCCAACGCCTGCGCCCGCGCCGCCGGCCGTCGAGACCGCGCCTGCGAAGGTCACGATCAAGTTCGCCGTCGAGCCGAAACACGCCGTGATCACCGTCGACGACAAACCGATCGACAACGCCGAGCTCGTGATCGGCAAGGACGATACCGAGCACACGATCAAGGTCACCGCGCCTGGCTTTGAGCCGCACACCGACACGCTGAAGTTCGACGAGAGTCAGAAGATCATCATCCGCCTCGACCGCGCGGCGAAGGCGACGCGGACGGGCAAGCAAACGCCGACCAAACAACAACCCACCAAACGCGAACGTATCGACACCGAAAGCCCCTACTGATGAAACCCTGGCTTGTGTGCATGGTGCTCGCCGTTGCGACGCCGGTGGTTGCGGCGCCCAAGAAGAACGAGCAGACGGCGGAGCAGAAGGAAGCGGATCGTCACTTCAAGGCCGGCGTCGCGCTCTATAAGGAGGCGAAGTACTCCGAGGCACTCGCCGAGTTCGAGCGCGCGTACGAGATCGCGCCGCACCCACTCGTGCTCTACAACATCGCCGCATGTCATCGCGAGCTGTCGCACTACAGCGACGCGGTGAAGTTCTACGAGCGATTCTTGGCCGAGGCGAAGGGCAAGGTGCCGCCGGCCCGCCTCACCGAAGCCAAGACCGAGCTCGACGGCGTGCTCTCTCGCATCGCGCGGGTGACCGTGAAGGTCGAAGGCGGCGAGGGCGCGAAGGTATTGCTCGACGGTAACGAGCTCGGCACGATGCCGCTCGACAAGCCCCTGATCTTGCCACCCGGCGAGCACCGACTCGTCGTGCGCGCCGAGGGCAAGGTCGACGCCGAGCGCAGCCTGCGTGTCGCTTCCGGTGACGAGGTCGAGGTCACGCTTTCGCTCACCGACAAACCGGCCGAGCCGCCGGTGCAGACGCTCTACGAGCCGCGCGACACCATGCCGGCACCGCCGCCGAAACCGAAGCGGTTCGGCCTCGGCATCGCATTCGGGACGAACCTCTTGAACGTGCCGGAGACCGGCGCACCGACGGTCGGCGTCGGCTTCGCGCTCGGCTCGCGGATCCAGGTCGGCGTCGATGCGACGCTCGTCGCCTACGCCGTGATGCCGAACGTGCGCATTCGGCTCGCCGGCGATCAGATGGCGGTGCACGCGGTCGCTGCAATCCCGGTCGCGTTCAACGACGGCGAGATGAGCGAGACCTGGATCGCGGGCGCGGCCGGTGTCGGTCTGCGCTATCGCGCGATGCCGGCGCTCGTGTTTCGGCTCGAGGCGTTCGCGAGCTACGCGCTCAAGGATCACGGGCTCACGCTGCCGACGTTCTTCGGAGGTGAGCTGTGGTTCTGAAGCTCATCGCGTGCCTCGCGTTGCTCGCCGGTTGCAAGCAGTCGCTGTTCGACAGCCACGGCGAGCCCGACGGCGGTGGCACCGGCGGCGACGGCGGCGATGTTCCGTCGAGCTGCCCGGCCACATGCCTCGCCGATGCAGCGGCGGACTTCGGCATGACGAAGTGGCGCTATCTCGACGACAACAAGAACCGGTCGTGGACCCCGATGACGATGGCGGGCAGTGACTACACCGGCGGCGGTGCGAACAAAGTCTCGAGCTGCAAAAGCAATCCAAGTGCGCCGCCGTGCAGCGAGCTTCCCGGCGCGCTGCTCGTCAACACGACGGGCTCGACCGCCGCCTCGGATCCCGCGCTGTCGTTTACCGCGCCAGCGAACCAGGTCGTGCAGCTGACCGTGCGCGTGCACGTGCCCGACGGCGCGACCGAGCAGCAGATCCGGCTCTATCGCAATGCGCGCGAGGACTCGCTGCTCACCGTGGCGGTTCCACCGGCAACCACCGTCGAGCGCACGCTCACGCTCGACGCCATCAAGGACGATCGCTTCTACCTCGCGCTGTCGCCGACCTTGGAGGGCGCCGGACCGATCGGCGTGCACTTCTACAT
>DATDCH010000774.1:0-3599 GCA_036524455.1 Kofleriaceae bacterium | reverse complement strand
ATCCGGTTCGGGGATCGGCGCGTTGCACGTCACCAGATCGCAGCTCGCGCGCAGATCGATCGGCACGCCGTCGGCGAGGTCCGACGTCACGAGCGCGACGTGCGCGACGCCCGATAGCTCGCAGCCCAGGCTCGCGTAGCCCAGCGCGCGCGGGTTGACGTCGGTGGCGGTGATCGTCGTTGCGAGCTCGGGGCGGAGCAGGGCTGCGAACGCAGAGCCGCAGCCAAGATCGAGCCAGCGCGCGTGGCGTGCGACCGGCAGCGACAGGGCGAGGTGATAGCTCGAGTCGTCGGGCCAGCACACGACGTCGAGGCTGTCGTCGGTGTCGAGTCGATCGCAGACGAGCAGCGAAGGTCCAAGCGGCAAGATCGAGACGCGCGCGCGCACGCCCGAGCCGACGACGTCGACGAGCTGGTGCAGATGCAGATCATCGAGCGCCGGGACTTGCTCGATCGGCACGTCATCGCCGGCGACGAACAGCGCGAGCAACGCACTCGCGGGCGTGATCGGCCGGCGCGCGTGCGGCAACAGCGACGGTAGTGCCGACAGCCGATCCGAGCCGGCCCACGCGGCGAGCGCACGGGGCGACAGCCCGGTGTAGCGCAGGCGCGAGCCGAGCGTCGCGAGCGGCGTCACGGGCGCGCCAGGTACTGCCGCGCGAGATCGTATTCAGCGTCCATCACGAGCTTCGCGTCGACGACCTGGGACAGCAGCTTGCGCGCGCCGTTCGGTGTGGCCGCTTCGGGATCGAGGCCGAGCACGACCGAGTAGAACGCGAGCTCGGCTTTGCGCGGACCGGTGATCGCGGCCGCGCGCAGCGTCGCGAGGTCGATGCGGTTCGTCGCAGCCTGCGCGAGCAGCTCGTACCAGAGGTCGCCTTGCCGGCTCGCGAGGTACTCGAACGCTTGGCGATCTTTCGTCTCGCCGCGGCGGCGCGCCTCGCCGAGCACCCACAGGCACATGTAGACCTTGTAGAACTCGCCGACGTCGGACTGGCTGAGCGCGCGGTGCACGATGTCGAGCGCCTCGGGATAGTTGCCGATCTGGAGCAAGAACGCGGCGGCGGTGCCGTAGTTCGCGGCCTCGGTCGGGTCGGAGTCGATGCCTTCGAACACCAGATTCACGGCCTTGCCCGATTCACCGATGAACCACAGCGAGCGCGCGAACTCGATCTTGCGTTCGGCAGCGACGCTCACCGGCAGGTCCTTGTCTGGACCGAGCGCGGCCCAGCTGCGCATCGCATCGAGATAGAAGTTGGCGGCGTTGCGCCCGCGGCCCGCAGCGCGCGACGCGTCGCCGGCGATCCGGGCGAGCTTTGCGTGGCGGATGAAATCGGCCTTGGTCTCGCCGAGCAGTGCGAGGCCGGCGGTCGCATAGCGTACCGACGAGTCGAGGCGATCAGTCTTGAAGTGAATCGTGGCGAGCGTCTCGTAGGCGTCGATCGACGGCGCGCGGTCGATCGACGCGGTGAGCGCTTTCTCGGCGTCACGCAACTTGCCTTGGCTGAGCAGGCCGCGGCCGAGCGCGGTCTCGCCGTTCGAGGCGACGACCGACCACACTTGGTCCTTGGACTTGCGCGAGACCTGCTTCGTGTACTTCGCGAGGTCGCGCCACGCCGTCGTCGCAGCAGCCGGGCGGCCGCCGAACGCGAGCCGCGCGATCCGCTCGGCGTACAGCTTGCCGAGCCGCAACGCGAGCGCGCTATCGACCTCGCCGCCGCGCTTGCGCACCACGGCTTCGTAGAACGCGATCGGTTGATCGACGCGTCCGAGCGACGCCGCGTCCTGTGCCGCCGCTGCGAGCAGCGCGTCGTCGCCGGGAAACTTGCGCAACCCGGCGAGGCAGATCGCGAGCGCCGCACCCGGATCGCCGTTGTCCTTCTCGGTGCGCACCTTCTCTGCAAGCTCGTAGTACGCGTCGGCGGTGCCTTGCGCGAGCACGAGCTCGGCGCGAATCGTCAGCTCGCGATCGGCGCCGAGCCCTTTGAGGTTCGCCAGGTGACGTGCAATTTCCTGCGTGCGGCCGGCGCGCGCGAGCGCGATCGCGATGCGTTGCGATGTCGCGAGGATGTCGTGGTGCGCGCGCACGAGCTGGATCGATGCGCCTTGTGACTGGATCAAATCTGAGATCACCTGCTGGCGCTGCTGCAGCAAACCGACGTACCGATCGACGAGCCACGGCAATGGCAGCGCGAGCACGCTCGGCTGCAATAGCTTGATCGGTTGCGCGCGTTGGGCCTCGTCGCCGTTCTCGGCGGCTTCGAGATCGTCGGCGAAGTGCAGCACCTCGTCGAGCTCGGTCAAATGATCGGTGCGCCGCGTCGGGTCGAGCTCGGCGAGCAACACGAGCGTCATGATCGTGGGCTCGAGCGCGCCGGACCTCGCGAACGTCGCGCGCAGCTTGCGCAGCGTCTCCACGTGCGGCGCGAGGCCGGCACCGAGCTCGCCCGGATCGAGCTGCCACAGCGACGCGAGCTGAAACAACAGCAGCTCGGCTGCGAGCGGCTTGTCTTCTGCCAGCGCGTCCGTGATCCGCGCCGCGATCGCGCCGGTAATCGCGTGCCGCACCGAATCGCGCTCGGCGCCGAGCGGGAGCACCCAGAGCTGATCGATAGCCTGATCGCGATCCGATTCGTCGCGCAGCTGCATCGGTGCATCGGGCCACACCGGCTGGCGTTTCGCGCCCGCGCCACACGCCGCCATCGCGGCAAGCAGCAGCACGGCAACGGACCTCATACGAACTAAGGTAGCATCGTCAGATCGTTATGATCGTGTATGGTGCAAGACGTGCAACCGACAGGCATCGTGGTCCAGAAGTACGGCGGCTCATCCGTCGCTGATGTCGACAAGATCCGGCTCGTGGCGCAGCGCGTGGCGCGCACCAAACAGGCCGGCAAAAAGGTGGTCGTCGTGGTGTCCGCGATGGGCAAAACGACGAACTCGTTGATCGAAAAAGCCAAGGCGATCAGCCCATCCCCGTCCCGCCGCGAGCTCGACATGCTGCTCACCTGCGGCGAGCGCGAAGCGATGTCGCTGCTCACGATGGCCTGCGCCGAAGAAGGCATCGAGGCCATCTCGTTCACCGGCTCGCAAGCCGGCATCCTCACAAACGACCGCCACTCGGGGGCGCGCATCGTCGAGGTCCGCCCGTTCCGCGTCGAGGACGAGCTCGATCGCGGCAAGGTAGTCATCGTCGCCGGCTTCCAGGGCGTCTCCTACAAACGAGAAATCACGACGCTCGGCCGCGGCGGCTCCGACACCACCGCCGTCGCGCTCGCCGGCGCGCTGCGTGCGGACTACTGCGAAATCTGCTCCGACGTCGAGGGCGTGTTCTCGGCGGACCCGCGCGTCGTCGACGCCGCGCAGCTGCTGCACTCGATCAGCCACGACGAGATGCTCGAGCTCGCCGCGCAAGGCGCGAAAGTGCTCCACGACGCGTCCGTCGAGTTCGCGCGCAAGTCGGGCATCGCGCTCTACGCCCGCGCCACCAACAAGGACGGCGGCGGCACGCGCATCGACTTCACGCCGGAGCGCGAGCGCGTCGTCGCTGCGGTGACCGGCCAGTCTTCGCTGATCCGCGTGCGCGTCTCGGGCGGCGCA
>DATDCH010000773.1:0-2538 GCA_036524455.1 Kofleriaceae bacterium | reverse complement strand
GAGCCTCGTGCGCGAGCAGAGCGAGGAGCTCGAGCGCGTGTTGTGGGCCGCGATCCGCGCGCTCGAAGAAAGCGCGGCGTTGGCGCGACGGATCAGCCTCAACGAATCGGGCGACCTGCGCCGCCGCTTTGCCGAGAAGGCCGAGACGCAGCGCAAGCAAGCCGATTACATCCGCCGGTTGGTTCTGCGGACGACGGTGCTCTCACCCGCCGATGCCGATCAGCTAATGTAGTTTGTTCTCGAGCTCGTCGCGGGGCCCGGCGAGCTCGATCACGTCGAGGATGTCGTCGAGCGACGCCGGCTTTGCGAGATGGCGATCGAACCCGGCAGCGAGCGCGGTCGCAACGTCGTGTGCCTGCGCGTACCCGGTCAGCGCGACGAGATACGTGCTGCGCAACACCTCATCTGCCCTGATCATGCGCGCTAACGTGTGGCCATCGATATCCGGAAGGCCGATGTCGCACAGCACGACGTCGGGCAGGAAGCCAACCGCGATCTCGAATGCAACCCTGCCCGTATGCGCAACGCGCACCTCGTGTCCAAAGAAATGCAGTGCATGCTCGAGGCTGCTCGCGTTGTCGTGGATATCTTCGACGATCAACACCCGACGCGGCACCATCGCCAGACGCGCGCGTAACGGCCTACTCGCAACCAGCACCGCACGTTGCAACGGCAGCATGATCTGGACTTCGGTGCCTTTGCCCACACCCTCGCTCGTTATGCCGACGCGTCCGCCGTGCAGCTCGACCAGCGACTTCACCATCGCGAGCCCGAGCCCGAGCCCGCCACGCTCGCGAGCGAGCGGTTGAGGACCTTGCGTGAACGGTTCGAATACGTCGACGAGCACGTCCGCGGCGATTCCCGCACCGTTGTCGCGAACGCAAACCACCGCTTCATCTTCGACGCGCGCGACGCTGATCACCACCACGCCGCCCGGGGGCGTGAATTTCTCGGCATTGCCCAACACGTTGCTTAGCACCTGCACCAGTCGCGCGCTGTCACCGGCGAGCTCGAGCTCGGTCACCGCGAAGTGGGTCACGAGTTGGAGCCGACGGTTTTCGAAGCTTGCGCGATGGTCCTCGACCGTGCGCTGGACGAGCGCGACGAGATCCAGTGGCTCGTACACGAGCTCGACCTTGCCTCGCGCGATGCGGGTGACGTCGAGCAAATCGTCGACGAGTCGCGTGAGGTGCGCGGCCGAGCGCTCGATGATGCCGATCGCCTTCGTCGCGCCCTCGGCCCCGGGCTCCGCTAGTTGCAGCACCTCGACGCTCAACCGGATCGGCGACAGCGGATTGCGCAGCTCGTGAGACAACATCGCGAGGAACTCGTCCTTGCGGCGGTTCATGTCGCGAAGCGCCTCCCGGGACTTCGCGAGCTCGATCTCTTTCGCCCGGCTCTCGGTGATGTCTTCGAACGCGATCACGAACGCCGGCTCTTGGCGCTGCAGCGCTGCGACGGTCAAGCGCGCGGGTCGGCGTGTGGCGTCCACCAGTAGCTCGACTTCGCAACTCTCGGACCTGGCGTCGAGTTGCGCACGCGCAAGCAGCTGGTCGAAGCGATATCGCGCGGCGTCACCCAGTAGCGTCGCAAACCGCTTGCCGATGTGCACGCTGCGCTCGCGACCGAGCAGCGCCGCGCCTGCGTGATTGATCTCGCGAATCGCGCCATCGCCATCGAGCACGGCGTAGCCGATCGGGGCGAAATCGAAAATCTCGGCATAGCGCGCGAGCGCTGCCTCGGTAACCTCGCGCGCAGCGCGTAGCTCCTCGTTCTGCATCTCGAGCTCGACCGTATGCACCTCGAGCTCGTGCAGCAGGCGCGCGTGCTCGCCGACCGCGGAGTCGTGCGCGCCGAGCTTGGCTTCGGCACGGCGCCGCAGATCCTTACTGTCACGCGCCTTCATGACGCGCCTCGCGTCATGAACAACCAGTAGCCATCGGCATGGTCGCGTTGGGAGCGGATGTGGAGCGCCTGCCGCTGCATGGTGAAATCGATCGCGGCGGGCGCATGCCGGATGCGGTCTTCAACATCTCCCAGCTCGGGCACCGCGTCGAGCAGGAAATGACCGACGAGGCGCTTGGCATCTCGGCCGAGCAGCTGCTCGGCCGCGGGATTCACGGATATGACCTGGAGATCCTTATCGACGGCGATAAAACCGTCGTTGATCGCGGCGAGCACCGCGGCCAAACCGTCCTCCGCGCGTTTGAGCTCGTCGACGTCGGTGCTCGTCCCGTACCACCGCAGGATCTTGCTGTCGATGTCGCGAATCGGTACCGACCGCGTCTTGAACCAGCGGTACGCACCGTCGTGGCCGCGAATCCGGAACTCGCTGTCGAAGCGCGCGCCCGTGCGGAGCGCGGCACGCCACTGGTCGCGTACGCGATCGCGTTCGCCGGGATGAACCTGATCGAGCCAGCCCCACTGCAGATGTTCGACGTCGGGAATCCCAGTGTACTCCGTCCATTGCCGGCTGATGAAATCGAACGCGCCGTCGGGCCGCGCACCCCACACCAGGTGCGGCAATGATTCCGCCAT
>DATDCH010000772.1:0-17283 GCA_036524455.1 Kofleriaceae bacterium | reverse complement strand
GAACTTCGCCAACGACGTGTTCGACGCCGAACGCGGCGCCGACGGCCCCGATCGCATCGGCCCGCTTCGCGCGGTCAGCGCAGGGCTGATCACGGCCGCCGCGATGAAGCGCGCGATGATCGCCGCGTTCGCTGTCGCCTCACTGTTCGGCGTTTATCTCACCGCAACGGTCGGGTGGCCGATCGTCGCGATCGGCATCGCATCGATCATCGCAGGTATCGCGTACACGGGCGGGCCCTACCCGCTCGGCTATCACGGTCTCGGCGACATTTTCGTACTCGCGTTCTTCGGCTTCGTGGCCGTGTGCGGCACCGCATTCGTGCAGCTCGGCCACGTGCCAGGCCTCGCGCTCTGGGCATCGCTCCCCGTCGGTGCGCTCGCGACGGCGATCATCGTGGTCAATAACCTGCGCGACCGCGCAACCGACGCGCGTGCCGGCAAGCGCACGCTCGCCGTTCGCCTCGGCCGCCGCGGCGCGATCGTCGAGTACACCGCGCTGCTCGCCGTGTCGTACGCCGTTCCAGTGGGTCTCGCGGCATGGTCGAAGGATCCGTGGTACGCCCTGCCCGTGATCACCGCGCCACTTGCTGCGCGTCGTACGCGAGAGCTCATTGGCGCGACGACGGGTCCTGAATTCAACGGCTGCCTCGCCGCCACGGCGCAGCTGCTGCTTCTATACGGCATCCTGTTTGCGATCGGACTGGTGATCTGATGCATATCGTCGCGATCGATCACCGCATCGTGCGGTGGCCGATCGCGCCCGGCGGCGCCGCACGCCATCACAGCGAGCGCACCGCCGTCATCATTGCCGTGCGCGACGAGACCGGCGCCACCGGGCTTGGCGAAGCCGCGCCGTTACCCGGCTTGTCGATCGATCATGTCGACGATGCCGTGCGTGCCTGTGAAGCGCTCGCCGCGCGCGTGCCGTTGACGCTCGACGTGCCGAGCCACGCCACCGCGCTCGCCGATCGGATCACGTTTGCGCCCGCAGCGCGCTTCGCGATCGAGACCGCACTGCTCTCCGCGCTCGCGCAACGCACGCGCACCAGCATCGCCGCGCTACTCGCGCCGATGCCGCAGGGCGAGCTGTGTAACAACGTCGTCGTCGATGACGAAGCGAGCGCCATTGCCGCCGTCGCTCACGGCGCAACGTGCCTCAAGCTCAAAGCGCCCTCGCCTGCCGATCTCGATCGGGTGCGCCGGATCGCGCGCGCGGTGCCGAACGTGCCGCTGCGCATCGACGCCAACCGCGGCTGGCCGCGCGCCGAGGTGCGCACGCTGCTCGCGTCGATCGCGCACCTACCGATCGAGTATGTCGAGGAGCCTTGCGTCGATGCGTATCACCTGCTCGTCGAGCCGCTGATGGTGAAGATCGCACTCGACGAGAGCCTCATCGAGCTCGCGCCCGACGATCTCAGCCGTGCGCTCGAGTCGCCGCACCTCGGCGCGCTCGTGCTCAAGCCGACACTGCTCGGCGGGTTCACACGTTGCCTCGCACTCGCCGCGCAGGCCCACGCGCACGGCATCGCGCCGGTCGTCACGCATACGCTCGAAGGGCCGATCGGCACCGCCGCGTGCCGCGAGCTCGCGCGTGCGATCGGCGCCGACGTAACCGTTGGTCTCGCCCCGCACGCCGGCGAGCTCGGCTTCCGCGAGCAATGGGCTGCCGCCTCGAGCCACACGCAACTCGATTGCAGTTCGTCACAGGAGCCCCAGCAAGCGGGCGGACCTCGCCGGCCCGACATCCTGGTCGCGACACATACCGACGCGACGGTGGCGGCGATTCGCGCAGCGTATAGCGAGCGACGTCTGCTCGCGCTACTGCATGCGAGGGCGAGCGTCGCCGAGGTAGCGCGGCAGCGCGCGCTCCTCGACGCGGCGAGCTTCGAGGCCGACGATGCCATCGTGCTGTTCACGTCGGGCTCGACGGGGCCTGCGCGCGGCGTCGTGCTGTCACGCGAGGCGTTGATCGCGAATGCCGAGGCAAGCGCCGCCCGGCTCGGCTGGCGCGACGACGATCGCTGGTTGTGTTGCCTTCCGCTCGCGCACGCGGGTGGACTTTCGATCGTGATCCGGTGCCTCCTCGCCGGCAAGCCGATCGTGATCGGCGACGTATCGCGCATCGGCGAGGCGACGCTTGCCTCGTTGGTGCCGGCGCAGCTCGCGCAGCTGCTCGGTGATCCGGGCTGGCAGCCGCCGCCGAAGCTGCGCGCAGTGCTGCTCGGAGGCGCTGCGGCACCGCCCGCGCTGATCGACGCTGCGGTCGCGCGTGGCGTTCCGGTACTACCGACATACGGGTTGACCGAAACGTTCGGCCAAGTTGCGACCGCACGCGTGCCGGGTGGGCGACCGGTCGCGCTGCCGGGCGTCGAGCTCGTCGCGGGCACGCGCGAGTTGCCAGCGCCGATCCGCATTCGCGGCCCGATGCTTGCGGTGCGGTACCTCGATGGCACACCGATCGCGCCCGAATTGGTGAGCGCGGACCTCGGATTCCTCGACGGCGACGAGCTGTACGTGCTCGGCCGCGCCGACGACGTGCTCATCAGCGGCGGCGAGAACGTGCATCCGACGCAGATCGAAGCCGTGCTCGCGGCGACGCCCGGCGTGCGCGAGGCCGTTGCGTTCGGCGTCGCCGATGCGCACTGGGGCCAGATCGTCGGGGTGGCGATCGTCGTCGACGCGACATTCGATCGCGCGCGTGCGTTTGCCTCTTGGCACGCGCAGCTGCCGCCGCACGCGCGACCACGTGCGCTTGCGGTCGTCTCCGAGCTACCCCGCCTCCCGTCGGGCAAGCTCGACCGGCGAAGCGTCGCGGCCGTGGCGACCGTACCGATCGAGTACGGCGGCTGAGTGGGCGGCTGGGGTCGATCGCCGCGATCGACGTGCTATAAGCCGCGTGCGTGAGCGCCAAGTTTCTCGACGAAGACGCGCGCGCTGGATTCAAGCGTGCGATCGAATCGATCGAAGCGGTGTCTGCCGTCGAGGTCGTCGTCGCGGTGCGCCGGCGCTCGCACGGCTATCGGCAGGCGAACGTTACGATCGGCATGCTCGCTGCGTTCGCCGGGTTGGCGGCGATGCTGTACGCGAAGACCGAGTTCGCGCTGACGTCGATCTTGATCGACCCGTTCATCGTCGGCTTGGTCGCCGGCGCGCTCGTCGAGTTGCTGCCCGGCGTCAAGCGCGTGCTCACGCCGTCGGCGCAACGCAGCATGCACGTGCATCGCGCCGCGCGCGCGACGTTCGTCGAGCGCGGCGTGCACGGCACGCAGGAACGCGTCGGCTTGCTCGTCTACATCTCGTGGCTCGAGCAACAGGTGGCGCTCGTGCCCGACCTCGGGCTCGCGCGGCTGGTTCCGGCGGAGGTGCTCGCCCGTATGGAGGCAGCGCTGACCGCCGAGATGGGCGGCGGCGGCGCTGCGGTCGCGGCGGCACTCGAGCGGCTGGCGACCGACCTGCACGCCGTGGCACCGGTCGGCGACAACGACATCAACGAGCTGTCGAACTCGATCGACAGCGACCTCGAGCGCAGCCGGCGGCTATTCGGCCGCGGCCGCGACTCGGCGGGCCCGGAGCGCAAGTCGTGAGCGAGCGCTGGCGTGAGCGAGCGCGGGTCGGAACGCAGGCCGTGCCGATTCACATCATCCTTGCGATCACGCTCGTGCTCGCGGTCGCGGGCGTCGCCGAAGCTCGGCCCGGCGGCGGCGATACGTACAGCGGTGGCGGCGGTCACGACAGCGGCGGCGGCGGCGGCGGCGGCGATGCGGGCGCGATCTTCGAGCTGCTCTACTGGCTGCTCCGGCTCGCGATCCACTATCCGCAGATCGGCTTGCCGCTGATCGGCATCGTCGTCGGCTGGGTGCTCTACTCGGCGTACAAGCAGCACCAGAACAAAGACTGGGACAGCGGTCCGCCGGTCCCGCTCGCGCGCGCGATCGATCTGGGGCGCGTGCGGCGGTTCGACCCGGACTTTTCGCAGGTCGTGTTCGAGGACTTCGCGTACCGATTGTTCTCGACCGCGCACCGCGCGCGTAGCTCCGCCGAGGCGCTCGCGACGATCGCGCCGTATGTTGCGCCTGCAGCGCGTGCCGCGCTCGCCGCACGCGAGCCGAAGGGCGTGCCCGTGCAGCAGGTGATCGTCGGCGCGATGCGCGTGTTCCGCTGCGACGTGCCTGAAACGCAGCGCGACACGCTCGATCGCCCGACGCGCGTACGCATCGGCATCGAATTCGAGGCGAACGTCGCGACCGCGCAGGCCACGTACTATTCGGTCGAGAGCTGGTTGTTCGGCCGCGACGCGACGCAGACCAGCAAGCCGCCGAGCCCTGCGCGCGGGTTTCCGTGCCCGAACTGCGGCGCGCCGTGGCAAGCGAGCGCGACCGGCACGCAGCAGTGCGCGAATTGTGGCCAGGTCGTCGACAACGGGCGCTTCGATTGGGTCGTCGAGCAGGTGTCGCTGTCGGCGATCGACGAGCGCCCGCCGACGCTGACAACCGAGGTGCAAGAGCGCGGCACCGACCTACCGACGTACGTGCAGACAAACGCCAGGCAGCACCTCGCGGAGCTGCAGCGCGACGATCCGGAGGTCGAGGAGAACGTGCTGAAGGCGCGCACGCAGCTGATCTACGCGGCGCTCACCGACGCGTGGACGAAGAACGAGCTCGTGCCGGTGCGTGGCTTCGTCTCGGATGGTCTCTACGACTACTTGAGCTACTGGGTCGACGCGTACAAGCGGCAGGGTCTGCGCAACGCGCTGGTCGACATGCACGTCACCAAGACCGAGCTCGCAAAAGTCAGCCGCGATCGCTGGTACGACGCGGTCACGTTCCGGCTCTGGGCCACCGGCAAGGACTACGTGGTGCGCGGTAACGATGTCGTGCGCGGCTCGACCCGACGTGACCGGCCATACAGCGAATACTGGACCCTGATCCGCAGCGCGGAGCGCAAGGGACCGACGAAGACGAGCGCAAGCTGCGGCAACTGCGGCGCACCGCTCGAGGTCAGCATGGCCGGGGCGTGCAATTATTGCGGCGCCCACGTCACCGCCGGTGAGTTCGACTGGGTGCTCTCGAAGATCGAGCAGGACGATTCATACCGCGGGTGACGTGTCTTCGGTCACCTAGTTAACCGAACCGCTACCCGACCCGAACCTGATCGACGATGGCTAGCAGTGGTACGTAGAGGTCCTTATGCGTTCGGTTTTGGTGGTGGTGGCGACGGTGGCTGCGTGTGACGGCGCACCGAATATGGATGTCGACGCTGGTGTCGATGGACGCGCGATCGACGCGTCGATCGATGCGGCGCTCGGCATCGACGGCACGTGGCTCGACACGTACCTCACGGTGAACGGTCCCGTCTCGATGTCGGTGTGTGGCTCGGCGCCGACTGCGATCGTGGTCGATCAAACGACTGCGGCCGTCACGCCGTATACCGGCGCATGCAAGGGTGATGGCTCGTGGCGTATCAACGCGCCCGGCAACCTCGGCACGTACTACTTGCGCGTCCAGGGCTCGCTCTACGAAACGACGAAACACGCGGGCATCGATCTTTCGACCGATCGCCTCGGCCGCAACGACGTCGGCGCGGTCGCCGGCGTCAACCTCGACTTCACCATGACAGGACTCGACGCCTGGGCGTCGGGTGACGTGCTGATGGCGTTCGGCGCGAACATCGGCTTCTACCAGAACCTGTCGTTCTCGACCGGCGGACCGACGACCGGCGGCACCACGCTCGTCGGCACTGCGCCGTGGTTCGGTTACAAGGTCGACGCCGCGAAGTCGGATCAGCTGCAGATCGTGCAGCTCGGCGTGCACTCGACGACGAACGGCCTGTCATATCTGTCGCTCGATCGCGCATACGACGTGCCCGCGTTCACGATGACCAACAACGGCACGCACACGATCGGCGGCACGCTCACGGGCGCGCCACCCGGCACGCTCGCGCTCGACGTCAACGTCAGCAGCTTCAACCAATTCGCGACGGTCGCGAACCCGAACGTCGCATCGCGCACCATCGCCGGCAGCGCATACGCAGCGGCCTCGGCGGAAGTGCTGCCGTCGCCGTCGTTGATCTCGTTCGCGCGCGACAGCTCGAGCGTATCGGCGCTCGACTTCGGAACGCTCGGCTACGGCGACCCGTTCCCGACGGCGTGGCAGCGCTACGTGAAGATCCAGGAGGCGTTCGCGGTGCCGTACACGTGGAACAACGTCACCGGCAGTCTCAACGCGCAGATGACGCGCACGATGACGAAGGCGGAAGCGGAAGCGACGGTCATCGACGCCAAGCTCGGTCCGCCGCAGAACCCGACGTTCGATGGCGTCGACGCGTTCACCGCGACGAACATCAGCCCGGTGCCGATCATCACGTGGGACGCGCCGTCGCTCGGCACGCCGACGGACTACGACGTGCTCGTCTACGAAGTGCAGATCAGCGGCACCGCGCTCAAGTTCATCTCGACGCTACGGCTGTCGACGAAGCAAACGTCGGTGCGCATTCCGGCCGGCTACTTGCTCGGCCAGCGCCAGTACGTGTTCGTGATCCGCGCCCGCACGCGCGACAACAGCGACCTCTACATGACGCCGCTGCGCAGCGGCAAGTCGACGTCGACCGCCGAAACGCTGACCGCGCTCGTCACGACCGACTCGTAA
Source organism: Kofleriaceae bacterium (assembly GCA_036524455.1). Classification (GTDB taxonomy): domain Bacteria; phylum Myxococcota_A; class Polyangia; order Haliangiales; family Haliangiaceae; genus JABFXX01. Next base: position 10,639 of record DATDCH010000772.1, on the reverse strand, counting down.
CGCTACGCCGCTTCACGTCGAAGCGATCGGCGGTGAGCGAGCGGCGGCTTTGCCGCCTCAGATTGAACCGCCAAGCCGCCAGCGGACGCCAAGATCGGATCGCCAAGGACTTGGATTCGGCGCTCGCTCTGCACGCACGATCGGCGGTGCGATCTTGTCGCCGGTGGCGCGTGATCGACCGGATGTCCGTTCGTGCAGAACGCGCGCCCAACAGAGCTTCTTGGCGCTCCGGCCTTGGCGGACCTTCGCGGTTAATCTCGCGCCGCAGGCGCTGATGCAGCCTCTCCTACGTGAAACGGCTTAGCGTTTGAGTTTCGACTCGAGCCAGTCCTGCGCGCGCTTCGCGACGAGCCGCTCGGCGATGTCCTTGCCGACCTGGATCAGCTGCTGGATTTCCTCGGCGCCATCTTTGGCCACGCTCGCGAGCGGCAGCTGCACGGGCAGCTCGACCGGCGCCGAGCCAAACAGCGAGCCGGCGACGGTGAGCACGCCGCGGTGATAGCCGAGGTGGAGCATGACGCCGGCGGGCAGCGCGAGCTTCGCGCGCAGCACGTCGAGCGTGAGCAGCCACGACAGCGGTGTGCGCAGCAGCGTCTCGCCACTCTCGGCGTGCTCGATCGCGATCTCGATGCGTCCCATCGACGGCGTGATCGCCGACGGTAGGAACACGAGCACCGCATCGTCGATCACCACCCGGTCGGCGCGGATCGGCTTCTTCTTCGGGCGCTTCACCTTGAACAGTGCCGTGCTCGACACCTCCATGCGCACGCCAGTCACGACGAGCTCGCTGCAGTTGCGATCGACGAGCGCCCAGCCGAGTGGGCCGAGCTCGCAACGCACACCGCCGACGTCGAGCGCGAGCTTCCCGAGTAGGCTGTCGTGACGAACCGCGAGCTTCTCGAAGCTCCACCGCCCACGGATCAGCGCGAGGTCACTGGTCTCGATCGTGACGAGCGCTTGCAGCGATTCGCCGATCCGCTCGGTCGTCTTGCGCTCCTGACGGCTACCGAGCGCGAAGCCGAGGAAGAACAGCACGACGATCCATCCGGCAAACACGCCCGCTGCGATCTTCGCCGCGCGCTTCACACGACGATCCTACCTCACCGCCCGTGTGATGCAGGTACGCGATGCCCCGGCGCGTCCGGCCTAGCGATCTAGCACTGCGATTCGTCGATACACATGCCGGTGCGCTGCATCGCCCCGCCCATACCGATCCCGCACCACGGCGGCAAGTCGGCCGGCATCCCGCTCTGCTTGTATTTCGACTCGCCTGGATACAGCCAGAACGGATGATCGAGACCGAACTGCCACAGCGACTCGAACGCAGTCGCGCCCATGCCCGCTTCGAATGGCGGTACCGAGTGGCCGCAGTTGTGGATGCACTCGACGAGGAAGTGGTTGCCTGTCGTCAGCCCCATCTCGAGGTTTTGCGAGATCGCGCCGAAGTTCAGCACGCCGCCACAGGTATCGGTCGAGCCGCCCCACAGCACGAACGCCGGCATCTTGTGCGCCGGCGCCTTCCACGGCTTGATCGCCGTGCCGCCGGTGCCGCCCGACAGCGACATGAAGCTCGCGATCCAATCGCCGCGCACGCCGACGAGCTGCGCGGTCCACAGCGCACCTGCACTGACGCCCGCGCTCGATACGCAGTTGGAGTCGACGTTGAACTGCTGCGACACGCAGCTCAGCATGTCGTCGAAGAACACCGCGTCTTCTTCGAGCCGCGCTGCGCTCTCGAGCGCGGTCGCCGGCCACGTGAACTGAAGATCGCCTTTCGCCTGCGGCACTACCGCGAGGAAGCGTTGCTTGTTGACCGCGGTCTGCACATTGCCGCGCTCGACGAAGTCTTGCGCGTCGGCGCCGAGCCAGTGCCACAGAAAGATCACCGGTAGCTTCTCGTCGGGCTGCATGTCCTCGGGCACGACGACCCAGAACTTGCGCTGATTCCCCGAGCTCGTGATCACCGCATCGATCGTCGTCATCGGCGCCAGCGTCGGGCATGTGCCCGCGTACGGCTTCGGCGCTGCGGCGAGCTGCGCGCCCGCCGGCGCTGGCGCCTTACAACCGAGCGAGAGATCGCCGTGACTCATGCCCGAGTCCATCGGCGGCGGCGGGCCATCGTCGCCACCGCCTGTGTCATCCATAGCACCAGGGCCGCCACTACAAGCCGCGACCACCACGAGTAGAACGAGGTGAGTCTTCATCGCTCGCAGCACTATCAGACCTGCTCGTCGGCGAAAAGCCTTTATTGACTACGAGTCAACAATGCGCAAGCCGCTACCTCTATCGTGCAAACCCGTTCGCTATCGGCGAGCACGCGAAGCTCCGCGCGCCGCGCACGATGCGCAAAGCTCGCGGAGGTTGCACACGCGTGTTTGCAGTGTGCGTCGTGCGCGACGTCAGTGAGCTCAGCGACGCACGCCGATCACGTCGACGGTCGCTGCGCGCATGTAGCGGTAGCCGCCGCCACGCGCGCTGCGCATCTGCGTGCTGTTGATCGCCACGCCCGTGATGCCTCGTTCTGGCAGGTCGATCACGAGTCGCGGCATGCCGGGCGAGATCATGCGACGGACCACTACGGTTTGCTGGCGGCCATCTGCGTACGTCACGAACACACTATCGATGAACGCGCGGCCGCTCTCGAGCTCGAGCCGCAGACGCCCGACCCTGGCGCGAGGATCGATCCTGATGAACGATGCCTGGCGGTCTGCGACGAGCGTTAGGTCGTTCGCCAGCACGAATTGGCGCCGCCAGAACCTGCCGCGACGGCTGTCAGCGCGCCACTCGCCCGTGTCGGGGCTGTACGTTTGATTCGGGTGATAGTCGTGGGGCGGATACGGCTGCGCCATCGCGACCGAGGACGCACCGAGCAACAGCGTAGTCAGAATTGCTTTGATCAACATGGCATTCTCCTGACGTAGAGGCATGCACGGGCGGCGCCGCACGGCGCAATCTACCGACATCACCACGCGCGCACGGACGCGGTCTCGGCGGCTCTCGGTGATGAGCTTAAGGCGCGCTTGCAGTGCGCGGTCGCTTCAGAAGCAACCGCACGACACGTTCGACTCGTACACGTTCAAGCACGGTCGGCTGCCGAGCGGCACGCTGCAGTCCGAAACACATCCGCACGTCGGCGCGTCGTCGCCGCACTCCGCCGGGATGTCGATGCAGTACTGCGCGAGCACGGAATACGGGCCGTGCGTTGAATCGGTGTCGCACGTGTGACCCGCCGTGACCGTCGCGCAGAGCTGATCGGGTCTGCAGACTTCTGTGCCGCACGGCACCGGCTCGGTCCGCGACTCGCGCCACGAATCGGCGCAGCCCACCAGCAACAAGCTCACAACGAGGATCGTCCGCATCGCGCGAGGAGCCGATTGCAACGCGAGGACCACCTGCATCGACGTGACTTGCGTGCGCGCTGCGACCACGATCACGACACGCACGTCGCGATTCGCGCGTGAACGATCTTCTCGGCACTGCGACGACCGTCCGCGCGGGCCGGTGTGCAGGGATCGTACTGCTCGAGCTAGACGTCGAGGTCGCCGATTTCGGCGGCATTCTCGGTGATCAGCTTGAACCGCGCAGCCACGTCTTTGCCCATCAGATCCGAGATCATTTGATCGGTGCGCAGCTGCTCGCCGTCCTTGACCGTCACGCGCAGCGTCTGCCTCGTCTTCGGATCGAGTGTCGTCGACTTCAGCGTGTCGGGGTTCATCTCGCCGAGGCCCTTGAACCGCGTGATGTTCGGCTTGCTGTTGCTCTTCGCGTGCTCTTTGAGCAAGCGCTCTTTGTGCAGATCGTCGAGTGCCCAGAACGTCTGCTTGCCGATGTCGATGCGGTAGAGCGGCGGCTGGCCGAGAAACAGGTTGCCGTGATCGATCAGCGGCCGCATGTGGCGGAAGAAGAACGTCATGAGCAGCGTCGAGATGTGGTGGCCGTCGGCGTCGGCATCCATCAGCAGGATGATTTTGCCGTAGCGGAGCTTAGCGATATCGAACGTTTCGCCCATGCCGCAGCCGAGTGCGCTGACGATGTCGGCGAGCTCCTTGTTCGCCAGCAGCTTCTGACCGCTCGCCTGTTCGGTGTTGAGCACCTTGCCTTTGAGCGGCAGGATCGCCTGCGTCTTGCGATCGCGGCCCTGCTTCGCGGAACCGCCGGCGGACTCGCCCTCGACGATGAACAGCTCGCTGTCGGCCGGATCGGTCGACGCACAGTCGGCGAGCTTGCCCGGCAGGTTGAGCCGATGGCTCACCGCCGTCTTGCGCGTGACCTGCTGCGCCGCGCGCGAAGCCTCGCGTGCACGCGCCGCGATGATCGTGCGCGCCACGATCGCCTGGCCCCAGTTCGGGTTCGCGTTGAGATAGTTCTCGAGCGCCGGGCGCACGAGCGCTTCGACTTGCGCCGCAACCTCGGGGTTGTTGAGCCGGTTCTTCGTCTGGCTCTGGAACTGCGGGTCGTGCACGTACGTCGACAACACGGCGACGACGCCTTCGCGAATATCCTCCGCGGTCAGCGTCACGCCCTTCGGGTCGAGCTTGTGCGTGGAAATGTAATTGCGGATCGCTTTGACGATCGCAGAGCGCAGGCCGGCGTCGTGCGTGCCGCCGTCGGGCGTCGGTACCGAATTGACGTACGACTTGAACAAGTCATCCGGTGACTCGGTCCACTGCAGCGCGAGCTCGATGCCGAGCTGCGCCTCCTCGTCCCGCTTCTCCATATAGAACAGCGGGCCGTTCGGCGGCACCGGCTGCTTGCCGCGCTCGGCGACCAGCTTCGGCAGGTACTCCGCGATGCCCTGCGGATGCACGAAGCGATGCGTCATCGCCGGCGACTTCGTCTCGTCGACGAACAGGATCTCGAGCCCACCGTGCAGGTAGCTCTTCGCTTCGAGGCGCTCTGCGATCAGATCCGCATCGAAGTGCAGCTTGCCACCGAACACCTCGTCGTCGGGATGAAACGTGACCGTGGTGCCGCTGCCGCGCGCGGGCCCGACCTTCTTTAGCTTGCCCTTCGGCTCGCCGCGCTCGAACGTCATCTCGTAGCGCTCGCTATCGCGCTTGACGGTAGCGACGAGCACGCTCGACAGCGCATTGACGACCGCCGCGCCGACGCCGTGCAGACCGCCCGACACCGCGTAGCTCTTGCCGCGATCGAACTTGGCGCCCGAGTGCAACGAAGTGAAGATCACCTCGAGCGCGCTCTTCTTGAACTTCTTCATCACGTCGACGGGGATGCCGCGCCCGTTGTCCTCGACCGTGCAGGTCTTGCCGTTCTTGTGGAGCGTGACCTCGACCTTGGTCGCGTGCTTGTTGATCACCTCGTCGATCGAGTTGTCGACGACTTCCCAGAGCAGGTGGTGGTAGCCGTCCTTGCCGGTGCCACCGATGTACATGCCCGGGCGCTTGCGAACGGGATCGAGACCCTCGAGTACCTGGATCTCTTCGCCGGTGTATTTCGATGCCTGCGCCATGTCAGTTCACCTTCGGGCTTCCCTCGGCGTTCGCGAGGGGCTGGATGGTCACCGGTTTCGGTAGGAGCCTGAGCGTGCCCTTCTTGATCACCTGACGGCCCTTACCGCCGCGCGAGGTGACGTGCTTCGGGTCCGCCTTCTCCGAGTAGTCGCGACCGCCCTTCTCGCTCTCGAGCTGGAGCACGTCGCCCTTGCCACCGGCGACAAACCCGATCACGCGATCGCCGGGGCCAACCTTGATCACGGTGACGCCACGGCCGGCGCCTTCGAGCTTGGCGATCTCGTCGGCCTTGCACCACAGCACGTGGCCCTTGTTCGTGGCCGCGACGACGACATCGCCGTCGTTGCACGGAATCACGCCGAGGATCTCGTCGCCGTCCTTCGGCCTCGCGTAGCGGCGGCCCGCCTTCGTGGTGATCTCGGTGTGCTGCTGCGTCGCGAACCGCAAACCGAAGCCCTGGCGCGATACCGCGAGCATCGTCGGCGGCACCATCGCGCGCGGATCGAGCGTCCTCGCCGCGATGATCTGTTCTCCGTCACCGAACTTGAAGTACTTCTGCGCCGGGTCGCCGTAGCCGGTCGTCGCCGCGATGTCGTTGATCTTGATGACGTACGCGCTGCCGCGATTCGTGAAGAAAATGACTTTCTCCTTCGTCGAGCCTGGCAGCACGTGCGTGACCGCGTCGCCATCGCGGGTGCGGGTCTGGTTCGGATCCTTGAGCTCGCGAACGCGCTTGATCCAGCCGTCCTTGGTGACGACAACGTGCGCGTCTTCGTCGACGATGAACGCGTCGGCGTCGAACTCCATCTCCTCGGCGCCCGAGGCCGCGGTCTTCGTCCTGCGAGGCGTGCCGTACTCCTTCGCGATCTCCTCGAGCTCCGTACGCACGACGTCTTCGAGCTTCTCCTCGTCGTTCAAGATCTTCTGGATGCGCTTCGCTTCCTTCGACTTCTCTTCGAGCTCGGCGCGGATCACGTTGATCTCGAGCTTCGCGAGCTTGTAGAGCTTGAGCTCGAGGATCGCGTCGACCTGGATCTCGTCGAGCTTGAACTTCTTGATGATCTTCTGCGCGGCGTCTTCTTTGCCTTCACTCGCGCGAATGATCTTGATGGTCTCGTCGAGCGCATCGAAGATCGTGACGAAGCCGTCGAGGATGTGGATGCGCCGCTTGAGCTGATCGAGCAGGTACTGGAACCGCCGCTCGGTGGTGATGATGCGGAAGTCGAGGAAGTGCTCGAGCATCTCCTTGATGCCGCACTTTTTCGGCTGCGGCGGCGCACCGGTAGGCACGGCGCCGTTGTCCATCAGCTCCGGCGGCACGAGGCACGTCATGTTGACGTGGAAGGTCGATTGCAGCGGCGTGTGCTTGTAGAGGTAGCCCATCACGAGGTTGGGATCGGCGTCCTTCTTCGTCTCGAGCACGATGCGCACGTCGGTGGTCGACTCGTCACGCACGTCGAGGAGCATCGGCATCTTGCGCGAGACGATCACGTCCGCGATCTTTTGGACGAGATCGGCCTTGCTCATCGCGTACGGAATCGACGTGATGACGAGATCGGCGCCGCCCTTCTTCTTGTCCTCGACCTTGTATTCGCCGCGCAGCCGGATCGTGCCCGCGCCGTCTTTGTAGATCTGGCGCAGCTCGACCTTGCTGTTGAGCAGCTGGCCGCCCGTCGGGAAATCGGGGCCGTTGATGTACTTCATCAACGTGACGTGCTCGATCTTGCGATCCTTCGACAGCGCGATCAGCGCCTCGATGATCTCCTTCAAGTTGTGCGGCGGGATGTTCGTCGCCATGCCGACCGCAATGCCGGTCGAGCCGTTGACGAGCAGGTTCGGGAACCGCGCCGGAAGCACCGTGGGCTCTTCCGCCGTGCCGTCGTAGTTCGCGCGCATCTCGACCGTGTTCTGGTCGAGCTCGCGGAGCAGCTCCATCGCGGGCGCCGCGAGCCGGCACTCCGTGTAACGCATCGCCGCGGCTTCATCGCCGTCGAGCGAGCCGAAGTTTCCCGAGCCATCGACGAGCGGCACGCGTAGCGCCCAGTCCTGGGCCATACGCACCATCGTCGCGTACACCGCCGTGTCGCCGTGCGGGTGGTACTTACCGATCACGTCGCCGACCACCTTCGCGCTCTTGCGATGCTTCGCATCGGGCCGCAGGTGGTTGTCGTGCAGCATCGCGTAGAGGATGCGGCGCTGCACAGGCTTCAAACCGTCGCGCACGTCGGGCAACGCGCGCGACGTGATCACGCTCAGCGCGTAATTTAGATAGCGGCGCCGCGCTTCCGCTTCGAGCGATGCGTCGTGCGTTCCGGGTGAGCCCATCCCGCCGTCCCCGCCACCTGCTGCGAGACCGCCGCCGCCACCACCGCCACCGCCGCCACCGCCACCGGACTTCTTCTTGGATTTTTTCTCGGACTTCTTGCCGGAGTTGTCGCCGCTTGGCGCCGCTTTCTTATCGGACTTCTTGGCCATGTCTTGCTCGGATTGGGTCGCACCTTGCCCCGAGTTCGAGAAAAGTTCCAGCTGCTCGCGGGAGGGCAGATCGGAAGGGGTGCTCGCCATGTCTTTGTGAGGCTCCGAATATGGATTGTTGGTCCGACATCGAGAGGCGTGATATTGCTGGGCCTCCCGAGGGCCATGGTCCGCAGACGAACGTCACCGCGCAAGAAAAGGACCGCCTACCCAGCGTTGGGAGCGGCTCCGGCGAAGAAAAGCAACGCCTGGGTGATCCTCATCCTCGCCGCGCTTGTCGTCGTGAACCTCTATGTCTTCGTCTGGGACAAGAAGACGTCGATCGAGGCGATCCATACGAAGGCGCACGCGGCACCGGCGCTGGCGATCCCGGCCGCCCCGCTACCGGCGCCACCGGACCCCGGCAGCGCCGCGGCTCCTGCCCCGGTCGGCCCGCCGGGTGGGATCGAAGGCAAGGTCGGCAAGTCCGACACACTCGGCAAGCTGCTCAGAAAGAGCGGGCTGTCCGCAGAAGAGACCGATGAAGTGATCCGCTCGCTATCGGGCGTGCTCGACTTCAAGAAGATCCGCCCGGGCCAGAGCTTCAAGATCGAGCGCGGACCCGACGGCCGCGTGAAGTCGTTCGAGCTCGAAATCTCGAAGGTGCAGCGCGTCCGCGCCGAGCGCCAACCGACCGGCGAGCTGGTCGGCCGCGCAGACGACGCCCAGACGCGACTCGAGCTGAAGACCATCAAAGGGTCGATCGAGTCGTCGCTGTGGGCCTCGCTCACCAAGTCTGGCGAGACCGGCGCCCTGGTCGATTTCTTCGTCGACGTGTTCGCCTACGACCTCGACTTCTACAACGACACGCACGACGGCGACACGTTCCGCGTCGTGGTCGAGAAGCAGTTCAAGGATCAGGAGTTCATCCGCTACACGCGCATCCTCGCCGCCGAGTACAAGGGCAAGGCCGGCACGTTCAAGACGTTCTTCTTCAACGGCAAGTACTACGACGAGAAGGGTGAGTCGTCGGAGCGCGGCATGCTCAAGACGCCGCTCAAGTTCGCGAGAATCTCGTCGGGATTCGATCGCAGGCGCATGCACCCGGTGCTGCACACGGTGCGCGCGCACCTCGGCATCGACTACGCCGCACCGACGGGCACGCCGGTCTGGGCGGCCGCTTCGGGCGTCGTCACATTTCGTGGCCCCAGCGGCGGCGCCGGCAACCTCGTGATGATTCGTCACGATGGTGGCATCGAGACTGCGTACATGCACCTAAGCAAATTCGCGAGCATCAAGGTGGGTCAGCGGATCGATGCCAAGACCGTGATCGGCTATGTCGGTACGACGGGATTGTCGACCGGGCCACACTTGCACTTCGGGGTGAAGAAAAACGGTGCATTTGTAGATCCGTCCAAGCTCGCGCCGATGCGCGGCAAGGCCGTGCCACGCAGCGAGATCGACGCTTTTCGTGCCGAAGCGGCAAAGCTGGAAGCCGGACTCAACCAGAAGGCCTGATGACGCAAGCCACGATCGGCCTTGCCGATCAGCAACTTCCTCGTCATGCTTGATCTGTGGTCAAGCTCCTCGTCGGACTACTAAAGGGCGCGGCAATCGGTGGAGCCGTCGGCTACGGCGCCTTCGCACTCGCGAATGCGACCGGCTTCGGCAATGCGTGGCTGACCTACGGGCTGATCGGAGCCTTCGTGGGCTTGCTCGTGGGCAGGCCGATCTGGGCGCTGCTCAAGGACAAGAACACCACCAACATCATCGCGATTATCAAGGCCGCGTTCGGCTTTGGCGTGGGCTGCGGCCTGTACGCGATCGTCGCGAAGGCGTGGGCGCCAGATCCCAACCTGCTTGTCGTGTCGGAATACCCGCTGCTGTACTGGCCGCCGACACTCGGTGCGGCGATCGGCGCGGTCTACGGCGGGTTCGTCGAGCTCGACGACTCGATCGGCGACGACAAGAAGAAGCCCGCCAAACAGCTCGCCAAGTAGCTGGCACTCCCGGTGAGGCGTCCTCGCCTCGACTAGCCACCGGCAAGTGCATCAGCCGGTGAGACAGTGCAAGTTCCGCGGGGTTGAGTGCGGCACGCAGGCTGCTTTAAATGCCGCGCATGCGTGACATCCGACTGTTCATCGCCGCCCACCTGATGCTCGTCGCAGTGGCGATCATCGGCAGCATCTAGTCGGGTGCAGCGAGGTCGGCGTCGATCGAGACGCCGATCAGATCCGTCGAACCGTCGTAGGTGCCGCGCGGAATCATGCCGTCGCCCGTGCCGAACGGGTTGTCGAGCCGCCAGCGGCTGACCGGCTCGGGCTCTTTGACCGACCAGGTCCGCGCCCAGCCGACCGTGATCGTGAAGCCGCCGGTCGTGGCCTCGAGACCGAGACCCGCGGTATGGCCGCCGAGATCGCCAAACGTCGGCGACAGGCGCGCGCGCGCCGTGCCCGCCGTCGTGAACGCGTAGCCGCCGGTCGCCCACAAGAAGCCGCTGATCAGCTCGACGTCGACCGCGCCGCGCAGTGCGCCATGCGTGCGTGACGAGATCCGCGATGGCAGCTCGGCGAGCACGACCGTCTTGGGCTGCAGCGCTGTGGTGACGTCGGTGATCGTCGCGTCGTCGAGGAACCAGGTCGTCGCCTCGGCGCGCTTGGGGAACCAGAACAGATCGCCGCCGACCTCGGCGATCAGCCACTCGCCGAGCCAGC
>DATDCH010000771.1:0-13949 GCA_036524455.1 Kofleriaceae bacterium | reverse complement strand
CCCTGTATTGCTCCGGCGCCATGTACGCGGGCGTGCCGATCAACGCCCCGGTCTGCGTCAGCGGCGAGTCGAGCACCGGATCGCTGCTGCGGGCCGCCGGATCGATCGCGGCGCGCTTGCGGGCCGGTTTGCTCGGCGCTTCGAGCGTCTGATCGAACGGCGTGACTGTCGGATCAAGCGGGTTGTGCTCCGCGATCGCCGCGGAGTCTTCCTCGCCGAGCATGCCGCGCGCGAGCCCGAAGTCGGTGACGAGGATGCGGCCGCCGCGGCTGCGCAGCACGTTGTGCGGCTTGAAGTCGCGATGCACGACGCCCGCATCGTGTGCGGCGGCAAGCCCGCGACCCGCAGCGAGCACGGCGCTCCACACTTCATCCCGCGTCGGCCCGAGTGCGAACCAAGCATCGAGCGTCATGCCGTCGACGAGCTCCATCGCGATGTAGTCGCGATCGCCCACGGTGCCGACCTCGTAGACCGTCAGCACGTTCGGGTGTTTCAACTTCGCCATCGCGCGCGCTTCGCGCAGCAGCCGCTGGCGCAGCTCTTGGGCGGCCTGCGCGTAGCGCAACACTTTGATCGCGACCGCGCGCTCGAGATCCGGATCGTGCGCAGCCCACACCACGCCCATGCCGCCTTCGCCGAGCACGCGATCGAGCCGGTACTTGCCGAGGTGACTTCCCGGCGCCAGCGCGATCTTGTCCTCGCCGCGCTCGCCGCGCGCATCCGCGGTTTGATCGAGCTCGCCGCTCACCGCTCTTCCGCCTTGCGCGGCCACCACCACAACGCCGACACAGCGAACGTGATCGGCAGCAGCATCATCGCCGCGATCGGTTCGACGACGTCGCGCAATCCACCGAGCGCATATGGTGACCAGACGTCGCCGAATAGATGGATCGCGAAGATCATCGCTGCCATCGCGCTGGCGCGCAGCTCGGGCGGCACCGTGCGGAGACCAATCGCGTTGACCGGCGACGTCGACAAAAACAGCCCGATCTCGGCGAAGAACGCGACGGCGAAGAACGTGATCGGCGTCGGCATCAGGAATGCCGCTGCCGCGAGCGGCGCGGCCCACACCATGCCGATGGCGCAGATCCTGAGCAGCGCATTCACGCCGCGTTTGTTCGCAGGCGAGTCGAAGCTCGTCTCGGCATCGACCGGATGATGACGCTGCGTCCAATCGGCCCAGCGGCCGCCGACGATCGTGCCGATGATGCCGGCGAGGATCGTGGTCGCGCCGAACCACGTGTTGGCGCTCGCGAGCGTTAGCTCGTGGGGAAACCGCTCGGAGATAAACGTCGGCGCCCAGTGCGCGAACGCGCCCATCGCCGCGGTGTACGCGCAGTAGCCGAGGACGGCGCGGCGAAACAGCGGAATCCGCGACAGCGTGCGCAGGCCCTCGACGACGCTGCCGCGCGCGTCGCGCAGCTTGCGCGCCGGCTCGGCGATCAGCAGGCACGTGAGCGCGAGCACGAGGCCAGGCCCGCCGCAGATGTAAAACGCCGCGCGCCAGCCCCACGCGGCGGCGATCTGGCCGCCGATCACGTAGCCGAGCGCGGAGCCGACCGGAATGGCGAGATAGAAGATCGCGAGGGCGCGACCCTTGCGCTCGGGAGGCGTGAGGTCGTCGATGATCGTCGGTGCCAGCGTCGCGTAGCTCGCCTCGCCAACGCCGACGACGACGCGCGCGACGATCATCAGCGCGAACCCATCGGCGACACCTGACGCCACCGTCGCGATGCTCCACACCGCAACGCCCAGCGCGATGAGTCCCTTGCGTGCACCTTTGTCGGCGCGCGTGCCGAACAGCGGCGACGTGACGAAGTAGCCGATCAAGAACGCGGTGGCGAGAAAGCCGGCTTCTCCGTTGGACAGGCCGAGCCCGCCCTTGGTCGCGGGCGCGATGAGCTGCGGCAGTACGGCCGCAACGATCATGCGGTCGACGTAATTGAGCAGATTGAGGCCCGTGAGCAGAACGAGGATCGCCGTCCGGTTCTTGATCATCGCGCCCCAGCGGCGACTGTATCAGGGGTCGATCGTCAGCTGGGCCGGGACGAGCGTCGCGCGATCGAGTAATGGGCCGATCGTCCACGCCTCGAATGGCACCGGCGGCGCGTACACCGCGCAGGTGTCCCCGGTCGACAGCCAGTAGATCGTGCCGGTGAACGGTTGGTCGAGCGGGTACAGCTCGTCGCCCTTGCGCGCGAACCGCACCGGCGGATCGCAATCGCCCGCCGGCACGAGCGCCAGATCGAGACGCGTCGCGCACGCGCCATCCGAGAAGAACTGCTCGATCATCGCGTCGGTGACCGGCGAACAGCGTGCGTCGCCTTCGCGCCGGCATTCGGTGGCCAGCTCGCGATCGAACAGCAGCGGATCGGGAACCCGCAGGTCGTCGCGGACGCGATCGATCGTCGCGAGTCGGCGTGTCGAGGCCTCGCGCACGCGCAGCAAGCCCTGCGTCTGGTGCGGACCCGCGGTGAGATAGAAGTGCGCGCCCGCCGGCGGCGCCACCGGCACGCACGAGCCACCCAGCGCCTCGTAGAGCGGCGGTGCGGTGACCTCCTCGCCAACCGCGAAGTAGTGCCAGCAGCGCGTGCGTTCCACGTACTGCTTCGCGGTCGCCGGCACGATCGAGCTCATGATCGCGAGCTCGGGCTCGAGGCAACCGACCTCGTGAAAGTACGCGACGAGCGCGGCGTCGTCGGGCACGCACTCGACGCTCTCGACGTTCGCACGTTCGGCAGGTGTACACGCAACGCCGAGCCGGCGGTCGTAATACGCAACCGGCACGCGCAACCCGTCGTCGCTAATCTCGTCCACGCGCGTGAGCTCGCCGTCGCCGCGCGGCTCGCTGCGATGCATGCGTACGAGGTCGGGTACCTCGCGGCCGAGCTCGAAATACTCGAAGTACTCGCCGGGCGACATCGGTCCGATGCAACCGTTCGCGTGCTTCTGCCAGATCGTCACCGGCGCGAGCGTAGCCTCGCCGCGTTCGAACAAGCGTGACCGCAGCGGCTCACCTTGCAGATAGAACGTGGTCGCGAACCACGACGCCGGTGTCGCGGCGGTCGGGGTGCGGCCGAGCGCGCGCGTGCACGAGTCGCTGACGTAGACCGCCTCGTCGGTCGGCGGTGCGCAGTAGCGATTGCCGTCGGACCACGCCGATGGCGTGCAGCGCTCGCGCAGCACCGCGTCGTAGTACCAGGTCGTCTCGAGCTGGCGCGTGCCATCGTCGTATTGCCAGCGGGCGAGCTTGAGCCGCTGGCCGCTGCGCACGTCGTCGCGCGGAGGCAGGTTATCGCCGCATGCGACGAGTGCGAGCAGCACGACGGCGAGCCTCGTCTCGTTGCCGCTGGCAAGCTGCGCAAGGTCGCGCTCGTAGCAGCGATGCGCAAGCTGCTCCACGCCATCTACAGCGTCGCGACGAATCGTCGTCCGTTCGTCGCGCGCATCCCGGAGGTCGCGTCGTGAAGAAACGACTCGACGCAGGACACGGTATCTCATCGCTTCGGCGCCGCGGCGACATCGACGACCGCAGCTGCGTACGCGACGGCCGCCGCTTCGCATTCATCCAGCGTACCGGTCAACCACGCTGCCGCAAAGTTCGTCTCGGTCGGAGGCGTCATCACTTTGACCGCACGCACGGCTGCCGCTTTGAGCGCCGCGTCGAGCCCGATCGACGCTTCGAGCGGCGGTGCGACGAGGTACGCCATCGGCTCGCCGGGCGCGAGGCCCGCCTCCTTTGACAAGTACTCGCCGAGCGACGTGATCACGTGCGGGAACACGGTCACGGTGCGCTTGCCATCGGCGTCGTAAAAACACGCATCGTGCTCGAGGCAGCGCAGCAGTGCGGCCAGCGCGTGCTCGATCGACTCCGGCTCCTCGGCGCCGAGCACGCCGAGGATCTCGCCAGACAGCCGCCCGCTCGCATGCGCGGATCCAGCGTAAAAGCTCTTCGCGAAGATCACGTCGACCGGTGCGTGCTTCGTCGCTTCGTCGAGCGCGACATACGTCGGATCATCTTGGTCTACCGTCACGAGGCCGAGCGAGCGATGCCTCTCGGGATCGCCGCCGTACGCGCGGATCATCGCCGGATCCGCATTCGGCAGCCGGCGCACGCTGAGCACGGTCGGTACGATCGGTTCGAGGATCATCCGCCGCGCTCCACGAGGCGCTGCCGCACTTGCGGCGGCCTCGGTGCACGTTCGCCGGCTTCGCCGAGCCGTGCGAGATCGAGTGTGACGCCGCTCGTGCGCTGCTCGATCATCGCGGCGGCGAACGACGCGAGCCGGCCGGCCGCATCTTCGACCGGCGTGCCGCGCGGGTGGATGTTCGAGATCATGTTGCGGTCGCCGTCGGTCTTGCCGCACTTCGGATCGTGGACGACGTACGCAGACAAGCCGTCGCCGGTGCCGAGTCCCGGGCGCTCGCCGAGCAAGATCATCGCGACCTTCGCGCCGACTTCCTGGCCGATCTCGTCCTCGAGCCATACCCGCGCGAACTGCGCACACACCGGCGAGCCTACCGACAGGCCGCGCGCCTCACATGCACGCGCGACCGCGTCGTACAGCGCCTTGCCCGAGCCCATGCATGCAACCGCCGACAACCCATCGGCGACGATGATCTGCACCGCGGGACTACGTACGCACTTCGTGCGCACGATCGCGAGTGACTCGTCATCGAGCCGGCGTCCGAGGTCGGGGCGAAGCAGGAACTCGCGATGGTCGCCGACGCGCGACTTGACGCCGATGAAGCCGTTCTGCTCCGCCCACTCGTCGGGCAACAGCGTGCCGACCGCGGCGTGCGCGACTGCGAGCTCGGCTTGAAACTGCAGCACCACGTCGGTGGCGTAGCGCGTGCCGACGTGGCCGATTCCGACGAGCGCTGTCGTGTGCTTTGCGGCCTCTGCGGCAAACGGCCGTTTCTCGGGGCGCGGCGTGTACACCCGGGCAGGCGGAGGTGGCACGTCGGGCAATGGCGGCGGCGGGGGCAGCGGCTCGGCGCTGCCTAGCGCATCGCGCAAGGAAGCGATCAGCTGCCGGGTTCGACTCACGGGCGACTACGTCACCACGACCGCCGCCGAGGGGCAAGCGCGCGACGGTCTGCGTCACGCGAAGTTGGCAACCGTGCGACGGCGCACCGATTGGCCGCAAGACGCGATGAACATGACCGTGCGCCGTTGCACCAGATCACCGTCGCAGCTTTTTGCTAGCCGCCGCCGGCGAACCCGGTGAAACTTAGAACGTGCCGTACCCTGTCCTCGGTCGCTCCTTACGAGTCGCCGCGGTCACCCTCGCGATCTCGAGCTTTGCGACCCCAGCGCAGGCCGACGTTCGCTCGCTGACGGACTTCGTGCTCGCCGCCGACAAGGCCGACCCGGTCGCCCTCGTCGTGCCACCGGCACCGACCCCGAACGAGATCGCGCTCGACGAGGCTGTCGCGCGCGGCCGGCACTGGCGCATCGACTCCGAGCGCGGCCCGATTCACGTCTGGATCCCCGCGGGCTACGACGCCGCGACCGCCGCCACCGTGGTGTTCGTACACGGCTACTTCGTCAGTGTCGACGAAGCGTGGGCCGACTATCGCCTCCCGCAGCAGTTCGCGCTGTCGGGCATCAACGCGATGTTCATCGCCGCGCAGTCGCCGATGGACAAGCGCGATTCGCTGACATGGCCTTCGCTGCACGCGCTCGTGCGCACCGTCAAAGACAGCGTCGACGTCACGCTGCCGAGCAAGCGGCTCGTCGCGGTCGGTCACTCCGGTGCGTACCGCACACTCGCGAACTGGCTGCCGAACGAGCTGCTCGACACCGTCGTGCTACTCGACGCGATGTACGGCGAGTATCGGTTCATGCCGTGGGTGCGCGAGGACAAGCAGCGCCGGCTCGTCAACATCGCGTACGAGACGCAGGGCTACAGCAACTGGATGCATCGCCACCTACCGAGCACGGTGAAGCTCGACGGTCTGCCCGAGCAAGGCTTCCCCGACGCGCGCATTCTCTACGCGACGACGGACGTCGGGCACTGGCAGCTCGTCACCGATGGCATCGCGTTGCCGCTCGCGTTGCGCGCGATCGGTGTCGGTGCGGTCGCCGACGCGCCGGTCGACATTCCGCTCGGCTTGCCGCTGCGCTGCGAACCGATCGATCACGCGTTCGCGCCGAAGCTCGCCGAAGTCGCCCGCTAACGAGCGTGCAGCGCGCCGAGCCGGATCGTGCCGTCGTGATCGAGCAGCACCGCGGCGATCGCGAATGCCTTCTCGTCCTCGAGCTTGGCCTCGGGCGTCGAGAACGTGATCTGTGCGAAGCCGACGAAGTCGTCCTGCGAGACCTCCTCGAGCCCGGGCACGTAGCCGAGGTCGATGTGGCCGGCGTCGGTGATCGAGAATCCGGTCAGCGTGCGGCCGGCGAGCGTCGCGCGCCAGCTCGACTCGAACGCTTCCTTGCTCGTGCGGTTCTGAAACGGTGGCGTGCCGAGCGCATGAACGTCGCCGAACCGACCGGCGATGAACGCTTGGCCGATCGTCACCGCGAGCAGGTTCGCTGCCGGAGACAGCTCGGCGTCACTCTCGGTGACGGCGCGCTTCAGCTTCTTCGCGCCTTCGACGATGACTTTGAAAATACCGCTCGAGCCATGTCGCTTGTCTTCTTCGTCGCTCACGTCATCACGCTATCACGCTACTCGCGTACGCAGTTGTCGCCTCCAGCGCACGCGCGACTACCTTCGCGCCTTGGCCGCTAGCGATTTTGTGCGGTGGAACGCAGCTCTTACTTGATCGCCGCGACGTCGCCGAAGTACGCACCCGGCTGATCGCCGCGCCAGATGTTCTTCTCGTCGAGCCACGCGTCGAACTCCGGCGTGGGGCGCTTGTTCAGAAGCCGCCTGACCGTCGGGATGTCGTGATAGCTCGTAGATTGATAGTTGAGCATGATGTCGTCGCCGACCGGCAGCGACATCAAGTACGTGCAGCCCGCCGCACCGAGCAACACCTTCAAACTCTCGAGCTCGTCCTGGCTCATCTTCGCGTGATAGGTGAAGCACGCGTCGCAGCCCATCGGGATGCCGAGCAGCTTGCCCATGCAGTGATCCTCGAGCGCGGCGCGCGTGATCTGCGGACCGTCCTCGAGGTACTCGGGACCGATGAACCCGACGACGGTATTGACGAGAAACGGTTTGTAGCGGCGCGCGAGCCCGTAACAGCGCGCTTCGATCGTGACCTGATCGGCGCCGTGGTGCGCCGCGCTCGACAGCGCCGAGCCCTGACCGGTCTCGAAGTACATCCGGTTCGGACCCTTCGTCGAGCCCTTCTCCTTCATCAGCGCCCACGCTTCGTCGAGCAGCTTGACGCTGATGCCGAACGCGCGATTGCCGGCCTCGGTGCCGGCGAGCGACTGGAACATCAGATCCATCGGGCAACCGATCGACTCGAGCGCTTTCATCTGAACGGTGACGTGCGAGAGCACGCAGTGTTGCGTCGGCACCGCGTTGCGCTTCAGCACGTCGTCGATCGCAGTGAGGATCTCCGCGGTCGATGCGGGCGTGTCGGTCGCCGGGTTGACGCCGATCACCGCATCGCCGCAGCCGTACGAGAGGCCTTCGCGCATCGACGCGAGGATGCCTTGCACGTCGTCGGTGGGATGGTTCGGCTGGCAGCGCGACGATAGCCGGCCCGGCAAGCCAAGCGTGTTGTTCGCGCGCACGACGACGAGGCACTTCGAGCCGACGGTCATCAGATCGAAGTTCGACATCAGCTTCGCGGCGGCGGCGACCATCTCGGGCGTGAGGCCCGGCGCGATCGCGCGCAGCGTGGGACCGGTGGTCTCGATATCGAGCAGCCACTCGCGAAACTGCCCGACGCTGAGGTGGCTGACCGCGCGGTACGCCTGATCGTCGAGATCGTCCTCGACGATACGCGTGACCTCGTCCTGCTCGTAGGGCACGACGGGGTTCGCGCGCAGCTCGGCGAGTGTGAGGTCCGCGAGCACCGCACGCGCGGCAACTCGCTCGACCGCATCGCGCGCCGACACGCCGGCGAGGTCGTCACCGCTCTTCGGCGGGTTCGCTTTCGCGAGCACCTCCTTGACGGAGGCGAAGCTGTAACGAACGCCTCGGATCGTCGACGCGAGCTGCACGAGGTGGCGAGCCTACGCCGGTTTCGGCACCTGCGAAAAGCGGCCTCGTCCAATCCTCGCAGCAATCGCAACGCGACGCGGCTAGTCGTCGTGGCCGTCGTCGTCGTGCTGCTGGCCGCCGTCATCGTGGCCGCCGTCGTCGTGGCCGCCGTCGTCGTGGCCGCCGTCGTCGTGACCAGCGCCGTCGTCATATGCAGGCTCGCTCGCGTCGATATCCTCGAAGTCGCCGTCGAACGCCGACGCGTCGGCGACGATGTTGACGTCACTATCGTCGGGATCCTGCAGGTCGCCCATGCCGTCGCCGTCGTCGTCGAGATCCTGCGCGTCGGTCATGCCATCGCCATCGGAGTCGAGATAGACCTCCGGATCGTACGCGGCGACGAACACACCGCCGACGAATGAGGGTTCGCCTAGGTCGATGTACTGCTGGTTGACGACGACATTCTGGGACACGTTGATCACGCTTGTCGGTCGGCCAGTCGCGCTCGGAAAGCTGACGTTGCCGATCAACCTGCCTTGGTGCTCGTACGCCATCGCGTAGCGGTGACCGCGCGGAAGCTGCAGCGCGTAGCTGCCGTCGGCGGCGGGGCGCACGCGAATCCGGTGGCGCTTGCCTTGGCGGTCGACCTGGACCGCGACGATGTAATCGACGCGCTTGCCGCGCGGAACCTTGCCGCGCAGCGCGACGCCACGCGGTTTCTGAGCTGCCGGGCTGCCCTGGCCGCCGACGTAGATCGGCGTGGTTTGCTTCGGGGCGCAAGCGGCGAGCGACACGGCAACGAACAAAATCGTCTTCAACATGAGGAGCTCCTTGGTGGATGCCCCTAGACGGAAGCGCCGCGATCCCGTCGCACGAAATCAGCGCATCACGGCTTCGATCGAGATCTCGAGCTGGCTATCGATCAGCCGCAAGATGCTATCGACGTCGCTGTCGGCGATCGACAGCCGTGCCATCAGCGTCGCGCGGGTCAGCTCGAATAGGTTTTCGCGCGTGCTCGCGAGCCAGCGCGCGATCGTCGCCCGATGCACGCCGTAGAGCGGACCGATCTCGTCGATCGATAGCCCGTCGACGAAGCGATACTTGAGCAACGTGCGGTCGCGATCGGTGAGCTGCGCGGCGGCCTCGCCGAATGCCGCACGGAACTCGGTGCGATAGCGTTCCTTGAGCGAGGCGAGCAGCGGATCGTTGCCTGCCGCGGCATCGCCAAACGACGCCGGATCCGCGGGCAGCTCGCGACGCGACCGCATCAGATCGACGGCCATGCGTACCGCAGCCGCACGCAACCAGCCGCCGAGCGCACCGCGTCCCGCGTAACTGGCGAGCCGGGGCAACTCGTCGTCGCCGACGAGCAACAGCTTCTCGCGCAGCTTGTGCTCCGCGTCCTCGGCAAGCGCGCGTTCGAACGAGCGAGAGAGCGCCTTCTTGATTTCGGGTGCGAAACGCACCTCGAACGCGGCGAGTGCACCGTCGTGCTTCGCGACGCAGCCGTATGCGATCCACAAGTCACCGGCGTGCAGCGAGCCGAGCGCGGGCCGGCCTTGCGCGTCGAACGTGACGCGCTCGGCCGCATGCGCGACGAAGCCGAGCGGATCGAGATCGACATCGGGTGCTTCGCGGCGCGCGCGGGCGACCAGCTCGTGAAGCTCACCGGCGATGGCATCCGCGTTGCCGCGAAACTCGGCGGGGAGTCGAGTCAAGAACGCCGCCGCGAGCTCGTCCACCCACCAGGTGTAACACGAGCCGCGGCGTCGCCCGCTTGCACGGCGATGCCGAGCCAAGACTGCCTGCAGTTACTCGGCGGCGCAGACGATGTAGCTATCGTCCCAATCGCAGCCGCCGCACGTCTCGCCGCTACCGTCATCGGAGCAGCCGTACAGCGTCGAGTAGCCGCACGAGTCGGTCGCGACCATCCAGCCGTAACCGTACTCGTCCGCTTCATAGATGAAGTAGGCCTCGCCCGTCTCGCCGGTGTCGAACCCGTCGTCGTCGATGCACACGATGTCGATCGTGCCCCACACGTAGATCTCTTCGCCGTCGTACGCCCAGTACAGCGTCTCGCCTGCGGCGTCGTCGTCGATGTCGGCCGTGAACACGTACACTTCGACGTTCGTGATCGGAATCGTCTGGTTGCCCGCCTTGGGCGAGCTCATCATGCCCATCGACGTGGCGCCCGACGGTGGCGTCGACTTCGCGTAGTTCTTGACGCCGCTCGCGGTGTCCTTCTCCTTCATCGCGGCGGAGCCGTTGTTGATCGTGTTGTTCACGGTCGGCGAGCTACACGCGGCAAAACCAAGCAAGACAGTCAAAATCATCATCAAACGCATGGGGAAAGCCTCCTGGGATGTCCCCAGACGGCGGCCCCGTGAAGCGGTCGCACGCAAAAATACGCTTCACCGAAAAAAACACCGCCCATCGTTCGTCGATCCAGGGACCGATTTCGCGACGGGCAGTGGGGTGGAAGCTAACTACAGACTTGGAGTTAAACGTTAGTGGTGGATCGTCGTGCGGTAGGTCTCGACGTAGCTGGCGGGCATGCGCGGCTGCGAGTCGCGGTCGACATCATCGACGTGATAGTCGGGCTCGACGTCGCGACCGAACTGCGCGGGCTTGATGCCGACGTGGTGGGTCTGCACGAGCGTCCAGCCGAGCCAGCCGGCGGCGAGGGTCGACAGCGCGCCGAGGATGCTGAGCGCGAGTGGCGCGGTGACGTCGGCTCCGCGATAGAGCAGCACGGCGCTGACCGCGAACAGCGAGAGCGCGAGGACGTTGAACGCGGCGTGCTTGACGCCGGTCACGCGGGCCCGCGAGTGGCGCGGCAGACCGAGAAGATCGATGAGGCCGGGCACCGCAGCGACAGCTGCCATCACGACGCCGCCGATGTTCGACCACGTCGCGACGCGATACCAGAACGCGTCACCGGTGCCGACGAACGCAAGCAGCGTCACCACGGTCGCGACGTAAAGCGCGACGGGAAACGCGATCAGCATCGGGTGGATCGGGTGTCCAGCGATGTGAGCTCTCGAACGCATGACGATGGCTAGTGCACCCAGCGTGCCGCGCGCAATCTTCATCGCTTACGCCGTGAGAACCCGTCGAACCAGTGCGATCACGCGCGACTGTGCACCACCGCTCGCGCTGCGAAGAACTTGGTCAGCGCGGTCGCACGGTTGCGCAGTCGTGATCGACGCGTGAACAACGCGTGAACCGAGTCGCCCCGATCGGGCCCTCACGCATCTTCACGGCATGCGAAACATCACGATGGTGGCAATTCTCGTGGCGTGCGGGCAGCCCGAACCCCAGTTGCCGCAGCCCACGTACGTCCGCAGTCCGGCGCTCGCCGCGATGCAGGACAGCAAGTTCGACGTCGCGCTGCGCGAGGCCAACGTCACGCTCGCGCGCGATCCGCGTGATTCGCAAGCCGCGGGCGTCCGCGCGATCGCGCGTTACCAACAGGCGGGCTCGCAGCTGTTCTCGGAGCTCGGCGCGGTCGTCGACGCCGGCGAGAGGCTCGATGCGCTGGACCACGAACGTGGCCGCGCTGCATGGCTCGCGTTTCTCGGCGCGCTCGAGGCCATCGATCGCGATCTGGAGGTCGCCGCCGCGGATCCGAGCTTCGCGCTCGAGCTGTGTGTCGCGTGCCTAGAGTCCGACTGGAACCGCAACGGCCGCATCGACGACCGCGATCGCAAGCTGTTCGAGCTCGAGCTCGACGGGAATGGCGGCGAGCTCGCCGAGAACGATCCGCGGCGCCGGCCGACCTACCGCTTCGACCAGGGCGACGCGCTGTGGGCGCGCGCGATGGTGCAGTTCCAGCGCGCAGGCGTCGAGGTCGTGCTCGCCTACCGGTGGTCCGAGCTCGACAAGCTGTTTCGCGACACCAACAGCGATCGCATCAACATCGCGATCAAGCTCGTCGATCCGGGTCGCGTGAAGCGCGCACGCGAGCTCGTGCTCGCCGGACTCAGCTACGCCGAGCAGACACGCGACGCCTACCTAAAGGAGACGGACGACGACCGTGAGTGGTTACCGAACCCGAAGCAGAAAAACTACGCGATGCCGCTGCCCGTCGACGCCGCGCTGTTCGCGACCTGGGCAACCGTGCTCGGTGACATCCGCCGCCTGCTCGAGAGTAAGGAAGGCATCTCGCTGCGTGAGGTCGCGCTCGCGACCTTCGGAACGCCTGGCGCCTCCGACGTGCCGAACGCCTACGTCGACCTCGGACGCCTGCTACGCGAGCCGACAGACATCGTCTTTGATCTCGACGACAAACTGCCGCGTCCGCAAATGTACGAACGGTTGTTGCGCGGTCTACTGGGCCGCGGTTATGCCGAATCGATGCGCGCGTCGCCGCTCGTCGGGCGACTCCGTCACATGGCCAGCGAAGTGGCGCGAGGCACCGATACGGTCGAACGGAAGCTTCGTTATTTGTTGTGGCTCAATTAGCTCGCGCGATCGCGCCATCGAGCATGCGTGCGGTTCTGACCGCGAGCGCCCGCGCGCAGCGACCTGCCGGCATGCACGTTGCTCTTCTTCGCGGCCATGCCTCGTCACGCACCCGTCGCGTATACATTCGCGGTGCTCCTCGCAGCGTGCGTGGATCAGCCGAATGATGGCGCGCAGGTGTCACAGATCGACAGCGCGGTCGTCGGTGGCACTACCGCACAGCAGGGTCAGTGGCCCGACGCCGTCGCGGTGCTGGGCACCAACGGCACGTGCTCGGGCACGCTGATCGCGCCCGACGTCGTGCTCACCGCGGGCCACTGCGCCGGCATCAATCCCCAGCAGGTCATCGCGAACACGGTCGACTACTCGAATTCCGACAACGGCGTGCGCGTCCATGTCGCGCACGTCGAGGCCTACCCGAACTGGCAATCGTCGTACGACGCAGCCGTCCTCGTCCTCGCCTCGCCGATCCAAGGTGTCAAGCCGCGCAAGCTCGGCACGAGCTGTACGTTCGATCGCGTAGAGCGCGCCACCGCCGTTCATCTCGTCGGATTCGGCGCGACCGACACCATGGGGCAAACCGCGAACACGCAGCAGCGTGAAGCGATGACCGAAGTCACCGACCCCGAGTGCACCGGCGGCAACGGCTGCAAGAAAGCACTCGCGCCGGGCGGGGAGTTCGTCGCGGGCGGCACCGGTGCAGCCGATTCGTGCTTCGGCGACTCGGGCGGCCCGGTCTATCTCGACACGCCGGTCGGCACCGTCGTGATCGGCACAGTCTCGCGCGGTGTCGACAACGCGGACACGCCGTGCGGCGGCGGCGGCATCTACGTGCGCACCGACAAGCTGATCGAGTGGATCGAGCAAGCCACGGGCGCTGTCGTCGAGGCCGACGATTGCGAGACCGCCTACAGCGGCGAAGATCTCCCGGACGACGTCGCTGGAGACGAAGGCGGCTGCTCCGCAGCGGGCGGAAGTGGCCTGGGCGCGCTCGGTCTCGTGCTGCTCGCGCTCCTGCGTCTGCGCCGCCGCTAGAGCCGGTAGCCGACGACAGCATCGAGCGCGACAAACGGCGTGCTCGCACCCAAGTCGTTGTCGCCGTCGATATAGATGTACTGCGCGCCGCCGCCGACACGCAGATCGAGGCGGCTGGTCAGCCGAAACGCATAGCCGACAAACGCACCGAGCTCGACCGCGACGCCGGTGCCTTCGATGCCTTCATCGTGCTCGCCGGTCACGCGTGCCGCACGCACGTACGGCGTGATGTAGAGGCCGCGGCCATCGTCGCGCGGGAAGTAGCTGGCCCGCACGCCGCCGCCGAATCCGACCACCCGATCACCGAGATCAAACCACGGCAAGAAGTACGTACCGAAGATG
>DATDCH010000770.1:0-2759 GCA_036524455.1 Kofleriaceae bacterium | reverse complement strand
GACGGCAACACGGACACGGCGATATGACGGCACTGCGAGCACACGACGAGCACGCCGCCGCCGAGCTCGGCCTGATATCGCGTGGGCGTCGTCGCGCCACCACAACACACGCACGTCATGACACGTCGGAACCCACGAGCCGGCGTGCGTAGGGAAACGCTACCGCACCGAGTAGCAGTGCGGCTCCGAGCGCGACGCCGAGCCGCACGACGAGTGCCTGATCGATCATCCCGCCCACGTAACAGACGAGCGGCGCACACACACACAGCAGCGTCGGTAGCCACGGCCATGGTAGCCGCGTCTCGCGCTGCACGAGCACGACAACGAACGACGTGATCGCAACGTTGACGATGAGGATGCCGGCCGCGCTGCCCCACGGGCCGTAGCGCGAGACGAGCAGCCACGTCGCGCCGATGCCGATCAGCGAGCCACCGACGGTCGCCGCGCTGATCAGCGCCGTGCGCGATTTGTGAAACAGCACGTTCACGACGTTGATGTATACGCCGAACGCGAGCACAGCGACGCTGAGCAGCGGGACATAGCGGTACGCGTCCCAGTAGTCGGGCGCGAGGAACAAATGAAAGATGTCCTTCGCGAGCAACGACATCACGATCGCGAGCGCCGACAACGCAGCGAGCGACACCGGCAGGATGCTCGTAATCTGCGACCGATTCGCTTCGGGCTCGGGGATCAGCGAGAAGAACCGCGGGTTGTTGACGAGACGAAATGCGTCGAGTGCCATCGTGAGCAAGCTCGCGTACGTCGCCGCCATGCCGTAGACGCCGGTCTGCGCCGTCGACGTGACGCTCGACAGCATTACGCGATCGACGTTGCCGCGCGCCCAATGCGCCGCGTTGTGCGGGACGAGCGGCGCCGAGAACCGGATCACCTTACGGGTGTGCTCGCGCGTCGTCGCAAATCCGTACCGCCGGATCAGCGCGGCCGCGGCGAACACCGCGGCCAGCCCGGAACCGATGACCTGCGCGTAAATGTAGCTGAGCGCCTCGAGCTCCGGGCCGACGAGCAGGAACACCTGCACCGACGTGATGCTCGCAAAGATCACGAAACTGATCACCGCGCAGCGTCGGATCTCCTCGACAGCCTGCAGCGCGAGCAAGTACGTCGTGACGATCTGGTTCGCCGCTGCCGCGAACGCGACACCTGCCACGTACGGGAACAGCGACACACCAGCAACGGTGCGCTCCCGCCAGGTCAGTGCGATCAGTACGAACACCGGCAGCGCGATCGCCGCGACAAGCAACTCGAAGCGCAGCGTCGCGGCGACCTGCTTCGGTGCATCGGGTTCCTTCCGCATGAGCGCGAAGTACGCGCCCTCCTGCACGCACAAAAAGCCAAACACGTTGATCGCGGTCACGATCGCCGCGCAGGTCTGCACGATGCCGTACTCGCTCGGCACCAGGTACCGCGTGTACAGCGGGATCAGGACCAGGGCGATTCCGGACTGAAAGACCTGGACGAGAAAATACGCGCCCGCGCCCTGAATTCGACGATTCTTCAGGAATTCGCGAATCGTGCGCATGTCAGCGCAACCCAGACCGCATCAGTAGTTGCCTAATACCGCAGCCTCCACGGGGAAGCCAGATAGCAGTGTTATGCGTGCGATGAAGTGATAGCTTCTGGCGCTCCGAGCGATGACGACGATGTCACCTGCGATCGATTCCGCCAACGCGAAACGTGTCCGCGCCGGCGACCCAGTGTGGTGGAAGCAGCTGCTCGATGTGCAGCGTCCCTATCGCAAGCACATCCAGCGCCTCGACCTCGGCTTCATGCTCGATGTCGGCTGCGGCTTCGGTCGCCAGCTCATCCATCACAACGGCAACGGTATCGGCATCGATATCAACCCGGCACGTCTCGAGCGTTGTCGCGATGCCGGCCTCACCGTGCACACGCCCGAAGAATTCGAAGCAACTCCCTACGGCTCGGGCCAGCAGTTCGACTCGCTCCTGTTCTCACACGTGCTCGAGCACATGCGCGAAGCCGAAGCCCGCGCTCTCGTTGCGAAGTACGTCCCCCGGCTGCGCGCTGGTGGACGCGCTGTGTTCATCACGCCGCAAGAGGTCGGCTTCCGCTCCGACCCGACGCACGTCGAGTTCGTCGACAGCGCGAAGCTGCGCGACTTCGCGACCAGCGCGGGCCTCACGCCCGAGACCGACTACTCGTTCCCGTTCCCTCGCGCCCTCGGTCGCGTGTTCCGCTACAACGAGTTCGTCGTCATCGCGCGCAAGCTCTAACGGAACAGCTCGATCTCGGCGAGGCGCAGCACGTAGTCGGCGCCGACATGGCGCAGCTTCGTCGCGCGAAAGCGAACGCGGTCGGTCGCCTCCATGTTCGGGAACTTGAATGTCACCGCGTCCTTCGGCTCGGGATAGTTCGTCTGCTGGATGCGCGGCACCCATCCCGCGCCGTCCCACAGCTCGACGCTGAAATCGATCGGGAAGCCGTTGGCCGCGGGGTGCAGCACGATCGACGAGAACTCGCGGCCGCTCGGCAGGTTGAGAATGATCCACTCTTCGTGATCGTCGGGCTTGCCGAGGTGCGACGAGAACGCGGTCTCGCGACGCCCGTCGATCAACGCGCCGGTGCCGAAGCCATCGTCGTTCCACGTGCTCGACACTTCGATGTTCGCGTAGAGCGCTTGCGATTCATGGAGCCGCGGCGTCTTGAGTGCGAGCCACGCCATGTGCCCCGGATCGCCAAACGCTTCCTTCGGCATGTACTTGTCGGTCAGAGCCGCGCTC